>CAJUDZ010000006.1 GCA_910584965.1 uncultured Lachnospiraceae bacterium | reverse complement strand
ATCTATATAGCATCATTCTTTTCTATTTTTTTATGGACTTTCCGAGACTACACTATCAATTTATATTTGATTATAAAATATGTACCTAATGCCCGCAATGTATATTTATAATCCCGCTTTCTATGGGTACACAATTCTGAAAAGGGAGATATTTTTCATAAAATCAACAAAATCACTTGACCTTATACCAACTATACCCTTTATAGTATAATTAATCCGTAAAGGGGGAATGGCCATTGAATATTAACGAGTTGGAACATCTTACAGGAATAACCAAACAAAACATCCGCTTTTATGAAAAAAAAGGATTGATTCGCCCGATGAGAAATTCTGCCAATAATTATCGGGAGTATTCCGACCAGGATCTGAAAACCCTGAAAACAATCAAACTGCTCAGAAAACTTGACCTGCCGCTGGAAGAAATCGGAAAAATTCTGTCCGAAGAAATGCCGTTCAATACGGCACTTGCAAAGCATCTTCAGGTATTGGAGAACAAACAGAAAGAATTGGCCGCGTGCGTCGATATCTGTCAGTCTCTGATTCATGCGGAACTTGAATCCTTAAACGTGGATGAAACCCTTGATAAAATGAACCGAATGGAGCAGAATGGAGGGAAGTTTATGTCAATTATCCAGGATTACAAAAAATTTATCAATGCAGAAAGCAAAAAACGCTTTTCCTTTAAACCGGACAGCATGGTTCGAAATTCCTCGGAATTTACCGAAGCCTTATGCCAGTATGCCGAAGAAAACAATCTGAATCTGAACATAATAAAAGAAGGTATGTATCCGACTTTTGAGCTTGACGGGACAGCATATACGGCCTGCCGGGCATTTGACCGTTTCGGCGCAACGATTCATTGTACAATAAGCCAGCCCGATCAGCTTCCGGATATTCCCGAAAAGAGAAAGCGTATCTTCCGTTTTTTGCATGGGCCGTATCTTCTTTTTATGGTGATGTTCCTTATCATGGCAGTCAGCAGACAGAGTATCGTCTGGACGTTTCTGGTTGCCGCCATGCTCTTCCCTTACCTCTATTGGATGTTTTCGGGCTTCCGGCCAAATTCCGAAAAATAGCTTGTCGTGACTGGGGCTGTCGTTATGCAGACAGCCCCATATCATTGATTACGTATGTATCATCCCACAGACGGTTCCCCGATTCGTGCAGTTTTTGCGCTTTATTCTACCCACTCGTCGTCCTCTATCCAGTCATCCTCCGCATTTTGCACTTCCTCTTCGGGCCAGTCGTTTGTTTTGTGAATGTCTTCGGTGACCTTTTTAGAAATTTCTCGCTCCTCTTCCGGCTCCTGCCAGTCTTCATCTTCTATCCAGTCGTCGTCATCGTCATAATATTCATCATCCGAATCTTCCGTATCACCATCCGCATTCCCATATTCGATATCATTCTCCCTGTCATTGAGTTTTATATACTCGATATCATTCTCCCTGTCATCGAGTTCCATATACTCCATATCGTCCTCAGTTTCTTCATCGTCGCTGTCATTCTCTTCGTCGTCTTCTTCCTCTTCGTCGTCCTCTTCTCCACGCTTCATTTTCAGGAAAAAGAAAATGCCGTAGCCGATGACCACCAGAATCATAAAAACGAATACACCCGTCATAATCCAGCGCGTTGCAGGATTTACGGATTCGTCCTCGAAGGACACGCCTGACATGGACTGTTCACTCACGATAACAAGATAACAGGAAGCATGCTCAAATCGAAGACTTGCAACGCCGTCCGGCCCGATCACCGCATCACAGATAAATTCCAGCGATTCTTTTTCCGGATCATAATAAAACAGGTTCGCATATTGTCCGCTGTATTCTTTTCCGATTGCAATGTGCAGAACCGGTTCGAATCCAAACGCCCCCTGATGTGCCAGCGTCACTTCCAGATATTTATTTCCGTTCAAAATTGTGGATATTAATTCCTGCGGCACATTTTCGGTTCCAAGCGTTACGCCCATATCCACTTCCGTCATTGCGCTTTCATCGATGGAATCCACGTCAATACTCCATGTAACGGCGCCTCCCATGTCCAGCAGAAGGTCAAAATTCTGTTCCCTGGCCATCTGCATCTTCTCAGGCGTCAGAATCGTGGTATCCTCCATCTGAATCGTTACCGCCGGTCTGTAATAATCCGTTCCGTCCGGCGATGTGTTTCCTTCTGCCCCGCCCTCCGGGGATACGCCGCTTTCTCCTTCATTATCCGTATTGTTACCATCTGCCGCAATAATCTGCTCTCCGCCGCTTCCGGGCGTATTTGTCTGTAAACCGCCGCTCGAAGCCGTATTATTCGGATTTCCCGCCGGGGCAGACGAAGTACCGGATGGCTGGGCATTTCCGCCCGGCGCCGCCGTTACCGGTTTGTCCGGCTGTGTTGTTCCCGGCTGTGTATCAGTGGCCGGTGGATTTCCCGCCGATTCACTGCCGGATTGTCCGCCGGACGATGTATCACCGAAAGAAGTATTTCCGGCATTGTTTTCCGACTGCCCGTTACCGGAAGACGGCGCCCCTGCGCCGTTCGTCCCTCCGGAAGATGCCGGCGGCTGTCCATTTCCGTTTGTTGTGCCCTCCGGTGGTGTGGACGGCTGGGGATTTCCGGACGGTGGATTTCCTGCGGAACCGCTCCCTGCCGAGGTATTCCCGTTCGAAGTACCTCCCGTAGAACCGCCTCCGCCCGGTGTGCTTCCTGCAGAACCGCTTCCACTCGGTGTACTTCCTGTGGAGGTGCTTCCGCTGCCTGAGCCTCCGCCGGACTCAGTACCGCCGCTTCCGTTCCCCGGCACGCTTCCTGCTCCGTTGTCTCCGTTTCCGCCGCTGTTTCCGCTTCCCGTTCCACTTCCGCCGCTGCTTCCGTCTCCTGTTCCACTTCCGCCGCTGTTTCCGTCTCCCGTTCCACTTCCGCTCCCTGTTCCGTTTCCGCCGCCGTTTCCGCTTCCCGTTCCACTTCCACTTCCGCTGCTGTCTCCGCTCCCTGTTCCGCTTCCATTTCCTGTTCCGTTTCCGCCGCCCGGTATACTCCCCGTTCCGTTCCCGGAACTTCCGCTATTACCGTTTCCGCCGGACGGTGTTTCCGAAATCGTTTCCTTTACCTGAACTATAATCGGAATATGGTTGACCGTATAATAATTATTTTCATCCGGGTTATAGGATACATAAAAAGTATATTCTCCGATATCTGTCAATACCGTTTCCGTATCGCTTTCCCACGAAAATCCGAACGGAAGCGTGATGCTTCCTAATTTCCCGCCGCTTTTAACCTCCAGTCCGGACGGAACCTGGCATGACGGAATTGCTTTTGTAACAGTAAAGCTGATCTCTTTTGTAACCGTTTCGTATTTCGTTGTATCCGCCGGCGTATAAACTGCCGGATAAGCAGGCGTTCCTACCGCTGTCGCTATACTCCCGTCCGCCCATGCCCAGCCAGAGGGCAGCATAATATCTGCCAGTTTCAGGCCGTCCCGATAGGTAATCGGTGAAAGCACAGGGGTCTGGACTGACGGTTTTCCTTTTACCACAGTCACCGTACAATTCGCCATATTCGCTCCGCTTCTGGCACAGCTGATCGTCGCATTCCCCGGCGAAACCGCCGTGACTTTTCCCTGTGCATCAACAACCGCAACCGATGTATTGCTGCTTGTAAAAGTCATATCATTGACATGGTCTACTTTGGAACCGTTTATATAAGGAATCAGCGTCACGCTTTTATCCACTTCCAGGCTGCTCACCACCGTTTTATCCAGGGTCAGCGCATCCGTTTTTTCCGGCTGCGCACAGGCGGAAGCAGGCATATTTTCATACACCGGAATCTTGAATACAAATTTTCTTTCCAGCACGCCCGCTTTCGTATATGCCCTGTAAATCTTACTGCTTTCGGCATAAGGCGCCTCGATATTCTGCATATACTGGTGTGTATAATTAGGATATTTGCCGCTCGCAACATTGAATTTCTCCAGATAAAGCGTATCCTGTTCGCATAAAATATACTGGTTCCCGATAATATACGCTCCGCCGTGTAAAGAAGCATAGCGGCTGTTCCATCCTTCTTTTACGGCCCTTTTCAATCCGTTTGCGATTACTTCCTCGATCGTTTTTCCCGACGCTCCGACATTAAAAAAGTTATAATATCCCTCATATCCGGGGCTTGAACCCGATATGAGAGCCGAAGTTCCTTTCGGCCCCTGTTCCTGCAATACCCTGGCCGCCAGATGGAACGGGCTGACACCGATCTCCTGTCCGATCGTCGTAAAAGCCTGCGCATACGTCCGTCCGTCATCCGGTATTGCAGAAGCCATAAAGGAATCGTTCAGCATTTCCTGCACGGCATCCGCCGTGTGATAGGAACTGTTATAAATCAACTGTTCAAACTGAAAAATATAGGGTTCCGCAAGAAAGTTTCTCGGATCCATATAGTACTTTAGAATGCCCTCGGAAGCGTAGCTCCATCCCTTCTGCGAATGAGGCCCGTTCTGCCAGGAACCGGAACGAAAGCTCGAAATCAGACTTTTTTCTCCCATTTCGTTTGCTATCGCAGTATTCCAGTCAAGCCCCGTATTCATTCTGACAAATGTCCAGTCCGGGTGCTTCTCTTTCAAGGCATAAAGCGCATTCTGATAAGATGCCGGAAACTGATCGATATCCGGGCATCCTTCCGAAAACTCCATTGTCGCCGGCATGGCGGCCATATCCAGATATGTCTCTTCCCACTTCGCAAAGTCTTCATCCGAGGTTGCCAGATACGTTTTTTCCACATATCCTGTATAAGCCGCTCCGTTTCTGTACATCAGCACCTGATACCATACCATCCCGTATCCATCGGATTCCACGCCGGTAATCTGCACGGACTGACCGCTGACTGCCGTTTGCACCGTTTCGCTGTCAGATGACGGGCCGGCTTTTATTTCATAGGTATCGCACAGATAAACCGACGCAAGTACTGCTTTTTCCCGTATGATACTTTGAAGACTGCTTTTCGCCTCTTCAGGATTTTTGATGCTGCCGCCTTCCTGCGGCACTTCAATTGTGATCACAGGAACTTCAATCGTATCTCTTACCGCTTCCGCAAGCGCATACCGGGTCTCATCCCATTTGGGATAAAAAAGGTAATATTGCTGTTTTGTCGCAGTATAATCCTCCCCGCACTCCCATGTTACGGCAAGTTCCGCCGGCGTTTCTTCTCCATCGAGCCATACGAAAAGCGTTTCCGGAAAAATACCTGAAAGTTCTTCCGGCGTCGGTTTATACATACAGGAAAAATAGGTTTCATCTTCCGCAAGCGCCTCGACCGCCGTTATATATTTTATGGGCGCCGCACTGTCGGCATCCGGTAATTCTGCCCCGTCTGAAGATTCTGTTTCCTCTGACGGGTTTTCCGTTTCCGGCGTTTCTTCGCCTTCCTCCGTTATGTTCTCTTCTTCGCCCGGCAATTCCGTTTCCGTAGCCATGACACTGGACGGCTGCATAAAAGCCATCAGTACCGCCATCATAAAAGATAAAAGCCGGATCTTCCGCCCGGTATGTACGCTCTTTCTCATTCGTTTGAAATCCTTTCAATACAAGCATCTGTTCAATTTGTGTATACGCTTACGCAGTCTGCGCATTTTATCTAAATGTATCATTGTATTGCGTATTATGTCAACTCCCAATATACGGCCCCGAAGAATTTCCCGGCGGCTGCCCTGATCGATTCAAAGCCGCTGACAGACAGCGTAATGAGTTTATAGAAACGGCTTTATATTTTGAGACATAAAGAGAGCCGGCAAACTGTGACCTCTCACAGATCTGTCGGCTCTGCGTCTTTCGCTTTATTTTACAGCGGATTCCTTTTCAAGAACCGCAAAAATCTTTTTGGAGTACAGCGAAACTGCCATAGCCACAATCGCTGCGCCCATCATAATCCAATACGGCTTGTCGGTAAAAACATCAAACAACACTCCGTAAACTGCCTGCCCAACAGGCTGGGAACAGCTTGACACGGCAATAATCACAGCCATTATTTTGCCGAGAAGATTAGGCGGAGTTTGCTGCTGCGCCGCTGTCATCATGGACACGCCGAACATTGTGGAAGCACACATTGCGCCGAAGCTTATGGCGGTTATTATGAAATATCCGATATTTTTCGGTATTGCTTCAAAAACTGAAATTCCCATAAAAAACGCCGCCAGCGAACATATTATTAAAAATACATATCCGTTCTTAAGGCGGATTTTTTCCGCCGCTGCGCCCGCGATAATTCCTCCCGCAAGTCCTCCCAACCCCATTGCGCCCTGCGTTATCCCGATGGCGGTATCGGACATTCCCAAAATCTGCACTACAATTACGGGAATACCCACAATCATCATTGCCGACAAAGTAAGGTTGAACAGCGCAACTATCACCAGTACCGAAAGAAAAATCGGCTTTTCGTTTTTAATAAATTGAAAGCTGTCCGACAGATCGGAACCCACCGCACCAAGAATGCTTTTGCCGTCGGTATTTTTTTCAAAGGGGATATGTATGAAAATTTCCATAACTGCCGAGAAAACAAAGCAGCCAACGCTTATATAAAGAATGGGCATTATCCCGAACGCACCGAACAGAACGCCGCCTGTTACAGGTCCCAGCAGGCCCGCGAGGGTACTTACTATATTTATTACCGCATTGCCCTGCATAAGAAACTGTTTTTCCGCAATAAGCGGTATGCTTGCCTGAACGGCTGGCTGATAGATTCCCGAAATGCCGTACAGTATCATCAACACAGCTATCATCAGAGGAACAAGCGAAACTTTTCCCAGAGCAAAGCTGAATATCAAAATTACCGCCGCTGTTGTAAAATCAAGCGCCACCATAATATTCCGTTTGTTTTTTCTGTCGGCAATGACTCCCCCAAAGAGAGAAAAAATCACCATTGGAATAAATGCGCAGGCTGTTACCGCGCCGAAAAGAGACGAAGAATCCGTCTCGCGAAGCAGATAAAGCGGCAAAGCAAACCGCAGTATGGCGTTGCCGAAAAGCGAAATTATCTGACCGATAACAACCATTGTAAAATCGCGTTTAAAAAGTTTGTTCATACTTACCTCCGATTTGTTTTTTCATAATAACTCTCCTTCTTTTATCAGATACATTATTCCAAAATAGGCATTAGACAATGTGTTTATACAATATGCTTCATCATAAACCATCGCATTGTTGGCAAGCAGACTGGCTATTCCATGTGTTACTAAAAAAATTTGAGAAAATATGATATATGCCTGTTGCTCGTCTGCCTCTGCCTGTTTCTTCAAAACAGGAAATAAGGCATCAAAATTTTCCCCTGTAAGCCAATCATAAAGAGAAACGCCTGTATAATAGTTTGAATGAAATAAAAAGCGAAACAGATTTTTTTCTTCTACGGCAAATCGAATATGTCTCATACCCACTTCCAACATAGGGCGTTCGTATTTGCCGCTTAAATTTGTTACATAGTTAATATGAAATTCACTTGCTTTTTTATATGTTGCAATTCGGACATCTGCAATCGTTTTAAAATGATATAAAACGGGCTGCGTGGAACAGCCGAGTTTTTGTGAAACTGTCCGGGCGTTTATGTTTTCTGCTCCCATTTCTTTTGCAATTTCAAAAGCTGCGTCTATAATCATTTCTTTTGTAACTTTCGCGATTGCCGGCATATTTGCCCCTCCATTTATAATTTTCATTATATATAGTTTTAATTATATATAATGAAAATTATAAATGGAGGTAATCCTTTTGTCAATCCCTCATGCTAAATCTGCTGTGTGCCGGCGGCCGGGCTTGCAGGGTTTCGGGCGGCAGATCAACGCTTTTGGGGGATAATCAAAATTTTGTAATATAAAAAGGCCTGATTCTTTCCAAAATCAGACCAAGATGGCTTCCCCGGTTACTTCTTCAGCAACTTCAGCCTGTGCCGGTTCTGCCGATGCCTCCGGTTCGGTTTCCGTCCGTCGTTGTCGCTCTGTGCCGAAGCGCTCGAATCATTTCCGCATCCAGCCGACAGTCCGACTGCCATTGCTGCGGTCAGCAATAGTGCTGCCAATCTTTTTTCATACTTTTCCTCTCTCCTTTAATTTTATAATATTTAAAAAATAAATATTACCATATAAATAATTCCTGTCCCGACAGTTTTAAAAGAGCTTCAATAAAATAGTAATCGCCGTATATTATGGAAAACTCATGCTCTTCGCTGTGATATTCCGCCGTACATTTCTCCAGCAGATTATCCACACCATCGTCCCAGCTGCACCGTTCCTTATCCAGCGTTTTCAGCAATTTCAGAGCCGCCTTCAGATAAACGTCACTGTCTCTGCCCTCCACGTTTTTGGCAAGTTCCAGCAGACCGCATGCCGCAATGGCCGCCGCTGTGGAATCCTCCCATACGCATTCTGCGGGCTGTCTGAAATCAACCGGAATCAGACCGTTTTCGGGTATATTGGAAATAAAATAATGTGCAATCCTTCTGGATGTATCCAGATATTTTTCATCTTTGGTATGGAGATAACTGAGTACAAAACCGTACAGTCCCCAGCTCTGTCCCCTGGTCCAGGACGAGCCGACTCCATAACCCTGTCCGCCATAGGTTCTGACCATTTCTCCGCTGAACGGGTCAAATTCCACAATATGATTGACCGAACCGTCATCGCGTACAAAACATTGCTGTGCCGTATCGGCATGGGCTGCGGCAATCTGTCTGAACCGGGGATCTCCCGTCACATCGCTCGCCCAGTACAGAAGCGGCAGATTCATCATACAGTCTATAATCGCCCATCCCCTGTGGTCAACACCGCCCCAGTCATTCCAGGCCCGGATAAATTTTCCTGCCAGATTAAATCTTCCCGCCAGATTATTAGCGGCAAGTATCGCACGGTTATAAGATTTATCATTCTGATTCATCCGGTAATCGGCCACCGCGGTAGGCAGCCACTTAAAGCCATTGTCATGATCGAGTCCACCCGCGTCCATCAGAACGGCATCCAGCTTCTCCTCCGTCCGGCATGCAGCATCCTTATACAGCTCTTCCTTTGTCAGGGAATACATCTGCCACATGATGCCGCCCCAGAAACCATTGGTCCACCAGCTGATTCCATCCGGCCCGGAACGATCATCAAAAACGCCGTCTTTTGTCGTGTACGGAATCTTATCTTTATTACGTTCCGTTACCGGAAACATCTTTTTCTTTATTTTTTCGATTGTCTGTTCAACCCATAACTTATCCTGTTCTGTCAGATTCAATGAATAACCCTCCCATCGCCGTTACTTATCCAGATCGATTCTGATTTCCTCACCTTCGCCGGCAACAACTACTTCATGCTCCGTAATTTTCACCGTCGGCTTTCCTGTCAGCAGTTCTTTTCCGGTTTGGTGGAAATCTGCCGCAGCGCTTGTCACAATCAAATGTTTTCCGGGTTTTAAACATGCCTGTACGGTAGGTATTACGGTCAGGTTATAGAACAGGTTCGTATTGGAAAACGGAACGATCAGCTCTGTGTCCTGTCCTGTTTCACTTACAATGGCGCTGCTGCCCCAGGGGAAATCTGCCGTCAGCATATGTTCCTTCCGATGCACATCTTCCGCTTTAAACCTTCCGGTCTCCCGTCCGGGCGTCAACCGGTAACATCTTTCCTGCGGAAGGGCAAAACCGCCGTCAGCAATGTCTATCGCCTCTTCGGTTTCAATTTGATGAATCCTTACATGCCAGTTCATATAAGGCACAATTCTGCTCTTTACCTTTACCCCTTTCATCGGGCTATAACTGACCGACAGACATTTCTCATCGATATCATAATCGGTAAAGCCGTTTCGCATACAGTAGCGGTTTTCGCCTTCTCTGGAAAAAACAAGCACATCATCGAACGCCCCCTGCTGCAGCGTCGTTCCTCTCGGAACGCTGATTCCAAACTGATTGGAATAGACAAATTTCTCATACTTTGGCAAATCCTGTCCGAGTTCCGCCCCGCAATGCTGTCCTGTCACATAAGCCAGCACATGATGATTCTCATCATGGGTAATCAGCATTCTGGCCTGTTTCAAAAGTTTCCGTTTTTCATACGGATACTCTTTTTCTTCTGCCGTCCAGAACCGATGATCCTCGTTTAATCCCAGAATCAGAAATACTTTATTACACCAGTACGGAGAACCGCATCCGTTATAATTTTCGCTCATAAAAATATTCGGGTATCCATAACCGATGGTCAATACGCCGGCATTGTCAAAAATCGGCCGCTTCATCCAGCTTTCCAGATTCCGAAGCACCAGGTTTTTCAGCACGCCGTAGTCCACATCGAGTTCCGCATAAGCCATCGCCGCAAATGTACTGCTGTGCGCATACCGGTATGTCAGGCTTCTTCCAAATGGAATTTCTTCCCCGTTGTTGGCAAACCAATAAACAAAATCAGGGAAAAACAACTTACTGCGCTCTTTCAGCACCCGGGATTTCTCCGGATCCACCTCTTCCATCAGCTTTGCATAAATCAAACCGTAATAGTGAATTGCAAAAGCCACATAATAATCGATCTGAGTTGGCTGTCCGTCAAAGTACCAGCCGTCCCCTATGTAAAAGCTCTCAATCAGACCAAAGTCTTCTTTCATCCGCTCTTCATTCCATGCAAGCCCCAGCAGGCGGAATGTCATATTCGTAAGAATGCGGAAGTAACGCCAGTTGTTCTTCGGCATATCATTATCGTTGATCTGATTCAGCCAACGGTACAGATTCTCCCTTTCCGTATCCGAAAAATCTTCCCACAAAGCTTTCTGATTGATGGCGATTGAAAAAACAATCGCTGCGACTTCCACCATTTTCTGGTCACAGTCGAAGATATCGGCCCAATATTCTTCATCTTCCGGTGTTGTCCCATGAACAAGGCCGTCTTTATATAAACCGAGCCATTCTGCAATCTCTGTTTGCAGTTCTCCGGGAAGCCCTGTATTATCTGCAGACCAAAGCGGGCCAAGTCCCCACATGATTCTGGCAAAGCCTTCCATTCTGGCCGACTTTTCCCCGTAATGCACACCAGTGTTTCCGACATGCAGGAAAGCATGATGCTCGCTGTAAAAAGGTTTCAGCGGTCGGATGGTACGCAGAAACAATTCCACCGCATCACGTCTGTTTTTCAAAACTGTTTCCATAAAAACCCTCCATCTTTTTGATAAGAATCTCTTTCTGTTTTTTCGCTGCCGGCATCATATGACCAGTATATAGTCATATATCGTATTTGTCAATAAATCCCACTTTTTAGACTATTTCATTGTTCAAAAGTGTTAATTTTCTTTATTCTAATGAAATTATGCTGTATTTTTTTATTTTTATTGCTTATTTTTTAGTTATTTCTTTGTGCATTTTGTTCATCTCTAATATTATAATATATGCTGATTTTATATTTACTTTGCATTATCCCTCTTATATACTAAAAGAAAAACAGGAGGATTTGTTTATGTTCTATGAAACAGCCGCCGGCTGCCAGACTTCTTTCTTTCCTTTTTCCCTCTATCCCCCGATTCATGACAGAAAATCCTGGGAAGCCCTGGACGAAGACTGGAAACGGGAAACTGTAAAGCTGGGAGAACACTATCTGCATTTTTCCTATCCTTATCTGTCCGCAACAGATTTTCTCGATTTTACAAGAACCGGAAACCGCGTCCGCTACGAGGACAAATTATTTCCCAAACGTCAGGCTCTTGGTGCTCTTGTTCTCGCTGAATGCGTCGAAAACAAAGGCCGCTTTACCGACGACATCGTCAACGGAATTTTTGCCATCTGCGACGAAAGCGCCTGGCAGCTTCCCGCTCACAACTCTTATGTCCGGGATACGCCGCAGCTGCCGCTTCCCGATGCCGAAAATCCCGTTCTGGATTTATTCGCAGCTGAAACCGGCTCCGTTCTGGGCTGTACCTATTATCTTCTGAAGACTACGCTGGAACAGATCAGTCCTTTTATTGCAAAACGTATGATGCGGGAACTTTCCGACAGAATCTTTATGCCGTATCTGAACTGCCATTTCTGGTGGATGGGCGGCAGCGGAGAGCTTACCAATAACTGGACGGTCTGGTGCACCCAGAATGTCCTTCATGCCGTTTTCCTGACAGACACCGATGAAACGCTCAGACGCAATGTTTTTCTGAAAGCATGTCAGAGCGTCGATTATTTTCTGGAGAACTATGGAGATGACGGATGCTGTGACGAAGGCGCTTCTTATTACCGCCATGCCGGTTTATGCCTGTTCAACACGACGGATTTTTTAAATGCCGTAACATCCAATGCGTTCCGTCATCTGTATCAAAACAGTAAAATCAGAAATATAGCTTCTTATATTTTGAATGTACATGTAAAAGATAAATATTATGTGAATTTTGCCGACTGTTCTCCCGTTGCAGGACGGGCAGGTGTCCGGGAATTTCTTTTTGCGGAAAAAACGGAAAACAGGGATATGGCCGCATTTGCTGCCGCCGACTATATGGCCGGTCTTCCCGATTCCCTCACGCTGCCCAATGAAAATAACCTCTATTACAGGCTTCAGAACGGTTTTGCCGCCAAAGAAATTAAGGCGGCTTCTACGGACGAAACAGCGGCCATCGTTTATCCCGATATGTATTATCCAAGCGCCGGCCTTTTTATCGCAAGAGACGACCGCCTTCTTCTTGCCGTGAAAGCCGGAGACAACGCGGACAGCCACAACCATAACGACACCGGCAGCTTCACGGTTTACAAAGACGGCAGACCTTTTTTCATTGATGTCGGTGTGGAAAGCTATACGAAAAAAACTTTTTCACCGCAGCGATATGAGATCTGGACCATGCAGTCCGCCTACCATAATCTGCCAACCATCAATGGCTACATGCAGCAGGACGGAGAAGCGTATTCCGCCCAAAACGTATGCTCCCGGTTTTCGGATACGGTCTGTGAAATCAGCATGGACATAGCCCGGGCCTATCCACAGGAATGCGGCGTGTCTTCTTATCAAAGAACCGCTTCTCTGATAAAAGGGCAGGAAATTCTGATCCGGGACAGCTTTACTCCCGCGAAAGATAACGTTATTTTAAGCTTTATGACTTACGAAAAACCGGTTTGTGAAAAATCGCCCGACGGATTCCTTTTTCACATAGGCTCCCTGGGTACGATGCGGCTCACCGGCGGAAAAACACCCGCGATAGAGGAAATTCCCATTTCCGACGCCCGTCTGAAGACGGCCTGGGAACATGAAATATACAGAATCCGGGTGACCGCCTCCGAGCCGGAAATAGAAATTCATATTTTATAAAACGCCGCGGAAAACTTTCCCCGGCAAATGGAAAAAGCGCAAGCCTTACGCCTGCGCTTTTTCCTGATTTTATCAATATAAACTTCTTTGCCATTATCGCATCAGCTTACTCAGCTCTTTGACAGCCATATCCAACTGATTATCGTATCCGTCATCGTAATAAGCATCCGCGTCAAATTCGCATACAATATCCGGCTCTATACCGATGTTATGGATATTATTACCCTTAGGCGTATAATATGCGCTGACCGTCAGTTTAATTGCCGTACCGTCGGTAAGCGGCAGTATCCGCTGTACAATGCCTTTACCGAAGGTCGTTGTCCCGATCAGAACGCCCTTGCCGTAGTCCTTAATGGCTCCCGCCAGAATTTCCGATGCGCTGGCCGAATTGCCGTTTACCAGCACAACTAACGGCATCCGGATTTCGCGATCGCCGTCACAGCTGTATTCCACCCGCTCTCCGGAACGATCTTCCGTATATACGATCAGGCCTTCCGGCAAAAGCTGTCTTGAAATATCCACAACGGCCGAAAGGCTTCCTCCCGGATTGCTCCGAAGATCGAGAATCAAGCCTGCCGCCCCGGCTCCCTGCACCGCCTGCATCGCTTCTTCAAACTGATTCACCGTTACGTCATCAAACTCCGTTATCTGAATATAACCGATATTATTTTCCAGCATTTCATAATTGACAGTTGGAGATTCGATCTGCTTTCTGACCACATCCATTTCCAGATAGTCTTTTTCTCCTTCTCTGTAAATCGTCAGATGAACGGTCGTTCCTTCTTCTCCCTTGATTCTTGAGACGATTTCCGTCAAATCCAGTCCCTGGGCCGATTCACCGTCTATTTTATAAATAATGTCGTTCTCCCGCAGTCCGGCATCCTGTGCCGGCGTATTCTCGATTACACCGTTGATTTTACCAAAACCGGTCGTCTTATCCAGGCTGATATATGCGCCGATGCCGAAATAAATGCCCTCCGTCTCCTGCATCATCTCTTTCCACTCTTCCGCCGTATAATAAACGGAATAGGGGTCTCCAAGCGACGCTACGACTCCCGCATACATCCCCTCAATCATACCGTCCGTATTGATATCTTCTTCCTGATAATAGTATTTTTCGATGACCTCTTCGATCGCTTCCAGTTTAGCCATTGTATCGTCACTTACGACATTCTCCGCCGCCGTATGTTCCGTACTCGCCGGCTTAACCCTGCGCTGCTGTATCACGTCAGCAAATTTAATCCCGATAAAAATACAGCTTGCCGCCAGCGCACTGACAACAACCCCGGTCAGCAGACCGACAAGGAACATGCCTTTTATCTGCCCCGTTTCCCGTTGCGGTTCATTTGGATACAATTGATTTCCTGCCCCCTGATTCATTTCATTATTACTACTATATCCATCATTATCCACAATCATTCATCTCCATTTGCGCATAATTCTATTTATTGCAATTTCACCTTCGCCGGAAAGAAGCATGTGTGTCCGGCCGCGGCAAAACTGAAAGCTATCATTTCAGATAATTCCAGGGACTTACATAACTGCCGTTTAAACGCACGCTGAAATGCAGGTGCGGTCCCGTCGAACGCCCGGTGCTCCCGACCGCGGCTATATTCTGTCCCTTATAAACAGATTCTCCCTTTTTTACATACAATGCGGAATTGTGCATATATATTGTATACAAGCCGTTTCCATGATTAATCATGATATAATTTCCCATGGTCGAACTGTAATCGGCCGCCACCACATCCCCGTCATAGGCAGCATACACGGGCGTTCCGCTGGGTGCCGCCATATCGATTCCGTTATGGAATTTCTCAACGCCAAGAGTCGGGTGAATGCGGTTTCCGTAATCATCCGACAATCTCCGATATCCGGGACAGGGATTTGCGAACATACCGCCGTCATATGATCTGGCATTAGCGTTTTCCGCCGCCAGTCTTGCTTTCTCCTCCGCAACCGCTTTTTCAAGCGCCATGATTTCCGCATTTTCTGCTGCAATCATGTCTTCATACTCTTTGATGGCCGCTTCTTTCGTAGAAATATCCTCCGATACGGAAACAATCTGCGCTTCTTTCTCCGCAATCAGAGAGTTGATGGACGCCTCCTCCGCTTCTACGGCAATTTTCGCCTCACCCAGCACTTCTTTCTGGGCCTCCAGCTCCGTCTTACAAAGTTCTATCATCTCTCTTGTCCTGACATATTCATCGAGCTGGTTCCTGTCGTAAGCGGACAGCGCTTCTATGTAATCTGCCTTGTTCATCGTATCCGCAAGGCTTGTCGACGAGAAAATGAGTTCCATATAAAGTGTATCGCCTTTTTCATACATAAACTTGATACGCTTCTTCATCGCCTCGTACTGCTCTTCCTGTCTTGCAATCGCATCGTTCAGTTCCTGTGTGGTAATTTCGATTTCATATTCTTTCTGTGCAATAAGATTATTATATTCGGCAATTTTTTCCTGAATATTGCCAAGCTTCGTATCGAGCTGTTCCACATAGGTGTTCAGATCGTTTTTGGACTGCTCCAGTTCCTTCTTAATCGCTTCAATATCCGTCAGATTAGATTTCAGTCCCTCGACTTCTTTTTTCGCCGACTCAATTTCCGCTTCTTTTTCCTTGATGCTGTCATTGGTAACGGCTTCCGCCTTCTCTGCCGGAAAAACGAAGATGATTCCGATGCAGATAAATATGCCGAGCAATCTTTTTAAAGCCTTCAATCCGCGTTTTTCCTCCTTCCGTACCGAGACCGCAAACACTTTTTACATTAAACACGAAGATGTTTTCTAACTGTGGTAATACTTCCAAAAAATCCGATTCCAACTCCGATTCCAAGTGATATGGGAACCAACACGTTAAAGATCTGCTCCACTGTCAGGAAATTTAACAGATGAGAAAGCATGGCAAATCTTTCCAGTATATACTCCATGACGACATTATACAGAACATAAATAAGACCGAGCGGAATCGCCGCTCCGATCAGCCCGATCAGCATGCCCTCAATAACAAAAGGTGAACGGACAAAAAAATCCGTTGCCCCGATATATTTCATAATATTAATTTCTTCTTTTCTGACAGAAATTCCGATTGTCACCGTATTGCTGATCAGAAAGACGGATACGGCAAGCAGAATGACAATAATACCGACCGAAACATAAGCAACCAGCGCATTGATGCCCGTCAGCGTCGTCGCCGTCACTTCCGAACGGTTGACCTCCCTGATTCCATCCACGGATTCCAGATACGTCACCAGCGCCGGCTGCATGGAAACATCGTTTAAATAGATCTGGTAATTGGCGGAATCCGCAAGCGGATTTTCAGTGAATCCGTCCGCATAATCGCCCAGATAATCCGCTTTAAAGCCTTCCCATGCTTCCTCCGCGGATACGAAATGCACATTGGACACTTCGGCCCTTCTCGCAATCATTTCCCCGATTTCCTGTATTCTGCTGTCCTCCAGCCCTTCCTGAAAAAATACGGTGACGGATACGCCCTGCTCCGCATTTTTTACAATGCTCTGAAAATTGCTGACAATCGCATAAAACAGGCCGAACAGGAAAAGGCAGGCGCTGATCGTCGCAATCGAAGCGAGCGTGAACCATTTATTCCTGAAAATATTCCGGAAGCCCTGACGAAGCGTATAGAACAATGTGTTAATCCTCATCGATGTATCCTCCTCTTTCTTCGTCGCTTACGATCACGCCCTTTTTCAGCGTGATGACTCTCTTCTGCATCGCATTGACAATTTCTCTGTTATGCGTAACAACGAGCACCGTCGTGCCGTTTTCGTTGATCTGTTCCAACAGCTTCATGATCTCCCAGGAATTTTTCGGATCCAGATTACCGGTCGGCTCGTCCGCAAGCAGTACGGTCGGCTTATTCACGAGCGCCCTTGCAAGAGCCACCCGCTGCTGCTCGCCGCCGGAAAGCTGTTTCGGCTTCGCTTTATATTTACCCGCGAGTCCGACGATCGCAAGGATACTCGGAACGTTTTTCTTAATCTCTTTATTGGACTTCTGGATAATTCTCTGGGCAAAAGCCACATTTTCATAAACATTCCGGTCTTTTAACAAACGGAAGTCCTGAAATACAATACCGATATTGCGCCGGAACTTAGGTATTTTCCGATGTTTGATTTTGGCCAGATCATAGCCCATGACGTTGATGCTGCCGCTCGTAACCGTAAGTTCCCGCAAAAGCAGCTTAATCAGCGTAGATTTTCCAGAACCGCTGTCGCCTACGATAAAAACAAACTCACCTCTGTTAATATGAAGATCCACATCTTTTAAAGCAGGCGCCCCCGTCGAATACGCCTTGCAGACCTTATTCAGCGAAATAATTTCATTGTTATCCATGACGGGCCTTCTCCGCCTGCCTCTGGCGGGCGCCGCCATTCTTTCGCCTCTCTGACTTTCTCTTTTTTCTCCCACAGTAATTCTCTCCCTTAATATTCAAAGTTCTCCATGTACTTCATATACTTAACGACCATCAATGCAATCTTGAAAGTAATCGCATCTTCGAATACACGCAAATCCAGTCCGGTACTTTTCTGCAGTTTATCCAGCCGGTATACGAGCGTATTCCTGTGAATAAAAAGCTGTCTGGAAGTCTCCGAGACGTTCAGGCTGTTTTCAAAAAATTTGTTAATCGTCGTCAATGTCTCTTCGTCGAAATCATCCGGGCTTTTCCCGTCAAAAATTTCCTTAATGAACATCTTGCAGAGCGGGATCGGAAGCTGATAGATCAGACGTCCGATTCCGAGCTCGCTGTAAGCGATCACATTTCTTTCTCCGAAGAAAATTTTTCCGACATCCAGCGCCATTTTGGCCTCTTTATAGGAACGGCTGACTTCCTTGATTTCATTGACAATCGTCCCGTAAGCAATTCTCGCGTTTTTCATATGTTCTTTTTCAAGAAATGCCGCAATGCCCGCTGCCGTCCTTTCGATTTCCCTGCTGCCGTCCCCTTCCAGAAGATCCTTGACGACGATCACATTATTTTCATCTACCGCCGTAATAAAGTCTTTGCTGTTGCTGCTGAAATAAGTCCGCATAAGCTCCAGCACATTGCTCTCTTTCGTATTGTCCGTTTCGATAATAAGCGCTACCCGTCTGTTGTCCGTCTGTATATGTAATTTCTTCGCACGGCTGTAAATATCGACAAGGAGCAGATTATCCAGAAGAAGATTCTTGATAAAATTGTCTTTATCGAACCGCTCCTTATAAGCCACTAACAGATTCTGAATCTGAAAAGCCGCCAGTTTGCCGATCATATAAACATCTTCACCGATACCGCCGGCAATCAGAATATATTCAAGCTGCTGCTCATCGAAGATTTTAAAGAACTGATAACCCTGTATTTCCTGAGAATCCGCAGGCGATTTGGCAAACTCTGCCACGGGTTTGCTGCATTTCTCCATTTCGTCCGCGGTCATGGCCACCACCTTTCCGTCGATGTCCATAATACAAAGTTCAACCCGTGTAATGCTTTTCAAACCCTCAATCGTATTTTGCAGAATCTGATTAGAAATCATAGTAAACCTCCCATGCAGCCTTGCGAACCCCCGCATAAAATTTAGCAATTTGTACAGTACTTAAAACAGATTTTTTTTGAAAAATCTGCATTTAATACTCATTTTAATCTATTTTAACAAAAAAATCTACCTCAAATTCTTAATTTTTTGTGTATTATTCAAACAAACTGGCAATTTTTCCCAGAAAAAGGATTTATACAATCTATACAAAGAAGCGGCGTTCAAATAACCCTTTTTCCCTCTGGCCTTCTCTCATGCAGTGTGATATACTATATATAAGTCTGAACAGACAATTGTGTAAAAAGAAGGGAGGATTAATATGGATATTCCAGGATTATCCATGGCAATGTCCGCATCCCAGGTAAATTCCGCTTTCGGTGTGGCAATGCTCAGCAAGTCTCTTGACGCTATGGCTGTTGCCGGAAATCAGATTACCGACATGATGGATGCCGCGTCCATGGAGCGTTCCGTCAACCCTTCCGTTGGCGGCAATTTCGATACGTACATCTAATCGCTGCAATGCAAAAACGTCACTGTTCACACAGCGGCGTTTTGTATTTTTCTGTATGAATCCGCATCAGCGTTTTTTATCACAAAGCATATCACCCTAAAGAAGCGCCATAATCCATTCCATACTCATACAGACAAGGCTCAGAACAATGGCTATGATAAGCGGAATGCTGACCATCGCTTCTTTTTTCTCTTTGCGGCGCGCGCAGACAGAGCAAAACTGCGCTTCCCGTCTTTCATTTTTCGACAGCCAGATCAGAACACAGACCGCCAGAGGCGTTGCCACAGCCGCGGCAAACAGATAAGGGCCGATCGCCGCAATCAGCGTTTCCTGGGTAAGTTCCACTTCCGGCCCCATCACCTCCGCCGGAATCAGATCCGTCAGATACATGATGCACACCTGCCAGGAATTAAACACCATATGCGCGATCACCGAGGACCAAAGGCTTCCCGTTGCCTCAACCAGCAAAGCGAACATGATGCCGAGTGCAACCGCATAGGCCGCCTGATTGAAATTCAGGTGCATCAGGCCAAACAGCAGCGCCGACCAGAATACGGACCAGAACACCGAACCTGAATTTTTGTAGCCGCGGAATATGATACCGCGGAAAACAAATTCTTCACAGAACGGACCGAATATCCCGATCATAAACAGCATAACCGGAAACGGCATCTGTAAGACATCACCGCTGATGGCATTTACCGTATTATCCACAAAAAGCATGGATATTGCATTCAGTGCCGTTGACATCGGCATAATCAGAAACGTAAAAAGAAGAACCATCAGAAAAGAGGATATCTTTATTTTGTGAAAACCGAGCATTTCGTTCATGCGGCCTGTTTCCGTCTTTTTTCTGGAAGCGAGCGCAAAAAGAAACGCCGGGGAAATCAAAATCATCTGACTGACTAAAAGATTTGCCACAATGCCGATATCAAATATCGCAATGCCCTGCGCATAGCAAATAAACATCAGGGCATATAAAGCAATATTCAGCAGTATCAGGCTCAAAAAAGCCCAGTTCACTTTTTTACTGTTCATCCGAAATTTAACCTTCCATCATAAATTCCACTAATTTAGCCGTATCTTCCGGTTCGTAAGCGATTACTTCCAGTTCGTCAATCGTACCGTCCGAAAAAATATTTGCAAGCGATACATACTGGGAAAGCTTGGATTTCAGATTCAGTCTGTCGCCTTCTCCCGTTACAAGCTCTACTTTTCCTTTACAGCTGTCCACAACCTTAAAAAATTTGTCCACATTTTCAATATTCTGAATTTTCATTTTCTCACCTCATACCGTGTTTCCGGTATTTTCCTTTCTTTGTTTTGCATCATTATTCTGTCTATCTAAATTATACTCAATTCTTCAAAAGTTGCAAGTTTTCTATAATTTTCGAATGGCTTTTTCCCCTATTATAATTTTCTTCTCCTTCAGAAGATGTCCTACCGCCCGCTTAAATTCGTTTTTGCTCATCTGCATTTCTCTTTTGATCGTTTCCGGAGAGGCTTTGTCCGTGAACGGCAGCGCGCCGTCATAGCTGTCTATGACTTTCAGAATTTTTTCCGCATCCTTCTCAATCTGTAAGTATGCCTTTTCCCGGATACTCAGGTCCAGCCGCCCGTCCCCCTTTACCTCTATAACCCGCGCTGCAACCGTACCGCCGACCTGAACATCTCCGTACAGCTCTTTTTTGGCTATCAGACCGGAATACATATCATCGACGGCCACAAATGCTCCGAAATTATCGCTGATCTCATAAACGGTACCCGTTACCCGGTCATCTTTTTTATAAGGGCTGTCCTGCCGCAGATAACGATATACATTCATTGTCGCGCAAAGTCTGCCGCTTTTATCAATATAGAGGGCCGCAAGGCAGGTTTCTCCTTCTTTCACTCTTTTTTTCTGTTCCTTAAACGGAAGCAGCAGATCTTTTTCCAGTCCCCAGTCCAGAAACGCGCCGATCTGCCCGGTCTGCACCACCCGCAGTCTGGCCACGCCGCCAAGCGTAATGAGCGGCCTCGCCGTCGTAGCGATCAGCCGGTCTTTGGAATCCCTGTAAACAAACACTTCCACTTCCGTACCGATTCCTGCCTCCCGCGGAACCTGTCTTCCCGGAAGCAGTACCTTTTCCGACGTCTGCAGGGCCTGTCCCGGCCGTTCTGCCGCATTCTGTTCTTCATTTTGTCCTTCGTCCGCCAGATAGACGCCAAATTCCACTTTTTTCACAATTTTCAATGTCTGTATTTCACCAAGTTTTATCATTTCTTCTCCTCATTCCGCTGCGCAAACGGCAATTTATCAGATTGAATTTTTTCATTTTCAATCTCTCCTGAACTCGACTATGCTGTACGGTTTCCCGTCCTCTGCGTTCAGCGATACCGTGTACAGCGTTTTCTCCTCACTAACTGCCGTTACCGGCATAATCCGGTCATGCAGCACCGCCTGCTTCTTGTATTCCGCCCGCATCTGCCGGATTTGGAAATCAGCCGGGATATAGTCCATGGCCATCCGCACATACTGTCCGTTATTGACATGGCCGTTCGTATCGAGATGATGCGTTTTTACCGAAAGTTCTTCTTCCCGTTTTCCCCCACCCGGCATCGAAATCTTTCTCGGCGCGTAATCCATCGGGAGCTTTTCCGCCAGACGATAGCCTTCCAGCATCTCCGCGGTAGGTTTGGCCGGCGCCTTTTTCACGGTATCCATCAGGCTCCAGATCGAATTGGCATAGGCAATCCGTTCTCCCGCTTCCGTTTCCATCCAAAAATTACGATATCCGACAAATCCTTTAAACTCATACGGGGCCGTTCCCGTTATTACTTTTTCACAAAGCATTGGATAGCGTTCCACGACAATCTGCCAGGAAGACAATACCCAGACCATATTTTTTTCTTTTAAATAACCGACGCCCAGTCCCAGGTCCTCGGAATGAAACGTGGAAACGTCCTGAAAATAATCCAGCAAAGATTCCAGCGTCAGCTTCCCGTCCGGCCCGACCTCGCTGTAACGGATTCTGCTTTGAAACGTATACATATGCAAATGCCTTCTTTCTGCCTGCCGCATGATACAGAAAACCCGGTGAATCATCTTCACCGGGTCATTTAGCTGGGCTACAAGGATTCGAACCTTGAAATGACGGAGTCAGAGTCCGTTGCCTTACCGTTTGGCGATAGCCCATTAACATTACAATTTGGAATTATACAGCATGTTAAGACATTTGACAAGCCCTAAATTGAAATTTTTTGAAATTATTGAAAAATTTTTTTGAAAGTTATAAAATCCCCCCGGGGAACTCATAACAGCAAAACTCTTTCAGACTTTTCATCTTACGTTCCGTAACTCTGTCGAGCTCCGTAAGCCGGCTGCATAATAATGGCGAATTGACGTCATACGCCTGCACGCTCTTCCTCCCTGCACTGTCGCCGTGATTCGCATAGCAGTAAACACAGCCGTTCCGGCATGTATTATACAGTCCGATATCGATGCCCGGCGCACATCCGCATTCAGGGCGCTGGGCCTTATCTTTTCCGGCTTTGACAGCGCAGCCCAGAAGCCTGGAAATCAGCCCGGCATCGATACAATGTGCATGGCCGACGGAAAACTCCGCCAGATCGATATCTTCCGCACAGGTATCTATCGAAAAGCCGCAGCCGCCGGCAATGGCCGAAAATTCTCCGGCGAGCCGCCTCTTTTCTTCGGTATGCAGTTCATAAACATTCCGGTCTTTTACCCTGCCCTTCATTCCCGGATACAGATCTATAAAACTGATAATACATTTGTCAGTACTTCCGGATAGCTCTTTTGCAATATGCGCGTATCGTTCGACATGCCAGCCGATCGTATAGCGTTCATTTAAAAGCACGGGGTCATAACGCCATATCACACGCTGTCTGCCGAGGCTTTCCGACAGATTTCGAAACGTTTCGATTCTCTCATCCAGCGGAGGAAGATTCTGTTCGATATCGGTTCCATAGGCGTTCAGGGTGTACTGGAAATAATACATATATTTTTCAAGATTCCCCAGCCCGTGCAGCATCGGCCGGGGATTTTTGCTCCAGAATACGATACAGTCAACAACGTCCGGCGAAAGACTGATTCTGCTCACCTGGTGGAAATTCATCGGATTCCTGACAAGAACGTACCCTTCTTCCATTCTTTTAAACAGCCAGTCGGAAAAAAGGGCCGGAATGTCAGTTCTTCTGCTCGCGCTGATTATCATGGGGCTTCCCTCCGCAATCGTCTGATGATATCAATTCAGACCCTCTATAAATCTTCACTGTTGACCGTTAAGACGATTTCCGCATGCTCTGATTTTATATTTCAAACATCAGTTCCCCGTAGGTCGGAATCGGCCAGATGTCCTTATCAACGATCATTTCCAGTTCATCCGCCGGCTCGCGCAGTTTTTCCATAACCACCCTGACCGTATCCTTATAGAAAAATGCCTGCTCTTTCGCATTTTCCATCGCGGAAGCCTTCGCCTCCACTTCTTTCAGCTCTGTCACCGCCGTCTGCATCGCCGCCAGTTTTTCGCTGACAGTTTTTAAAAGTTCTATCTGCATGGACGCATCCGCTCCCGCTTCTTTTACCGCATTCGCCGTATCCGCAAGCAGCTTCGTATACTTTACAACCGCCGGGATGATCTGCTTACCGGCCATGTCGATCATGGTCAGCGCTTCGATGTTAATGGTTTTCGCATAAGTCTCATAGATGATTTCCTCGCGGGACTGAAGCTCCACCTTCGTAAAAATCCGGAATTTCTCGAACAGGCACACCGCCTTATCCGTCGTCAGCGTATCCGCCGCCTCGATCATGGATTTGATATTCGGAAGCCCCCTCTTCTGTGCCTCCTCAACCCATTCGTCGGCATAACCGTTTCCGTTGAAAATAATTCTCTGGTGTTTCGACATGTATTCCTTAATCAGGTCATGAATTGCAACCTCGAGATCATCGGCCTTTTCCAGCCGATCCGCCGCCTCGCAGAACGCTTCCGCGACGATAGCGTTCAGGGTCGTATTCGGACTTGCGATGGAATCCGCGGAGCCTACCATACGAAACTCAAATTTATTCCCGGTAAAAGCGAACGGCGAAGTTCTGTTTCTGTCCGTCGCATCCTTCTGAAAATCAGGCAGCGTCTTGACGCCCGTCAGCAGTTTGCCGCCTTCTTTGACGGAAGTCGCAAAACCCGTTTCGATTAACTGGCTGACAACATCCTCAAGCTGTTCACCGAGGAAAACGGAGATAATCGCAGGAGGCGCCTCGTTGGCTCCCAGCCTGTGGTCGTTGCCGACATCGGAGGCGGACTGGCGCAGAAGATCCGCATGCGTATCCACCGCTTTCAGGATGCAGGCAAGCACGAGCAGAAACTGAATATTTTCATTCGGTGTCTCTCCGGGATCCAGAAGGTTGACGCCGTTATCCGTCGTAACGGACCAGTTGTTATGTTTGCCGGAACCGTTCACGCCCGCATAGGGTTTTTCATGTAACAGGCATCTCATACTATGTTTGGCCGCGACTTTTTTCATCGTCTCCATAACGATCTGGTTATGGTCTACCGCGATGTTGGCCGTCTCGTAAATCGGCGCCAGTTCATGCTGTGCCGGAGCCACTTCGTTATGCTGTGTCTTCGCCGTAACGCCCAGCTTCCAGAGCTCTTCGTTCAGATCTTTCATATACGCGCCGACGCGTTCCCTGATAACGCCGAAATAATGATCGTCCATCTCCTGCCCTTTCGGCGCGGGTGCCCCGAACAGAGTACGGCCCGCGAACATCAGGTCGGTCCGCTTCATATACAGTTTTTCATCTACCAGAAAATATTCCTGCTCCGGGCCGACGGACGCGGTTACTTTTTTCGCCTCCGTGTTTCCAAACAGGCGTACAATACGAAGGGCCTGTTCGCTTAACGCTTCCATCGAACGCAGCAGCGGCGTTTTTTTATCCAGCGCTTCTCCCGTATAAGAACAGAAGGCGGTAGGAATGCAGAGAATCGTTCCGCAGGTAGATTCTTTCAAAAACGCCGGCGAGGTAATATCCCACGCGGTATATCCTCTCGCCTCAAAAGTAGCGCGCAGACCGCCGGATGGAAACGAGGACGCATCCGGTTCGCCCTTGATCAGCTCTCTGCCCGAAAATTCCGTCAGCATCCGCCCCGATTCGTCCGGATGGGTCACAAACGCATCGTGTTTTTCGGCGGTGATTCCCGTCAGCGGCTGGAACCAGTGCGTATAATGCGTTGCGCCATGCTCTACCGCCCAATCCTTCATCTCCTTTGCAACAACATTCGCCGTGCTCATAGAAAGCTCGCCGCCGTTATTCATAACATTTACCACTTCTTTGTATACGTTTTTCGGCAGACGCTCCTTCATTTTACTGAGAGTAAACAAGTTCTGTCCAAAAATCTCCTCCACATTGAATACTTCGCTCATATGAATCCTCCTATCTTTGTCACAACACGATGCTTTGTACAAAAAAATGCCCCAAAAATAATCTTTTTGGAACATCCTCGTTCAAGATATCTTATATAATTTTTAATGCAACTGCAGTTTCTTTTATTAAAATACGCTATTTTTCCCCAAAATGCAATACCCGGATTCAAATTTTGTATATTTTACGGGAATAAAGACACAAAAAAAGGTATTCCTGTTCATTTTCCACAAAAGCATTTCGTAATTCCGGCATAAACCACAGATTTTGATTTCGTTTTCCCGTGATCTTTGGTATATTCATGTTAGATGCGTACCCTCCGCGAACAAGGGTATTGCTTTGACAAATATATTGGTAAAGGAATCATCAGGAAATATGGCGCCCAAAATCAAAATAGCAATCTGCGATGACGAAGCGGCCGGCCGGGAAAATCTGCTGCGGATGTGCGAAGCATTTTTTAAACAAAAGGAACCGGCTATCGAAATGCCGGATATCCATATTTTCGCCTCAGGCGGGGAAATGATTGGGGCAGGCAATGATTACGATATCCTTCTTCTGGATATCGAAATGCCCGCACAGGATGGTATCAGCATTAAAGAATATTTTGAATCGAACCAAAAACAGACAAGAATCATTTTCACGACCAGCCATCGGGAACGGGCTCTGGAAGCCTTCGGCAAAAACGTGGTCGGTTTTCTGCTCAAACCGCTCTGCCCGGAAATTTTTCGGAAAGTGATGGAGAAAACGCTCTTGGATTTATGCGGACCGGTACTGGAAATCGCAGAGAATGGAGAAACTTATATTTTACCGGTGAAACGGATTAAATATATCGAAGCGCAGGACAAATATACCCTGGCCGTAACGGAGACCGAAGAATATCTGATGCGGAAAACCATGAAATTCTGGGAAAGCGCGCTTCCCTTTCAGGATTTTGCACGTATTCATAAATCCTATCTGGTCAATTTGGAATATTTTGAAAAAAAGGGCGGCGAAGTCCTGCTGGATACCGGAAAAACCGTTAAAATAAGCAGATTCCGTAAAAATGAAGTGATGGAAAAGTATCGGGAATTTTTACGGAGAAAGGTAGAAGTGATGTAAGTGACTGATACGATTTTAAAGATTATCTACAATGTCATGTATGCCGCGGAATTATTTCTGATCGGTGAGGGAATTTTCCATAACCGAAAAAAGGGAATCGCGAAGTACGCGGCAATGGCCGGCGTTTATTTACTGGTTACAATACCTGCCGTGCTGTTTTTCCACAACAGCGCCGCCGTCATACTGGCGTTGAATATGGTCATATATATCATCTTGTTTCAGGGAACACCGTTCTCCAACATCATCCATTTCACGGGCGTATACCTGTTGGTGAACATGGCCGAAAGCATCGTATTTGGAATCGGCTGTATTTTGTTCCGTCCGTCATCGGTTTATCGGGAAATCAGCGCCGAAAGATCGGGCGCCTTCAGTTTATTTTTTGCGCTGGTGATTACGGGCTTCATTCTGTATATCATAAACAGAAAATGGACGCAGAATTTTATTCTGTATTTTCATTCGCTGAACTGGTTTCAATACCTTATAATTATGATTATTTTATGGAGCGGAATCCTTTTGTTTGAAATCATTACGGTGATGCCGGCGTATATGGAACATGAAGAAAAAAGCGGCATGCTGCCCGCCTTTGCGCTGGTATTTATGGGTACGGTTTTTATCGGCATTATTCTGCTTGTTTTTAACGTATACACCAAAGACTATTACCTGAAGCAAAACAAAATAAAAGAAGAAATTATCCGCGTTCAGCAGATGTATTTTCAAAATATTTACGACAGCGACAGAGAAATGCGCAAATTCCGTCATGATATCTATGCCCAGTTAAGATTCCTGGGCCTGCTGCTGGCAGACGGCAAAACGGAAACGGCGCTGGAGCACTTACAAACGATCGAAAACCATTTTGAAAAACTGACGACGCAAAAGTATCACACGGGCAGCGAAATGTTAGACGTTATCCTGAACCAGAAAATACAGGACGCGGAAAAGAAATCCGTTTCCATTACGTTTGAAGGAAAGCTGGATGCCCCGGACTTTATGGACACCTACGATTTATGCGCGTTGTTTTCCAACATGCTGGATAACGGCATTGAAGCCTGCGAAGCGGTCCCTGCAGAAGACGCGGTCATTACGGTTTCTATTCTGACACACAGGAACACGATACTTTTTCAATTTACAAATCCGGCAACGGCCGAGATGTATGAAGCGTTAAAAAACGGAAAAACCACCAAGACGGACCGGCAAAACCACGGATTCGGCATGGAAAATATCCGAAGAGTGCTTCTTGAAAACGGCGGAGAGACCGACTATCTTTTCCGGGACGGAACGCTGATCACAGACATGTATTTTGAACGGTAAAAAAAGTTTTTTCATTGCGCCTGCCGCTTATTGCGGCGGGCTTTTTGTATGATACGACAAATTTCAGTACTTGGCGACAGAAGGATTGCGGCTCAGAAAACGGCATGATATCTTTTGTTTAAGGCTGAAAAGCAGTCGAAACAATAATCGTGTCGGCCCCAATTGAAATGAGCATGGGGAAGAAAAATGAGAATGGGGAAGAAAGATGCAAAAAATATTGGAAGTCAGAAACCTGACCAAAAAGTATTGCGAGGGAACAGTCGAAAGTCTGGCTGTTGACCACATCAGTCTGGACGTCGCCGCCCGGGAATTTGTAATCATTATGGGCGCTTCGGGTTCCGGAAAAACAAGCCTGCTTCACCTGATCGCAGGTATCGATGATTTTGATGAAGGCACGGTTCTTTTGAAAAATACTGATTTCGGACAGATGCGCGAAAAAGCAAAAACGATATTCCGGCGCGAGAACATAGGGATTGTATTTCAGCAGCACTGTCTGATTCCCGATCTCACTGTCTATGAAAACATGATTCTGCCGATGATGCTGGCCGGAAAAATGGCAAAGGGTAAAGAAAAGGATTCCGTTAAAAATACCATTTTAAAACTATGCGGACAGTGCGGCCTGAAAGAGCATACGGATAAGTATCCGTCCCAGCTGTCGGGCGGCCAGCAGCAAAGAGCCTCCATCTTACGCGCCATCATCAACAGACCTCCGCTTCTGCTGTGCGATGAACCGACCGGCAGCCTGAATTCGGCACAGACAGAAATTGTTATGAAACTGCTGCATCTGTTAAACAAAGAAGGACAAACCATCATTCTTGTCACGCACGATATCAAGGTAGCCGCCAGAGGAAAACGGGTTGTCTTCCTGAAAGACGGAAGTGTAGACGGCGAACTTGTTTTTCCGGAAACTTATCAAGACAGCGTAACGCGGGACGAAATCTGTCAACGCCGGGAAAAAGAACTTCTTCATTTTCTGCAAAAAAGAGGATGGTAAAATTCTGACAATCTAAACGCGTCAAAAACTTTTGGAAAGGCATGGGAGAAAAAATGAAAGCGAGTTTCATGTGCGGCCTGGCCAGGCTGAGAAAGAAAAAAATACCGAATCTGTTTCTTGGCATTTGTATCGCAATCACTGCAGCGCTTCTGGTAAACGCCCTCATATTAATAAAGGAATTAAACCATATATTCGACGACGCCTATGAAGCGATGGAAGGCGCACAGTTATGCTGCCTGTGGGATCACGAAATGTTTTCGACGGATTTTGTAAAGGAATATCTGGACAATTCGCCGGCCGCATTTCAATATCAGATAACGGAAAATACGAAAACAATAGATTATATCGAAAAAGAGGGCATAAAATTAAGCAACGGCATTCTATTGGAACTTCCCGAAAAATCAGAAAAAAATATGTTGTCGCCTAAAATACCGGATGCTTCAGAACCCCACATGCCCGGAGAAGGGGAAGTATGGATTACGGCAAAACTGGCAAATATTCTAAATCTGAAAGAGGGCGATCCGTTTTTCTTACGATTTGCAGATCAGTCGGTCAGCGTCACGGCCGCAAAAATCGTGGCGGACCCCGTCTTTGGAAGCAGCAATACAAACGTGTACAGAATGTGGTGCGGATATGATCGGCTCGCAGATTTTCCCGCCGCAGAGAACAGCGCAGTAAGCTATCTGGAAATCCGGTTTGACGAATACACCCATCTGACAGAACAGAACTTCATACACGATACGGAAACCTATTTTGAGATGCCGTTGGGCAATGCGCTTTATACATACGACAGCATAAAAGGCGGCTATACGGCCGTTTATCAAATGATCGGCGCCATTCTGTGTTTTGTAAGCATTGTTCTCGTAATCACCGTCATCGCTCTGACAATCTTTCTGTTAAAAAGCGATATCTGTGAAGACATCAAAACCATCGGCATTTACAAAGCCCTGGGCATGACGGAAACCCAGATTATCAACGGGTATCTGATCAGTTACGGCGCCGCCGGTTTTCTTGGAGCCGCTTCCGGAAGCGTTATCGGAGGCTTGCTTGTCAAGGCTCTCATAACCAAAATCCTAAAGGACACAGGCCTGTATGCGGTTTCCTTTACAGGTATTGCGGGTTATCAGCTTTTTATCACGGCCGCGGTCCTGTTATCTGTCCTGCTGACATGTTTCTGCACCGTTTTCAAAGTGTGCCGTTTCAAGGCATCCTTTGCAATCAGAAACGGCGCATTGCATCTTGACACAAAAAACGAAGGCCGGCAAAAAATCAGCAGCTTTCAGGGCAAAGCATCGTTTGAGTTTTGTTATGCCCTCGGAAAAATACGAAATCTGAAACTGAGATTTGTATATATCGCAGGCGTGTCCCTGATATTAAGCAGTCTGACGGTCGTCTGTACAGGATGCCTGAATGCCGTTAAAAATATTGATCAGGAACCGGAAACCTGGGGATTCATCAGAACGGATATTTATGTGACTTCCGTGGAAGATACGCCCGTAAGCGCGATTACGGACGAATTTGAAAAGGATCCGCAGATAGACTACCTGTACGGAGTCAATAAAGTATATGTAACATATAAGCCCGATGATCAGAATACTTATCAAAGCATTACGACGGAACTTTATGAACTGCCCTGGAATGAAAAAATCAAAGACCGGTCGCTGTATGGCAGGCGGCCGCTCCGGGAAAACGAAGTGGGCGTCGGACTCGGCCTTGCAAAGAAATACGGCTTCGAAACCGGTGATACAATAGAATTGCTTGTGAACGGAAAAAAGGGAAAATATGAAATAACGGAAATTTTCCAGACTCTCTCCAATTACGGCAACGTCTTACGAATGGTCACGGAGAATCTGGATACATTTGTAGAAGCGGACGGAAATTACGGAGATTATATGCTCGTACTGCGCAACGGCGCCGATAAATGGAAATATGCCGAAGAACTCACCGAAAAATATCACGGAAAATTTGCATTTATCGCTTCCAAGTCAAACGGTGAAAACTTCACAGGCGTTCTTGCTCCCGCGTTCGGTTTGATCTTAACCGTTTTAATCACGATCGTCGTCCTGATTACGACGAATCTCACATTTTTATTAATCAGACAGGAACAATATCTGATCGGGCTGCTGAAAGCGGTCGGACTGACCTCCGCACAGGTCCTGAAAATTTATCTGTACCAAAACTGCCTTCCGGCCATAACGGGAAGCATTCTCGGAATCGCCGCCGGCCTGTTCATCATTCCGTACTTGCTGGCTCCCTGTGCCAGACTGCTCGGACTGACCAGATTTCCGTTTGCCGGATCCCCGGCGGGAACATTCTCAGGTTTTGCTTTGGCGCCGGCCTGCATATTCTTTGCTACCTGCACCATGATAAAAGTAATCAGCACGATTTCCGTAAAGCAGCTGGTCAGCGAATAAGCGCCGGCTGCTATGTTTTTATACCTTACCGGCATGCAGCCCGCAGAATATCATACGGTTCCGGCGCCTGTGAAAGTTCCAGATCAATCTGCTGTTTGGAATGCGGACAGCTTTCCACCGCTTCCCCTTCTTCATTATACATATGAAGCACCTTAACGGGGATATTCTCTCCCGAAGGCTTCATGATTTCAATATCGTCTCCCACACAGAATTTATTTCTCTGTTCTATGCGCGCGCGGCCTGATTCCCCCACGGAACCAACAATGCCGAGATACGTATATTCATTCACATACGTGTTATTGTCATAAATCTGTGCGTTTTCCGTTTCCTGTCTTCCGAAGTAAAAGCCTGTCGTAAACTGGCGGTATGTGCACTTGGAAATTTCCGACCGGTACCAGTCCATATTTTCCCGATATTTTTCCTCAGATTCCAGATAATCATCGATCGCCTTCCGGTAAGTGCGCGCGACCGTCGCAACATACAGCGCGGTCTTCATCCGGCCTTCTATTTTAAAACTGTCGATTCCCGCGTCGATCATCTCCGGAATATGTTCTATCATGCACAGATCTTTGGAATTAAATATATAAGTACCCCGCTCGTTTTCGTAGACGGGAAAATATTCTCCGGGCCGTTTTTCTTCCATCACCGCATATTTCCAGCGGCAGGGATGGGTACAGGCTCCCTGGTTGGCATCCCGTCCCGTAAAATAACTGCTCAGAAGGCAGCGCCCCGAATAGGAAATGCACATCGCCCCATGAATAAAACTTTCGATTTCCAGATCTTCCGGCACCCGTTTCCTGATCTCCTTAATTTCCCGCAAAGACAGTTCTCTCGCGGAGACGACTCTCTTTGCTCCCTGTTCATGCCAGAACCGGAAGGTCATATAATTCGTATTATTGGCCTGCGTGGAAATATGGACATCGATTTCCGGACAGATCTCTTTCGCCAGCATAAACATTCCGGGATCCGCAATGATGAACGCATCCGGCTTTATTTCTTTTAACTCCCTGAAATAAGCCGCCGCGCCTTCCATATCGTCGTTATGCGCCAGTATATTTGCCGTCACATGAACGCGCACGCCATGCTCGTGCGCAAAAGCGATTCCTTCCACCATCTCTTCTTTCGTGAAATTTTTCGCTTTCGCCCGCAGGCCGAACGCCTCTCCTCCAATATACACCGCATCTGCCCCAAAAATCACCGCCGTCTTTAACACTTCCAGACTGCTCGCCGGAATCAATAATTCTGGTTTTCTCATTACACTCCAATCCTTCCGTTTCACCCCCGCCGGAACCACTTCTGTTCTTTCCATTACCCCCGGCAGAATTGCTCTTGCGATTCTGCCAAAGATGATTAACTTTTCTTAGGCGGCGTCCTCTGCCGTGAGCTCTAGAACCACTTCTGTTCTTTCCATTACCCCGGCAGAATTGCTCTTGCGATTCTGCCAAAGATGATTAGCTTTTCTTAGGCGGCGTCCTCTGCCGTGAGCTCTAGAACCACTTCTGTTCTTTCCATTACCCCGGCAGAATTGCTCTTGCGATTCTGCCAAAGATGATTAGCTTTTCTTAGGCGGCGTCCTCTGCCGTGAGCTCTAGAACCACTTCTGTTCTTTCCATTACCCCGGCAGAATTGCTCTTGCGATTCTGCCAAAGATGATTAGCTTTTCTTGGGCGGCGTCCTCTGCCGGCTTAGAAAAGCTTCATCTTTTCTTTACGCTCACAGTCACCCCGTCGCCCAGCGGCAGAATCGCCGTTTCCAGATCGGGATGATGCTTCAGTTCATATAAATAGTCCCGCATACGGGTATGTATTGTGCGGTTTCTTCTCGTCACGGCATAACGGGACTCGATAATATCCCCGTCCTGCAGCACATTATCGGATAAAAGAATGCCTCCGTCCGGCATCAGCCGCAGAATATCCGGCAGAAAATGAATATACTGTCCCTTTGCAGCATCCATAAAAATAAAATCATAAGGGCCATCCAGCTTTTTCAGCCAATCCGCCGCATCGCCTTCCAGAAGCGTAATGCAGTCTTCTTTTCCCGCCCGCCTGAAATTCTCCAGGGCAATGGGAATCCGCTTTTCATATTTTTCAATCGTGGTTATCGTACATCCCGCCGGCGCATACTCGCTCATCAATAATGCAGAAAAACCAATGGCACAGCCGACCTCCAGAACAGATGCGGGCTTTTTTACAGCAAGCAGCAATTTGATAAAGCTCTGCATCTCCGTTCTGATAATCGGTACATTGGTTTTCTTCGCTTCCTTTTCTATCTCATCCAAAAAAGGGGTATTGCCCGGGTCCAGGGAATTGATAAACGCCGTAGTACGCTCATCTCCTGTCATTCCGCCTCACCTTCCGCGCCGTTTTCTTCCGCGCCGTTTTCTTCCGCATCGCCGGCGTCCTGATCTTCCTCTTCTTCGGAATCAGCCTTGCCGCTGTTTTCCGCTTCTTTTTTCTTTTCTTCTTCCGGTTCCGCCGCCATAATCGCAAGCATTTCATCGCTCTTCATAGATGTGTTAAGATCGTAGATACCGGGATTGATTTTTCCGTGGTTTTCCGAAAGAAGCTCCTGCACGAAGAAAAGATTCGCATCCCGTATCAGCCCTTTTTCCTGCAGATTTTTCCCGATATCCATAACGGTATCATCCTGTTCCACGGAAATGCTGATTGTCCTGCCGTCTCCGGTCGTCATGGCCTCTTCCGCAAAGACCCTGAAACCGAAATCATAGGCCTTGATCGCGGCATCGTAAACAAAGGAAATCAGAAACAGGAGTGCCGCTACTTTGATAATCGTTTCCACAATCGAACCTATTACTTCTTTTATGTTCATACAAAAACCTCCGCCTTGCATCACAGATTCAGGTTTTTACTCAAAATCCAGCTCCGCAGTAATCAGCACATTCACTTCCTGCATCATACGGCAGAAAGCAAGCTCCGCTCTCAGGAAATCATCCACCAGCGGATGGGAGCGAAATTCTTCGTATTCCCGTTCAAAGGCATCGAGCCTGTCCAGCAGTTCCTCCGCCGGCGTTTCCGTCTGTAACGCATAGTTCTTCTGCCGAAATTCGGTTACTTTATCAAACAGCTCCGGCTGCCTCTTTAACTTCTCTTTCTGAAAATCATATTCCCTGTAAATATTTGATTTTTTGATTTCTTCTATAAAGTTATCCGCCGCTTTCTGTACAATGCTGTCTAACATGCAGTCCTCTCCTTTTAGACTTCCATAATAATCGGAAGTATCATCGGGCGCCGTTTTGTCTTTTTCCATACATATTCGCTCAGAACATCTTTAATCGTAGATTTCAGTTTTCCCCAATCGGTCTGCCCTTTCTCCAGACATCCTTCCACGGCGCTGTCTACAAGAAGCCTCGCTTCTTCCAGCAGTTCGTCGGATTCCCTCACATACACAAACCCCCGGGACACGATATCCGGCCCCGACACAAGCTGGCTGTTGTAAGAATCGAGTGCAAGCACTATGATAATAATGCCGTCTTCCGCAAGGTGCTGTCTGTCCCGCAGAACCACGTTTCCGACATCACCAACGCCGAGTCCGTCCACCAGAATCGCGCCTACCGGCACTCTTCCGGTCACTTCCGCCTTCTCTTCGCTGATTTCCAGGACATCTCCGGAATGCAGAATAAAGATATTTTCCTTATCGATGCCGAGTCCGTTCGCGATCTTGGCCTGTGCCTTTAAATGCTTATACTCTCCGTGCACCGGCACCGCATATCTTGGATGCAGCAGCGTATATAAAAGTTTGATCTCTTCCTGACAGGCATGTCCCGAAACATGGACGTCCTGAAAAATGACATCCGCACCCTTCATTAAAAGCTCGTTGATCACGTTCGTAACCGCTTTTTCATTTCCGGGTATCGGATTGGACGAGAAAATAACCGTATCGCCGGGCACGATGGAAATCTTTTTGTGAATGCTTCCCGCCATGCGGCTTAATGCCGCCATGCTCTCTCCCTGGCTTCCCGTCGTAATGATAACCGTTTTTTCATTCGGGTAATTCTTTAACTGCTCCACATCGATCAGCGTCTGATCCGGTATATTCAAATAACCGAGCGTAGACGCCGTTTCAATAATATTGACCATGCTGCGGCCTTCCACCACAACCTTCCGGCCGAACTTGTACGCCGAATTAATGATCTGCTGTACCCGGTCCACATTGGACGCGAATGTCGCAATAATGATTCTCGTATCGCTGTGTTCCGAAAAGAGCGTATCGAAAGTTTTTCCCACCGTTTTTTCGGAAGGCGTAAAACCGGGCCGTTCCGCATTCGTGCTGTCGCACATCAGCGCAAGCACGCCCTTTTTGCCGATTTCCGCAAAACGCTGTAAATCGATGGCGTCTCCGAATACCGGTGTATAATCGACTTTAAAATCTCCCGTGTGCACGACAATGCCCGCCGGGGAATAAATTGCCAGCGCGGCAGCATCCACGATGCTGTGGTTCGTCTTGATAAACTCAATCCGGAACTGACCCAGATTAATCGACTGGCCGAATTTTACGACTTTGCGTTTCGTCGTATTCATCAGTTCATGTTCTTTCAGCTTGTTTTCAATAATGCCCATCGTCAGCTTCGTCGCATAAACGGGCACATTGATCTCTTTCAGAATATACGGCAGCGCACCGATATGGTCCTCATGACCGTGCGTAATCATAAATCCTTTCACTTTGTCGATATGATCCTTCAGATAAGTAACATCCGGAATTACCAGATCGATGCCGAGCATCTCATCTTCCGGAAAAGACAGACCGCAGTCAACTACAATAATACTGTCTTCGTATTCAAAGGCAGTAATATTCAGCCCGATCTGCTCCAGGCCGCCCAAAGGAATAATCTTCAGCCCGGATGCCGTTCCCTGTTCATTTTTTTTCAAAAAATTTTCCTCCATTTTTCCTGCTGGTCAGTATAGTGTTCCATCGACTGATCGGCCTTTCCGCAAAAGCTGCCGGCATTCACTTTTTTGATTTCCGCTCTTTTCCCGGACGCTGTCGCTTCCCCGGTTCGGACAAACAGTCCGATGAGACTCTATATGTACCCGCGTTTTTTAATTGATTTGTTTCCGTTTTTTATTAAACTTTCAGTACGCCTTCAGGACAGTTCGATATCCTCAAGCATATTTTCAAATACAGCCGAAACTGCATCAAGTTCCTCATCCGATGTCACAATTTCATAAAGCGCCTCTTCCTCGCCTTGTTGTGACACATCCCGTAATATCAGGGCTTCCCCGTCTTCCTCTTCCGTATCCGTAACAAGAATATAATCGATACCGCCGATTCTTGTCTGTTCCAGAACATAAAACTCAACCGGCTCTTCACCTTCCGCCCTGAAAATAATCTTTTCCATTTCCAAATACTCCGTTTCTTACTTTTCCGCAGTCTCTTTCTCCATGCTGCGTCTGTCCAGGAATCCCTGCAGTATCAAAACCGCCGCTATCCGGTCCACATGTTCCTTCCGGTTTTCTCTTCTGATTCCCGCTTCCATCATGGCCCTGTCCGCGGCCACTGTCGTCAGCCTTTCATCCCACATCGTTACGGGCAGTCCCGTTCTTCTCTCCAGCTTGTCCTTAAATTCCAATGAAAGCTCCGCACGTTCCCCGATCGTATCGTTCATATTTTTGGGAAATCCCAGGACAATTTCCTCCACCTCATACTGAACGATCAGCTCCTCAATTCTTGCCAGAGTCTGCCGTAATTTATTCTCGTCTTTTCTTCTGATAATTTCAATTCCCTGTGCCGTAATAAGGAGAGGGTCGCTGATCGCCACTCCTACCGTTTTGGAACCGAAATCCAGACCCATTATCCTCATAATCCGTACCTTGCCCGTTCCCTCTGATGCTGTGAATCAATTTTGTTTCTGAAGAGATTTTTTAATATACTCCTTCAGCATTTCTTCCACCAGTTCGTCGCGTTCCACCTTCATAATCAGGCTCCTCGCGTTTTTATGGCTGGTTATATATGTGGGGTCGCCGGACATAATATATCCTACGATCTGATTCACCGGATTATATCCTTTTTCCGTCAATGCCTCGTAAACCGTTGCAAGCACAATCTTTACGCCTGTTTCCGGTTCCGTCTCCACTCTGAAATATTGTGTATTTTCGAAATCCTGCATTTTCGTAATGCCGCCCCCTTCTTCCGCTTTTGTCCAATTCCTTCTGTCTATCATACTCTATCTGTGGTTAAAATTCAATCTTTCCTTCAAATTCCGGAGAATCTTAATGAATCCTTAATGATTTTCATTCCCGTTCTCAGCCTGCACAAGTACCATATCGTCCAGAAAATCCTCCGTCAGCGTTTCCGTCAGAATACGGTTTCTCAACGCTTCCTGTGTTTTCCTTCCTGTTTTTATATATCGTACCGTATGTCCGATCTGATAAACCTCTCCGTTTTGCATTTTTGCTTCTTCATACAGAACTTCCGCTTTCTCACCGGCAAAAGACTGCCTGTATTCCTGTGACATAAGCCGGGCAAGCCGCATCAGCCTGCCGCTCCGTTCGTTCTTTACCTGATCCGGAATCTGGGCTTCCATCGCCGCCGCCCGCGTTCCCTGTCTCCTGGAATATTTAAAAATGTGCATCTCCGAAAAATGTACTTTGGTAAGGAAAGCCTCCGTAACCGCAAATTCTTCTTCCGTTTCGCCGGGAAACCCGACAATGATATCCGTCGTAATTGCGGGACGGTCAAAATATTTCCGCAGCATTTCTACTTTTTCCAAGTATTCCCCCGTCGTGTAACGTCTATTCATCCGACGAAGCGTCTCATCGCATCCGCTCTGCAAAGACAGGTGAAAATGCGGGCATACGCAGGAAAGGCCGGAGAGCTTTTCCGCAAATTCTTCCGTTATAATTCCCGGTTCCAGAGATCCGAGCCGAATACGTTTTAACCCTTCCATTGCGTTTAATTTTTCAAGCAGCTGAAGCAGCTCCGAACCGCCCCGGTCTATTCCGTAAGAACTGATATGGATGCCGGTCAGCACAACTTCCTGATAACCGCTTTCGATAAGTCCGGACACCTCTTTCAGAATGTCTTCCTCTCCGCGGCTCCGCACCCGGCCTCTCGCATACGGAATAATACAGTAAGAGCAGAACTGGTTGCAGCCATCCTGTATCTTTACATAGGCTCTCGTATGTCCGCCCGTCCCATGAAGTTTCATTTCCTCATATTCTTTCGTATGGTTAATGTCAATGACCGTCCGGCTCCGCAGCGTCCTGTCCTCCCGGGGCAGCGTTCCTTTTCTTCTCTCACCCAGATATTCTTCGAGAATCTCCGCCACATCCTTCTTCCGGTTATTGCCGATTACAAGATCGACGGTCAGATCCTCCGCTATTTTTTCTTCCCCGGTCTGCACATAACAGCCGGCCGCCACCACAACAGCCTCCGGATTTTTTTTCCTGGCGCGGTGAAGCATCTGTCTGCTTTTCTGGTCCGCGATGTTGGTCACCGTACAGGTATTGATAATATAAATATCGGCTTTCTCATCAAATGATACAATTTTATAACCCTTTTCCTGCAAGATTTGTTGCATAACATCCATCTCATATCCGTTTACTTTACAGCCAAGATTATGCAGCGCTATACTTTCCATAATAACTCCTGTATTTTTGTGTTGTTTTGACATTGACTTTTAGCGTCCCAGCCTTTAGTATTATAGCTAATAGCAAGTAAATAAAGGAGGTAATTCTCAATGAAAACCGTTCAGATTTCTTTAAATTCAATCGATAAGGTCAAATCCTTCGTAACTGATATTACAAAATTCGATTATGATTTTGATCTGGTATCAGGCAGATATGTTATTGACGCTAAATCCATTATGGGCATTTTCAGTCTCGATCTGTCCAAGCCGATCGATCTGAATATCCACACGGAAGACGGCGCCGACGAGATCATGGAAGCTTTAAAACCTTACTTAATGTGAATCGGTACATAATAATGATATTACAGGATGGGATTCATCCTGTGGTATCATTTTTTTTGCTCATTTTTGACCGGACAGCCATTTTTCAGGAAACAATAATCAGCTCGTCGGTGTCTAACGCAGTCTGCACAAGCTCGTCTATTTTCTCCGCAAGATTTTCTTCATGCCTCCTGATAAATTTTAAATTCGGCTTCGTAACCGGATGCTTGGCCACGAAAATTGTGCAGCAGTCTTCATAAGGAAGAATCGACGTTTCATATGTGTCGATTTTCTCCGAAATGTCCACAATCTCCATTTTATCATAACCGATCAGCGGCCGGTAAACCGGAAGTTCGCACACTTCGTTTGTTACCATCAGGCTGTGCATCGTCTGTGAAGCCACCTGTCCGATGCTCTCTCCCGTAATCAGCCCGAGACATTCGGATTCTTTCGCAATGTGTTCCGCAATCCGCATCATATAGCGGCGCATGATAATCGTCAGTTCATCATGGGGGCATTTGTCATATATATACATCTGGATATCGGTAAAATTAATGACATGCAGATAAATCGGTCCCGTATACTGCGCGACCTTCCTCGCCAGATCTATGACCTTTTCCTTAGCGCGCTCGCTCGTATACGGCGGCGCGTGAAAATATACCGCATCGATTTTCACACCGCGCTTCGCGATCATATAGCCCGCCACCGGAGAATCGATGCCGCCGGATAACAAAAGCATCGCCTTGCCTCCCGTACCAACGGGCATGCCGCCGGGCCCCGGAATGATCTCCGAATAAATATATATTTTGTCCCGGATTTCGATGTGCAGCATGATTTCGGGTTTATGCACGTCCACTCTCATCTCCGGATACGCGTCCAAAATGATGCCGCCCATTTCCATGTTGATTTCCATGGAATCAAGAGGATAATTTTTCCGCGCGCGTCTCGCCGCAACCTTAAAGGTTTTATGCTTGTCCGGATAAACTTCATCAAGATATTTTACGACCCGTTCTCCCAGCTTTTCAAATCCTTCGTCCTCTACGGAAACGACCGGGCAGATACCGGAAATCCCAAACACCTTCTGCAAAGCCTCCACGGCTTCCTCAAAGTCGAACGCCGACACGGCATCCGCATAGATTCTTCCGTCCGTCTTCCGCACCTGAAAATCTCCGTCTATCTTCTTTAAAGCGTGGCGGATCTGTTTCACAAGCGCATCTTCGAAAAGATACCTGTTTTTTCCCTTAACGCCGATTTCCGCATATTTAATCAAAAATGATGTAAACATAATCTGCTCCTTTTTATAAACCGCTGAACTTCCCGGCATCGCATCCCGCGATGCGATGTCTTCAGAAGTTCTCCGGGCTCTAACGCCGTGTATATCTTCTCAGCATCGGAATGATTTCATACAGCGCTTTCAAAGTATATCTGATTTCTTCCTCCGTCGTAAAAACGGAAAAACTGAACCGTATCGTCGATTCCAGCAATTCTCTTTCGACACCAATCGCCTTTAACGTCGCGGACGGCATCGGTTTATTGGAAGCGCAGGCGCTTCCGGCGGAAACATAAATGTCCCTGTCCTCCAGCGCATGAAGGAGCACTTCACTCCGGATTCCCCTGACGGAAAGGCTGACAATATGCGCCGCTCCTTCTCTTCCCGCACATCCGTTGACCTTCACATGATCGATCTGGGATACGCCCTGTATGAACATTTCCCGCAGACGATAGAGTCGTTCCATATCCGCATCCAGATTTTCATACATCAGCTCGGCCGCTCTGGCAAGCCCGGCCGCTCCGGGCACATTTTCCGTACCGGAACGCATCCCTTTCTGCTGTCCGCCGCCATAAATGATCGGGCTGATTTTGATTTTATCGTTCCTGTACAGAAATCCCACGCCCTTTGGCCCGTGAATCTTATGCGCGCTGGCCGAAAGCAGATCGATTTTCATTCTGGAAGGGTAGATGCGGAATTTACCGAATCCCTGTACCGCATCCACATGGAAAACGGTATCCGGGTTCACTTGTTTAATCAGTTCGCCCGCTTCCGCTATCGGTTCGAGCGTGCCGATCTCATTATTGGTGTGCATAACGGACACCAGAATGGTTTCCTTACAGATCGCGTGTTCCAGATCTTCCAGGCGTATTTTCCCCTGTCCGTCTACCGGGAGATACGTCACCCGGAATCCCTGGTCTTCCAGATAACGCATTGTCTGCAGAACAGCCGGATGCTCTATCTTCGTCGTAATCAGATGTCTTCCCGCACGATGGTTGGCCATCGCCGTGCCGATTAACGCAATATTATCCGATTCCGTGCCTCCGGATGTAAAAAGAATTTCTTTTTCATTTACCTTCAGTATCCTGGCAAGTGTTTCTCGCGCATGTCGTATATAATGCTCTGCTTCTACGCCCTTATGGTGCATACTGGAAGGATTTCCATAATCTTCACACATAATCTTCATCATAAGCTGCGCCACTTCATCAAAGCATCTTGTGGTAGCCGAGTTATCCAAATATACTTCCATAAACAGCTCCTATTTGTCATATTATGCTTCAGCATCTCATAATATAGTATATGATATACTGCCCCCTGACGGCACTGATACAAGAAAAGAATGCCTGCAGCGGACCGGTTCTTTTTAACCTATGCAAGATGATACATCAGCCAGGCAAGCACTGTTAATCCCGCAGTTTCCGTTCTGAGAATCCGTTTCCCAAGCGTAATGGGAATCACACCGCCTTCCATTGCCGCCCCGATTTCCTTTTCTTCGAAGCCGCCTTCCGGGCCGATAAAAACGGCGACCGATTCACCGGGACGGATTCCGCTTATGATTTCCTTCGTTTTCGTCATGTCCTCCGCCAGCTCGTACGGGATCAGTTTTACATCCATGGAACCGGCGTATGCGACGGCCTCTTTCATGCTCATAACTTCCGCCACTCCGGGTATCATGCCCCGACGGCTCTGTTTTGCCGCGGCTTCCGCGATTCCCTGCCATCTGGCCGTTTTGGCCTTTGCCTTCTTCTCATCCAGCTTTACAACGCAGCGTCCGGCCGCCACCGGAACGATCTCGCTGACGCCAAGCTCCACCGCTTTTTGTACGATCAGTTCCATTTTATCCGCTTTGGGCAGTCCCTGAAAGAGGCAGATTCTGGATGGAAGCTCTACGCCCTCTTCCTTGACAAACCGCAGCGAGCAGATAACTTCCTCTTCCGAAAAAGCCTCGATGCCGCATCGGTATTCTTTCCCGTCCACCCCATTGCTGACGGCAATTTCTTCTCCGGCTTTCATCCTCAGTACGTTTTTAATATGATTGACGTCACCGCCCGTTATGACAATTCTTTTCCCCTGGATCTGCGACGGTTCCACAAAAAAATGATACATTTTTCCACTCCCGCAAAAATAAATACGCCCAGTACGGCGCCCGCACTGTCGATCATCACATCCGTAACCCGGCCGGAGCGCCCGGCCACAAACAGCTGATGGGTCTCATCACTGGCGGCGTACAGTGCGGTCATCAAAATTGCCAGAAACATTGTTTTGGGCTTTGCAAATTCCCATTTTCCAAGCCATACATATAAAAGAACCGCAAGGATTCCAAATTCTGTCATATGTGCCGCTTTTCTGACATATCCTTCGATTGCATCCGCTATCGCATGCAGTTTTTCATCATCCCAGCTCAGGCCGAATAAACTGTCCGCGGAACGCACCATCCGGTAAGTAAATGTTTCGCTGACCACGCTGGATTCTTCCTGTTCCTGTGCCGAAAAGGCAAAAATCACACACATCCAGAACAGCGCAAGGATTCCCGCAGCTGTTCGGACTGCCCGCATCATACTTTACGGGCGGTGACGGATACCCACTCGCCCTGTCTGGTTATTTCGACAACTTCCATTCCCGCCGCCCGGACCGCCTCCACAACGGTCTCTTCTTTTTCCTGAATAATGCCGGACGTGATATAAATGCCTCCCGGTTTTAAATGAGCCGTAACAACCGGCGTCAGCTCCACCAGCACATTCGCCAGAATATTCGCTACCACGATATCATAGCACAGATAACCGACTTTGTCCTGTATTTCTTTCTCCGTAATGATATTGCCGATCATCATTGTAAAATCTTCTTCCCGGATGCCGTTGGCTTCCATGTTCTGCCTGACGGCTTCCACGGCACACGGATCCAGATCCGTCCCGACCGCTTTTGCTGCTCCGTACATCAACGCAAGAATCGCAAGAATGCCGCTTCCCGAGCCTACATCGAGAAGCGTTGTCTCCGGCGTCAGAAACTTTTTGATCTGGCGGATACATAACTGCGTCGTATCGTGCATGCCGGTGCCGAAGGCCGTACCCGGATCGATATGCAGGATTTTTTTATCCCGGTCTTCTTCTTTGACTTCTTCCCAGGACGGAATCACCAGCAGATCGTCGATATAGAACTGGTGGAAAAATTCTTTCCAGTTATTAATCCAGTCGATGTCTTCGGTCTCGTCCACGCTGACCGTGCCTTCCCCGATATCCATAAACATCCGCAGATCTTCCAGTTCCCCTTCCACCTGTTCCAAAACCGTTTTCCTGTCGGTCGTCCCGCCGTTCATCACAAGACTTCCGTCTTCGTTTTCTTCCACGAAAAAGCTGAGATATGCGATGCCGTCGTCTTCTCCTGTCACAGGCGGGATATCGACAAACATCTGCTCCTTCTCCCACGCGGTGAGAGGCACTTTGTCCTCGATCTGCGCGCCTTCCAGACCGATGTCATACAGGGTGCTGATAATGATGTCTTCTGCCTCCGTCAACGTTTTTATTTTAAATTTTGTCCACTTCATTTCTCCAAAACCTCCTTAGTCAGTCCCGCACATGCCGGGTTTTCAGGGAGAATCCTGTCTCACAGCTTATCTTAGGGCGATTTCGTCTATTCTGCGCAGTTCTTCTTCACTAAAAGCGATGTTATCCAGCGCTTTGATATTTTCCAGAACCTGTTCCGGCCTGCTCGCCCCGATCAGCACGGAAGTCACTTTACCGTCTTTTAAAATCCATGAAAGAGCCATCTGTGTCAAAGACTGCCCTCTTTCTTCCGCAATCCGGTTCAGTTCTTTTACTTTTTCCAAAAGCTCCGGCTTTAGGGCATCTTCATGAAGATACGGGCTTTTTTTACCGATACGGGAATCCGCCGGGATGCCGTTTAAGTATTTTCCGGTTAAAACGCCCTGCTGCAGCGGACTGAATGCAATACAGCCAATTCCGTTTTCAAACAGGAAATCTTTCAGACCGTCTTCCTCTATCCATCTGTTCAGTATGGAATAAGAAGGCTGGTGAATAATAAAAGGAGTACGCAGTTCTTTTAAAATGCGGTACGCTTCCTCTGCCTGCTCCTTTTTATAATTGGAAATTCCCACATATAAGGCCTTACCGGAACGGACGATCTGATCTAACGCATACATTGTCTCTTCCACCGGCGTTTCCGGATCCGGTCTGTGATGATAAAATATATCCACATAATCGAGTCCCATCCTTTGCAGTGACTGATCGAGGCTCGCTGTAAGATATTTTCTGGAACCGCCGATGCCGTATGGACCTTTCCACATATCGTAGCCCGCTTTCGTGGAAATAATCATCTCGTCACGATAAGGCGCCAGATCCGATTTTAAAATCTGTCCCATGCTGCTTTCCGCGCTGCCGTAAACCGGGCCGTAATTATTGGCCAGATCAAAATGTGTAATACCGTTGTCAAAAGCGGTAAATAAAATCTTTTTCATATTTTCCAGATTGTTTACCGAACCAAAATTATGCCACATCCCAAGAGAAAGCGCAGGAAGCCTCAGCCCGCTTTTCCCGCATCTGTTATAAATCATTTTTTCATATCTGTCTTCTTTCGCAATATACATGCCTTTTCCTCCTTCATCTGCCGTCTGTTGGCATTCCGGCCGTTTTTACCCTGACCTTCTGATTGTATCACATATCACCTTTATCTGGAAAGTATTTCAGCAATTTATCCAGTATACAGATTGTCGATTTTAGGGTATAATGTGGGAAATGATTTGCCAACAAAAGATTTTTTATTTTAGATACGGAGGATTTGTATGCACAAAAAAAGAATTGCACTGTTGATGGCTTCTCTTCTGCTCACCATTGCATGCCTTTCCGGCTGCGGTGAAAACGAGGGCAGAGTAGAGGTCAAGGAGCCCGAAATTATTACCGTAGGTGAAAGCACTCCCGACGGCCCGGAAGAAACGGAAGCGCCGCCTCCCGAAGAAGTTCCGGAAGAGCTTACTACCGCCTATCCCGTTGTCAGGGAAGAACGTGAATCCGTAAACGGTCAGATCCAGAGTTACCTGACCGGGCAATGGACAGACGAAACGATTGCCACAAGAAGGCCGATCGCCGTCATGATTCCTAATAACAAACCCGCCATGCCGCAATACGGACTTTCCAAAGCCGCTATCATTTATGAAGCGCCCGTGGAAGGCCGTATTACAAGATTGATGGCGGTTTTCGAAGATTTTGATGACCTGGACCGCATTGGACCTGTCAGGAGCAGCCGGGATTATTTCCTCTATACGGCGATGGGATATGAGGCAATTTACTGTAACTGGGGACTTGCTGTTCCCTATGTAGAAGCGCTGATTAACCGGGATGACGTTTATAATGTCAGCGCGGCGGTGGAAGGAATTCATAACCCCGCGGACGAGGCGTACAGCCGTGTAAAACGCGGTCCGAATTATGCGCTGGAGTTTACCGGATATCTGATGATTGACGGTTTGATGAAAGCAGTCGACAGACTCGGATATGATTGGAATTATGACGATGCCTATGTCCGTCCGTTCCTGTTTGTGGAAGACGGTTCCTTCGCGGATTATGCCGACAGGGAATCCGCTGTCAGGATTTATCCGGGCGGTGAATCGGGCAGCAATTCGAGCGGTTACGGCTCCTATCATCCTTACTTCGAATATCACGAAGACGATCATCTGTACTACCGTTTCCAGGACGGAAAGCAGCAGATCGACGAATACACCGGCAATCAGCTTACGGTTTCCAATGTTATTTTCCAGTACTGCTACGGAGAAGTCCGCGACGCCCATGACTATCTCGCTTTCAACGTACACGGAGAGGGCGAAGCGCTTGTCTTTACCGGCGGCAAAGTCATCAAAGGAACCTGGAAACGTCTCGACGGCGACTTTACTCCCGCCCGCTTCTATGATGAAAACGGCGATGAAATTATTATGAATCAGGGCGCGACCTGGATTTGCAATATCTGGGATGAATATGCCGAATTTATAGAGTGGAAAAGCTGAGAAGATACATATCTCTTCTCAACTAAAAGAACTTCCGGAGGACACTCCCGGAAGTTCTTTTGTTATGTTACCCTCAGTGAACAAGGATATCTTTATTGATTATTTTCTGAACCGTTTCTTTCCTTTCGGTTCCTCACCGCCGGAGGATGTCTGCTGTTTCACGGCATTTAATGAATTCCCGGTCTGCTCGTCAAACTGCCGCAGAAGCTCTTTTGCGTCGCGGGACATCTTATCGGGCACCTGTACAACAAGCGTTACATAATGATCCCCCCGTATGTCTCTGTTACGTAACGACGGAACACCCTTTCCTTTCAGCCGCACTTTGGTATCCGTCTGAGTCCCCGGCTTCACGTCATAGATGACTTTGCCGTCAACCGTATCGATCATGATTTCACCGCCAAGCGCCGCGACCGCAAAGGACATGGGCACCGTGGAATAAATATTGGTATCCTGCCTCTGGAAAATCGGATGCCGCCCTACGATCACTTCTACCAGCAGATCGCCTCTGGGGCCGCCGTTTGTCCCCGGTTCTCCCTTATCCCTGATTCTGACGCTCTGGCCGTTATCAATACCGGCGGGAATGGATACCTGAATTTTCTTTTTGTTCGCAATGTATCCCGTTCCGTAACAATCCGGGCATTTCTCTTTGATGATCTTGCCCGTTCCATGACAATCCGGACAGGTCTGGACGCTTCTGGTCGTTCCGAAGAAAATCTGCTGTGTAAATACTACCTGCCCTTTTCCGCCGCACTTGGAACAGGTCTCCGGGCTGGTTCCCGGTTTGGCGCCGCTGCCGCGGCACGTTGTACATTCGTCTTTTAATGTCAGCTCTATCTCTTTATCGACTCCAAAGATCGCCTCTTCAAACGTAATGCGCACGCTGGTACGGATATTGGCGCCCTTCATCGGGCCGTTTCCCCTGCTTCCTCTCCGGCCGCCGCCGCCAAAGAAATCACCGAAAATGTCACCGAAAATATCGCCGAAATCCATACTGTTAAAGTCAAATCCGCCGAAGCCGCCGCCTGCGCCGCCTTCAAAAGCGGCATGACCATACTGGTCATACTGCCTTCTCTTTTCAGGGTCACTCAACACGGCGTAAGCTTCTGAGGCTTCCTTGAACTTTTTCTCAGCTTCCGCATCGCCGGGATTCATATCCGGATGATATTTTTTCGCGAGCACTCTGTATGCTTTTTTAAGCGCCGCATCATCGGCATTTTTGTCAACGCCAAGAACTTCATAATAGTCTCTTTTCTGCTCTGCCATGTCTTCTTCCTCCAAGACTCATCACATCATATTTCTCCACTCGGAACTTCTCTAACACCGGAAGAATGCCCGACCGGGCATTCTTTCAGACAAAACATAGAAATTCTTGGATGCCGTTTCAGGGCATCCCAGAATTTCTTTTTGTCTTAGATTTCTCTGTAATCACCATCTACAACATCGTCTGCCGCGCCTGCATCCGCCGTACTGCTTTGGCCTTCTGCCGCACCCATATCGGGAGCGCCCTGCTGTGCCTGCTGCATATTCTCATACATCTTTGTGAATAAAGACTGTGCGGAATTTGTCAGCTTTTCTTTCGCCGCCTTTAACTCGTCGATCTGACTGTCGCTCATTTCCTGGTCTTTGGTCTTTTCCAGAATATCTTTTACCGCCTGTAAATCAGCCTCAACGCCGGCCTTCTCGGAAGCGTCGATCTTGTCGCCGACCTCGTTCAATGCTTTTTCTGTCTGGAATACGAAGGAATCCGCTTCGTTTCTTGTATCGATCGCTTCTTTTCTCTTCTTATCCTGTGCTTCATACTCTGCCGCTTCTTTTACAGCTCTGTCGATTTCGTCATCGGACATGTTGGAGCCGGCCGTGATCGTGATATGCTGTTCTTTGCCCGTTCCCAGATCTTTCGCGGATACGTTTACAATACCGTTGGCATCGATATCGAATGTTACCTCAATCTGCGGAACACCGCGCATTGCCGGCGGAATACCGTCCAATCTGAACTGTCCGAGCGACTTATTGTCTTTCGCGAACTGTCTTTCTCCCTGTACGACGTTAATATCAACCGCGGTCTGGTTATCTGCCGCCGTGGAGAAAACCTGACTCTTCTTTGTCGGAATCGTTGTGTTTCTTTCAATCAGTCTTGTTGCCACACCGCCCATCGTCTCAATGGAAAGGGAAAGCGGCGTTACGTCGAGCAGCAGGATTTCGCCTGCGCCCGCATCGCCTGCAAGCTTACCACCCTGGATGGAAGCGCCGAGCGCTACGCATTCGTCGGGATTAAGGCTCTTGTTCGGCTCATGTCCGGTCAGCTGTTTTACTTTTTCCTGTACGGCCGGAATACGGGTGGAACCGCCGACTAACAATACTTTGCCCAGATCGGAATTGGTAAGGCCTGCATCCTTCATGGCATTCTGAACGGGAATTGCCGTTCTTTCTACCAGATCATGTGTCAGCTCATCAAATTTCGCTCTTGTCAGGTTCATGTCGAAGTGTTTCGGACCTTCTGCCGTCGCCGTAATGAAAGGCAGATTGATATTGGTCGTTGTCGCGGATGACAATTCTTTCTTCGCCTTCTCCGCCGCTTCTTTCAGTCTCTGAATCGCCATCTTATCTCCTGATAAGTCAACGCCTTCCTGTGCCTTAAATTCGGCTAACATCCAGTCGATAACTTTCTGGTCGAAATCGTCGCCGCCCAGATGGGTATCGCCGTTTGTCGCAAGAACTTCAATAACGCCGTCGCCGATTTCAATCAGGGAAACGTCAAATGTACCGCCGCCCAGATCGTATACCATGATTTTCTGCTCTTTTTCGTTATCCAGGCCATATGCCAGCGCTGCTGCCGTAGGCTCGTTGATAATACGCTTTACATCCAGTCCCGCGATCTTTCCGGCGTCTTTGGTCGCCTGTCTCTGCGCGTCATTGAAATAAGCAGGAACCGTGATAACGGCTTCCGTTACTTTCTCACCGAGATAATTTTCCGCGTCTGCTTTCAGTTTCTGAAGAATCATTGCGGAAATCTGCTGCGGAGAATATTTCTTATCATCAATCGTACGTCCTCTGTCCGTACCCATATCCCTCTTGATGGATGCAATCGTCTTATCCGCGTTGGTTACGGCCTGACGCTTTGCCGGTTCTCCGACCAGTCTTTCTCCTGTTTTCGTAAATGCCACAACGGACGGTGTCGTCCTTGCGCCTTCCGTATTGGCAATAACCGCCGGTTTACCGCCTTCCATAACTGCTACGCAGCTGTTTGTTGTTCCTAAATCGATACCAATTATCTTGCTCATCTAAAAACCCTCCTATAAAATTTCTATCATCATTAATGTTTTAATAATAGCCAGTTATCAATTTACTTTTCCCGTTCCCCGGAAAATCTTCAGCTTACGACCGCCACCATGCTGTGCCGCACCACATTATCGCGGTAAGTATACCCTTTTTGCAGCTCCTGCGCAATGACGCCGGGTTCATATTCTTCGCTTTCCACCTGCATAACCGCATTGTGAAATTCCGGGTCAAACTCTTTTCCGACAGCCTCTATGGGCTTTACATCGATGGATTCCAGCTCCGTCATGATCTGCTTATAAATCATTTCCATGCCCTGTACAAAGGCGTTCCCCTTCTCACTTTCCGGCACGGCCGCCAGACCTCTTTCAAAATTATCCACAACCGGGAGAATCTTTTCAATCACGCTTTTGGCTCCGGTTTCGAACATCGCCGTTTTTTCCTTTTCGGTACGCTTACGGAAATTATCAAATTCGGCCATCTGACGTTTCACCCGGTCTTCGAGTTCGTCAATCTTTGTTTTCAGCGCATCCTGTTTCTTATCCGCTTTTTCTTTTTTCTTTTTTTCTTTCTTAGCTGCTTTGGAATCTTCCTGTCCTTCCGTATCCTGATTCATTTCTTTGGAAACGGAGCCGTATTCTCCTTCCGGTTCCTCTGCTTTTACTTCTTCATTTACGCTTTCTGTTTCCGCATTTTCGATTTCCATGTTTTCCATTCCATTATCCAGTTCTTTCTCTGCCACAGCATTCATCCCTTTCTTTTGCCATATTCGTTACCGGCTATTTTCTATATAAGTCATCCAACTGGTTTTTCAGCATTTTTAAATTGTGGACGACTTTCTCATAATCCATACGCTTCGGCCCGATGATACCGATCGTGCCCTTCATGCCTTCACCCAGTTCATATGTCGCTGTAACGACACTGCATTCTTTCATGCTCTGAATCGGTGTTTCATTCCCGATATAAACCTGTATCCCGGTGTTCTCATCTGCCAGATTTTCCTGCACAAGCTCGCTCAAAAACTGTTTTTCCTCAAAAGTTGTGATCAGCTCGCTGGCCCTCTGGTGATCGGACAGTTCCGGATATTTGAAAAAGTTTTTCGCACCGCTCGTATAAATCTCCAGATCTTCGTCGGCTTTGATCGCTTCGGCAACGGCATCGATAACGTCCGCAACAATTTCGCTGTGGATGCCCGCCTGCTGCTTCATCGCCGCAATCATTCCAAGATTGATTTCTTCCAGCGAAAGCCCGTTTAAATGTGTATTCAGCAGAATATTTAATTTTAGTAACGTTTCATCATGCAGTTCTTCCGAAACAGGCAGGATGGAATTTTTGATAACATTTCCTTCTACGACGATAACTGCCAGAATCTGGTTTGCATCTACCCGGGAAAGCTGGATAAATTTCAGCTTGTTGCGGTGATACTGCGGTGCCGAAATCATCGCGGCATATTCCGTATTGTTTGCAAGAAGCCTTGCCGCCTGCTTCAAAAGATGTTCCATCTTATCTTCTTTTTCAAGAAGCATCTCTTTCATCTCTTCCACTTCGCGTTCTTTCTCCGCCATCATCCGGTCTACATAAAGCCGGTATCCCTTATCTGACGGAATACGTCCCGCCGACGTATGGGGCTGCAATATATAACCCAGCTCCTCCAAATCTGCCATTTCGTTTCTGATGGTTGCGGAACTCAGATTCAAATCGGTATACTTGGAAATGGTTCTGCTCCCAACTGGTTCTCCTGTTTCCAGATAAGTTCGAATGACGGCCTGCAATATTTTATATTTTCTATCATCCAACTGCATACCATTTTCTCCTGTTATTAGCACTCAACTCCTTAGAGTGCTAACATGTTCTAGTGATAAGTTATCACTTCACTATTTAATTGTCAACATCTCCGAATAAAAAAATTATGAAAAAAGTATTAAAAGTTGAATTCGTCGGCCGCACGGTCCTGCTCTTCGTGGAACAGCAAAAAAAGCAATCCGTTCAAGCTCTTGCTTAAATAGATTGCTTTTATCAGATCATTTTCCGGATAACGGGCTTTTAGAAATTGAAATCACCGCTCACTTCATTTTCGCTATCCTTATTAATAACATAATATACTTTGTTATCTTCGGGTTTTACATAAAGCTCAACGCTCTTGAAATCGGCCGGTTCTCTGTGCAGATCAAATTCCCAGATATCTTTCGCGCTCTTTACGAGCTCTTCTGTCGTACGTGTATTGCCCCCGAACTGTATTTCAACAGTCGCTTTTACCGCCGGTTTTCTGCCGGGTGTTTTTGCCGTTGCTTCTTTCGTCTCTGCCTTCTTTGCCGTCGTTTTCTTTGCGGTCGTCTTTTTCTCCGCCGCTTTTGCCGTTCCGGGCTTTCTGCCGGGTTTTTTCTTTGTCTCTGTCGTTGCATCTACAGCCTTGTCTGTTTCCGGTTTAGCTGCCGCTTTCTTTGCTTCTGCCATGAATTCTCCTCCCATGTATTCATCCAAACTTTTTATTTATGCAGCAATCATCTAGTCCAACATCTTATAATCTACTGATTTATATAATATTTATATACTATCACCTGATTACAGAGCAATTTTACCCCAAAGCATTCTGCCTTGTCAACTAACAAACTGTCACAAAACACTTATGATTTCCGGTCATTTATATGCGAAATGCTGTAAAAATCAGGAAAAAATGAAATAAGCAAAAACAATCACACCCAAAACAATGCGATACCAGCCAAATACCTTAAAATCGTGCTTTTTGATATATCCCATCAGAAAACGAATTACAAAAACGGATACGAGGAAAGCAACGATCATACCGGCGCACAAAATGGTCAGTTCTGTTCCTGTAAAATGAAATCCGAATTTGACGATTTTCAGTAAACTTGCGCCGAACATAACGGGAATCGCCAGAAAAAAGGTAAATTCCGCCGCAACGGTTCTGGAAACACCGATCAGGAGCGCGCCGACAATCGTTGCGCCGGAACGGGACGTTCCCGGAAAAATCGCGGCGATCAGCTGAAAAATGCCGATCATAAGCGCCGTTTTATAAGTAATCTGTTCCAGGCTCGTAATATGGGGGCACAGATTTTTATTGCGGTTCTCAATGATGATGAATGCCACACCGAACACGATCAGCGCCGCCGCCACGCACCATGGATTATAAAAGAGGGCATCAAAAACATCATCAAAAGCCAGGCCGATCACCGCCGCCGGAATACACGCCACGACAATTTTAAACCAGAGAACAAATATATTTTTTCTGATAAACGGTTTATTGCGGTTTTTCAGTTCAAACGGAAATATTTTATCCCAGAAAAGGAGCACCACCGCCAGAATCGCTCCAAGCTGTATCACGACAAGAAACATTTCCCAGAACGCCTCCGATACATCCAGCTTCACAAACTCATTGAGCAAAATCATATGCCCCGTACTGCTGACAGGCAGCCATTCCGTAATTCCTTCCACAATGCCGAACAAAACAGCCTTTAAAATTTCTAACATAATTCTTCCTCCAGATATTCCAATAAGTCGATATAGCAGTTCTCCGCGTCTTTATAACCCTCCTCATAGAGCGCCTCCAGTTTGGCCCGGTCTTTTTCGACGCGTCCCACATTACTCTTATGCTTTGGCCGGATAATAAATGCTTTTCCCTGCTCTTTCATCTCTTCCATATACTGTACCGTCCCGTTATAAACAATATGCCGCTCCCGCATACGCTCATATACTTTGGGATAACGCAGATAACGCGCCTTTATCATGGCAAGCTCCGCCGCGCCGGAAGGCTGTCTGATATAGCCCTCCTCCTTCGTCATCACGATCACATTCTTCCGGTTTCCGTCCTGAATGGAGCGTCTGACCGGAATGGAATCCGCAATGCCTCCGTCGAGATAAAGTCCCTTCCCGATTCTGACGTTTCTGGAAACGAGCGGCATGGAGCTTGACGCCTGAATAGCCGCGATATCCCTGTGCATATCCTCAAGACGTATATATTCCGCCTCTCCGGTCCTGATATTGGTCACCACCGCATAAGCTTTTCCCGGATACTTATTAAATGCCTCATAATCATATGGGTCCAGATAGTCCGGAATCAGTCCGTAGCACATATCCGCTCCGAACAGATTGCCCGTAAACAAAAGGCTCTCCACGCTGCAATACGCCTTCTGCCCCAAATATTCCACATTGGTACGGTACGCTCTTTTCCGCTGCTTCGACAAATAACTGCACATACAGCAGGCTCCCGCAGACACGCCGTAACAGCTTGAAAATTCTATATCCTTATCCAGAAAAAAGTCCAGTACCCCGGCCGTATAAATCCCTTTCATACCGCCGCCTTCCAAAACAAGTCCAGCCTGAAACATAATTCATTCTCCTTCTTTCCTGCAGACAGCTTTCAGCTTTTCATGCCATCCCATGCACACGAAAAAACCCCGCCTTTTTCATCTGCTCCTGATACTGATAACCATGCCGCTCTCAGCCTGCGGACTAATATTCTTCCTTTACGAATCTGCGGAATGCGGAAAGCGAACGCTCCACTTTTTCCGTACCGATACAGTAAGCCAGCCGGAAATAACCGGGCGCGCCAAATGTATCGCCGGGCACAAGAATCAGATCATACTTTTTCGCCTTTTCACAGAATACTTTCGCATCCTCTTCCAGCGCTTTCGGAAACATATAAAAAGTGCCTCCGGGCTTCACGCATTCAAATCCGAGAGAAGTCAGTTCTTTATATAATATGTTGCAGTTTGTTTCATATACGGATAAATCCGCCGTTAAATCCAAAACTTCCGCAACCGCAAGCTGAATGATGGACGGCGGGCAGTTATGCCCCGTTCCTCTCGAAATCTGCGCACACATATTCGTAATATATTCCGCGTCGGTACACGCCGGGTTCACCGCCACATAACCAATCCGCTCTCCCGGAAGAGACAGCGACTTGGAATAGGAATAACAGGAAAGGGAGTTGTCATAAAAGCCCGATATGTAGGGCGCATCCGTCCCTTCAAATATGATTTCCCGGTATGGTTCATCGGAAATCAGAAAAATGTCGTGGCCGTACTCCCTTTCCTTCGCCCGCATAATTTCTGCCAGTTTCCGGACAGTATCCGTCGTATATACAATCCCGGAAGGATTGTTCGGCGTATTAATCAGCACCGCCATAACCTTTTCCGTCAGCATCTGCTCAAAAATATCGAAATTAATCTGGAAGTCTTCGGTGTTGGCCGGAACTACCTTCAAAACGGCCCCGCTCAGATTGATATAGGGCTGGTATTCCGGGAAATAAGGCGCAAATGTCAGCACTTCGTCCCCCGGCTGCGTAACGCATCTTACCGCATGGGCAATGGCGCCTGCCGCCCCTGTCGTCATAAAAATGTGATTTCCCGTATAGTTCATGTGAAACCGCTTATTCAAAGACTGTGCGATCTTCTCCCGCACCGCCGGAATACCGAGACTCTGGCTGTATCCATGCAGTTCCATCGGATCGTGGTTCTGCAAAAGTTCTATCATAACATCCGTAAACTTCTGCGGCGCCGGAACCGACGGATTTCCGAGACTGAAATCAAACACATTCTCATAGCCGATCTCGGCTCCTCTCGCTGTGGCAAACTCTGAAAGCTGCCTGATCACGGATTTTCCTTTTAACATATCCTTATATTTCTGTACAATCATTCTTCTTCTCCTTTCGCCCAGACAAGCGCACACTTCACCGCTCTTTTCCAGCCCTTTAACAGCTCCTTACGTTTCTCTTCTTTCATGGAAGGTTCAAAGGTTTTGTCCAGCTTCCAGTTCGCGCAGATTTCCTCCTTATCCTTCCAGTAGCCGACAGCCAGTCCTGCCAGATAGGCAGCCCCCAGCGCCGTCGTTTCGACGCAGCTCGGCCTGTGTACCGTCTGTCCGATAATGTCCGCCTGGAACTGCATCAGGAAGTGGTTGGCGCTGGCGCCTCCGTCTACCTTCAGTTCCTGTAACGGCATCCCTGCATCCTCTTCCATCGCGTGCAGCACATCCGCCGTCTGATAAGCGATGGACTCCAACACCGCCCGGATAAAATGTTCTTTTTCACAACCCCTTGTAATTCCGACAATCGTCCCTCTCGCATAGGGGTTCCAATATGGCGCCCCCATTCCCGCGAAAGCCGGAACAACATAGACGCCGTTTGTATCTTCAACGCGCATTGCATATTTTTCCGAATGCCCGGATTCCCTGATCATCCGCATGCTGTCGCGCAGCCATTGGATTGCCGCTCCCGCCACAAATACGCTTCCTTCCAGCGCATACTCCACCTCTTCTCCGGAGCCGGCGGCAATCGTCGTCAGCAGCCCGCGGCCGGAAGAAATAGCTTTTTTCCCGGTATTCATCAGCAGGAAACAACCTGTCCCATACGTATTTTTTACCTGCCCCGGCTCAAAGCAACACTGACCGAACAACGCGGCCTGCTGATCGCCCGCCGCACCCGCGATCCGTATTTCTCCGCCCAGAATATTGGCTGTCGTTTTACCATAAAGACAGCTGGACGGTTTTACTTCCGGCATCATACACGCCGGTATACGGAACAGCGCAAGCAATTCCTTATCCCAGCACAGCTCATGAATATTAAACAGCATCGTGCGGGAAGCATTCGTATAGTCCGTCACATGCACAGCCCCTTTTGTCAGGTTCCAGATCAGCCATGTGTCAACCGTTCCAAATAACAGTTCTCCTGCTTCCGCCCTCGCTCTCGTCCCCTCTACATTATCGAGAATCCACGCGATCTTGCTTGCCGAAAAGTAGGCGTCCGGAATCAGCCCTGTCTTCTCCCGTATCATCTTTTCATGCCCCTGAGCCTTCAGCTCATCGATCACTTCCGCCGTTCTCCGGCATTGCCAGACAATGGCCGGGTAAACCGGTTCGCCGGTTTTTCTATCCCAGACAATCGTCGTTTCACGCTGATTCGTAATGCCGATTCCCGCAATATCCTGTGCGGACGCGCCGATATTCGCCATCGCCTCCGTTACTACCGCTATCTGCGACGCCCATATTTCCCTCGGGTTATGTTCCACCCAGCCGGGCTGCGGATAGATCTGCGTAAATTCCTTCTGCGCCATGCTGCGGATTGCTCCGCTTTTATCGAAAAGAATACATCTCGAACTTGTCGTTCCCTGGTCCAGCGCCATAATATATTTCTGCATACATCCCCCATTCCGTGGGCAGACTTGTCCACAAAGCATTATTTTATAGTATAATATATTTTTTTTCTTCTGTTAAGCCTCTTCCTATTTTTTTTAAATGTGGTACAATACTGCTTGTGGCTCGCCGATTGCAGCCAGATGGAGGGTATTTATGAGCATTGCAGTCGTACTGGAACAAATGATTATCATAATGATTTTAATCACCGTCGGAATCCTTCTTTTCCGCAAAAAAATGCTGTCCGAAGATACTTCAAGACAGCTTTCCGGCCTGATTGTCAATATCACAAACCCCGCCGTTTTAATCTGTTCCGCCTTCGACGATTCTCCGAAAGTTCCGTTACGGACGCTGGGGCTGAGTTTATGTGTTTTTATTATTTCCTATTCTGTTTTGATTTTATCTGCCCATTTGATTCCGCTTGTTTTAAGGGTTCCGGACAACGCCCGCTATTCCTACCGCATGCTGACCGTTTTCGGCAATGTCGGATTCATCGGCATTCCGTTAGCATCCGCCGTGCTCGGCTCCGGCTCCCTGATTTTTGTATCCATCAATAATCTGATTTATAATCTCCTCGTATACACTTATGGGCTGTCTACCCTGAAAAAAGCATCCATAGCGCAGAATCCCGGCGCCGCGCCGCAGAAACCGGAAAGCATCCTGCACAAACTCGTCAATGCCGGAACCATTTCCGCCGCGCTGACTATCTTTTTCTATCTCGGCAATTTTAACGTGCCGGAGATTATTTCCGCCTCCCTGACACATGCCGGACGGACTACCACCTTTTTGTCCATGCTTGTGCTCGGAGTATCGGTCGCGCAGATGGCGCCGAGAGATATTTTCTCCCATCCGAAACTTTACGGTTTCACACTGATCAGACAGATACTGCTGCCCGTCGGCTTTACATTGCTGCTCGGTCTTTTTGTCAAAGAACCTTTGATTCTGAATACCACCGCACTGATGTTAGCCGTCCCCGCGGGTAACATGCCGCTGATGCTTTCCAAGCAGCTGCATGTGGAAGAATCTGCCATTTCACAGGGTATTATCCTGACGACGCTTCTGAGCCTGATCACCATTCCGATTGTGACGTTTTTTATTGCGTAGGCGGATTCTTCATCAGATTTTCTTACCCTCAACTGACAAATGAGAAGGTTTCTTTATATAAAAATACAAAAGAAACCTTCTCATTTTTTATACTATTTGCACTTTAATCATATTCGTTGTGCCGGAAATCCCCATCGGAACACCCGATGTAATAACGGTCAGATCGCCTTTCTCCAGAAGCTGCATCTTCTCCGCCGCCGCGATCGCGTTACGGAATAAATCAAATACGTCTTTTTCTTCCTTAACTAATACCGGCGTTACCCCCCATGTCAGATTAATCTGTCTGCATATTTTTTCGGTCGTCGCACAGCCGATGATACTGCTCGCAGGCCGGTATCCGGCTATCATTCTCGCCGACCTGCCGGACTTCGTCACGGTAACGATCGCTTTCGCGCTCAGATCGAGCGCCGTTGTGCAGGTCGCATGGCATATCGCATCGGTCACATCGGGATTGGCTTTTCTGTCATGATTAAAAAACCGCTTCCGGTAATCCACATCCTGCTCGGTGCGTTCCGCAATTCTTACCATTGTTTTAACCGCTTCCACAGGATAGGCTCCGGCCGCCGTCTCCCCGGAAAGCATGATTGCGCTTGTTCCGTCATAAACCGCATTGGCGATATCCGTCGCCTCCGCCCTGGTCGGTCTCGGATTCTTAATCATGGATTCCAGCATCTGTGTCGCGGTAATGACCTGCTTTCCTACCTGATATACTTTCTTAATAATCATTTTCTGTATCACAGGCACTTCTTCATAGGGAATCTCAACCCCCATATCTCCCCGCGCGATCATGATGCCGTCGGATACTTCGATAATTTCATCGATGTTTTCCACACCCTGTAAGTTTTCGATCTTGGAAATGATCTTTATTTCCTCACCGCCATTTTTATCGAGCAGCCTTCTCAACTGTAAAATATCCTCTTTGCACTGAACGAAAGACGCCGCCACAAAATCCACATCCTGTTCGATGCCAAACAGAATATCCTCTCTGTCCTTATCGCTCAGATACGGCATGGAAAGATTGACATCCGGTACGTTGATTCCTTTATTATTGGAAACAACGCCGCCGTTAATGACACGGCACACGATATTGGTCTTCTCTACCTTTTCCACTTTCATTTCGATCAAACCGTCGTCGATCAGCACCGTCATTCCCACTTCGAGGTCTTCATAAAGACGGCTGTAAGTAACGGATACTTTCTCTTCGGTTCCTTCGACTTCTTCCGAAGTCAGCGTAAAGAGCTGTCCTTCCTGCAGCGTTATTTTACCGTTCTTAAACTGCCTTACCCTGACTTCCGGCCCTTTGGTATCCAGCAGAATTGCCACCGGCTTTTTCACCTCTTTGCGGATTTTCTTCACCATATCCATCCGTTTCTTATGTTCCTCATAAACGCCATGAGAGAAATTGCACCGCGCAACGTTCATGCCTTCGAGCATCATCTGCCGCATGACTTCCTCATTATCCGTTGACGGTCCCAGTGTACATACAATTTTTGTTTTTCTCAATGTTTTACCCTCCTGCATACAAATTCAAGTCCGTTTCCTTCATGCTGTACTGATCTTTTTTATTATACCGAAAAACAATACGGATATTCAAGAAGACTTTTGAGCGGAATTGAATTTAAACAAATCTTTTACGTCAAAACCCCCGGCGGTGGAAGCGCCGAGGGCTTTGAATCTATGCTAAGGGATTAAGTGGATAACTTCTTTATTCTACATCCTGTAAAGCCGCAAAATCTTCTTCACCGGTACGTACCTTTACGACCCTCATCACATGGTATACAAAAATCTTACCATCACCGATATTCCCTGTATAAAGAGCTTTTTTCGCCGCCGCGATAACCGCATCGACCGGAATCCTGCTGACGATTACTTCAACCTTGACTTTCGGAAGAAGCGTCGCATCGATTTCAACGCCGCGGTATACATCGCCGGAACCTTTCTGAACACCGCATCCCATAACCTGTGTCACCGTCATACCGGTAACCCCCAGGTCATTCATCGCTTTTTTCAAATGATCATATCTGGACAGTCTGGCAATAATAACAACCTTATACATTCCCGCTGCCCCCGCCGGATATTCCGCAATGACCGGAATTTCCGGTTCTTTCTGTGCGGCAGAAACTTCCTCATATACCTCCGTACCCAGACTCGTATTTTCGTTGACATCCATTGTCATTGTATTGGAAATATCCATAATGCTGAATCCCGAATACGCGGACGCAAGCCCATGCTCGCAGGAATCCAGTCCTACAATTTCCTCTTCTTCGCTGACACGAAGCCCAAAGAAAACTTTAATAATAATAAACGTAATCGTAATCGTGACCGTCGTCCAGGCCGCTACCGCCGCAAATCCGATCAACTGTAAACCAAGCTGTCTGAATCCGCCTCCATAAAAAAGACCTGATATGCTGTCGTTTCCCGGCGCCGATGTAGTTGCAAAAAGGCCTGTCGCCACTGTCCCCCAGATACCGTTCAGACAATGCACCGCTACCGCACCGACCGGGTCGTCGATATGCAGTTTATAATCCAGAACCCAAACCCCAAATACAACCAGCAGACCCGATACAGCGCCAATCACCAGCGCCCCCGTTACATCCGTCACATCACAGGGCGCCGTAATCGCCACAAGGCCTGCCAGTGATGCGTTCAGGCACATCGAAACATCCGGCTTTCCATATTTTATCCAGGTATAAATCATACATACGACTGTCGCAATCGCCGGCGCTACCGTTGTCGTTACAAATACTGAACCAAGCTGTTCCACACTCGTACAGGCCGCACCGTTGAAACCGTACCAGCCAAGCCACAGGATAAAGACGCCAAGGCATCCTATCGGCAGGTTATGTCCGGGAAAAGCACTGACTTTCGTCTTTCCGTCTTTTTCTTTTGTAAACTTACCGATACGGGGACCTAAAATTTTTGCACCGATAAGCGCGGAAATACCGCCTACCATATGTATCGCACAGGAACCCGCAAAATCATGGAAGCCCATCTGCGCAAGCCAGCCGCCGCCCCATATCCAATGCGCTTCAATCGGATAAATCAATGCGGAAATCACGGCCGAATAAATACAATAAGATAAAAACTTCGTCCGTTCCGCCATCGCACCGGACACAATCGTCGCCGTTGTCGCGCAGAATACGAGGTTGAATACAAAATTCGACCAGTCAAAATCCGCGTAATTCGTAAAAATATCGAATCCGGGCTTTCCAATCAGCCCGGCCATATCTTCACCCAGAAGCAGGCCAAAACCGATCAGAATAAAAACAACCGTACCGATGCAGAAATCCATCAGGTTTTTCATCAGGATATTTCCCGCATTTTTTGCTCTGGTAAAACCGGTCTCCACCATCGCAAAACCGGCCTGCATCCAGAACACCAGCGCTGCGCCGATTAAAAACCAGACGCCGAACACCTCTCTGCTCACTACACTCAAAATTTCTTCATTCATGTTACTCCTCCTCACATAAAAAATGTGGATACAATGACGCCTTCCCGTAAGCGCCCTTGCTCCACATTTTTATAAATATTCTGTTAAGAAAAAAGGTGCCATGAATCTCTTCACAGCACCTTTGCTCTTATAAACTGGATTCTAACACCGCCAATTTCGAATGTCAATACCCTTTTTAAATATTTCCAAGCAGCATCCTCATATACGCCGCGCCCTCCACCATAACGTCTTCCACATACGTAAACCCCAGTTTCCCACACAATGCCCGGGACTTCTCATTCCCTCTCATGAGCAATGCCTGAAAAGAATCAAAGCCAAGTTCTTTCCGTCCGTATGCAAGAATCGCCGTACAAACCTCATAAGCATAACCTTTCCGCTGCCACGGCACGCCTATCACAAATCCCAGCTCCGGTATATCACAGCCTTCCCGCCAGCTCAGCCCCGCCCTGCCAATTATCTTTCCATCCGTTTTCTCCAAAACCGTCCACATACCATATCCATAGAAACGATAGACATTTCTGATATAATCCTGAATATAGGCAATCTCTGCGTCCCGGTCTTCATACAGCCCTTCCATATACTCCGTAACAGACGGTTCTCTGTATATTTCATAAAAACTGTCCACATCCTCCGTAGTTGTTTCTCTTATAATACATCTGTCCGTTGTCAGAATCGTCCACGGCTGCCCGGTCAGGCGCAGATAGGCAAGTTCCAGCGATTCCGCCTCGATTTCCGCAATCCGTTCTATGGCATATTCCGCAAGCAGAAAGTTTTCTTCCCGGTTATCCTCATGCAGATAAATGATAACCGGGATTTTTCTCTCCCACAGGCGTTTCTGCCACCGCGCAGAGTCCGTCACAAAAAGCGTGTCCTCTGCCTCCTTCTCTTCCGACTCTTCATCATCTGCGCTTCTCACCAGCGCTTCTGTATGCTTCTCTTCCAGCTCCCGCAGAATCGCCGTCATATCTTTTATAATATCTTCTTTTTCCCAGATAAAAACAATCCTTTTTAACATACCTCTTTACCTTCTTCCGCTTATCCTCTATTATTATATTAAAAAATCAGAAAGGAATCAAAAAGAATGGCACAAAATCCAATTGTCACTTTTACAATGAAAGGCGGAGATACCATAAAAGCCGAATTATATCCTGAAATCGCACCGGTATCCGTCAATAACTTTATCAGCCTGATTCAGAAAAATTTCTATGACGGCCTGATCTTCCACAGAGTCATCAAAGGCTTCATGATACAGGGCGGCGACCCGGAAGGCACCGGCATGGGCGGCCCGGGTTATTCTATCCGCGGTGAATTTGCACAGAACGGTCATACCAACGATTTAAAACACACCGAAGGCGTTCTGTCCATGGCAAGAAGCATGCACCCCAATTCGGCAGGCAGCCAGTTCTTCATTATGCACAAGAAAAGCCCGCATCTGGACGGCGCTTACGCGGCGTTTGGAAAAGTGATCGAAGGCATGGATGTGGTGAACAAAATTGCCGAGACGTCTACCGATTACAATGACAGGCCTTTGGAAGAACAGATCATGGAAAGCGTTACCGTAGACTGCTTTGGCGTGGAATACCCGGAACCGGAGAAGATATAGGATACTTTCCGCAAAATGCTTTATGGAAGGACTGAAGGCTCCTGAATGAGCCCCCGGCCTTCCATTCTGCATTCATTCCCAATACCGCTTAATCTGTTCCCCGGTAAGAGAATCGACAAAATCCTTTTTCAGCTGCAAAAAATATGCCAGATCCGTCAGGACAGCATACAGTACCGCGCGATCTTCAAACTCTTCTCTCGTCACAGGCAGACGGGAATCCTTCATCCGCAGAAGCACTTCCTCCAGTTCCGCAAGCAGATCTCTGGCATTATTGGATTCCCCGAAAGTAACCGCAGTTTCATGGAGCAGTCCGGCCGCCTGATTTGTCTGCGGCAAATGTGTGCGGATGCTTAACATCCTCTTATAAATATCCTTTAATACGACCATCTGCTGCTGCCTCATATTCATATAATCCATAAAGTACTTTGATTCCTGAAAAAAAGTATTATTCATATAAGCATAAGCCTGCTTCTTACCCGCCTCAATATCGGCCTGCAGTTTTTCAAAACAGTCCCCCGTATAATCCGGCCGTTCCTCTTTTCCGATATACTCGGCCATCCGTAAAAGCACTTCCCGCATATCCTCCTCCAGCCGGTACTGCATGGCACGGATTTCTCTTTCCTTTCCCGGCATATAAAGATTAAAAAGCGTGCCAATGCCCGCTCCAATGAAAAGAAGCTGTACCTCATTCCAGATAAAAGAGGGAGACATGTCCATTTCCAGAAGATAGTGCGTTGCCAGGACCGCATTGATGGAAACCGCGTCCCCAAGACGCAGCGGAATACAGCATGCTATAAAAAGAAACAAAAAAATGCCGTAAGAAATCACATGATACCCCGCAGCACGAAAAACCAAACCGGCGAGAACCGCCGCCAGAAGAAAGGCGCAGACTCTTTTCACGGAAATAATGATCGTTTCCCTGGAAGTGTCCTGTATTGTCAAAAGCGTAATAATACCCGCCGAAGTGCCGTAACTGAGGCCAAGCATATCGGCAAGAAAAATAGACACCACGCTCCCAACCGCAATTTTAATCAGTTTCAGCATAAAATCCGCCTCCCCTGCGTTCATAATTTATTCATACTTAATTTAAAGAAACTTCACTTGCGTATCATTCTTTAGACATTTCTTCTGCATATACTAATATCATAAGATAACACAAAAGAAATAACAAAGCAGACAGATTAATTAATACTTTTTCATAATAAATGCCAGGTAAAACCAGTTTACCTGGCATCCTCCCTTTTCAGGGGACTTTTTCCTAATACCACAAACCCGTCAGAGCAAATGCAATCCCGAACATGATCGCATAAGCGGCTATGAGGATCACGATGTTAATGATAATTCTTAATGCCAGATTCAATTTTTGATTACTGGAAACGGAAGCCGCCGTCAACATCCCCACCGCTGCCAGCGCGCCTCCTAATGCCCCGTTCAGGAAATTACCGCAATGTAAAACGATAAACACATAGGCCCAGGCAGGCGTTTTGAAGGGAACATATTCCTCTCCGGTCGCACAATCCCTGTTATCCATGATAAGCCGCGGTTGGCTCATGCTCCTGATAATCAGAAGCGCCTTCCGAAAACCGACCGGGATTTCATATTCCGTCTGGAGCATCCCGGTTTTTACCCGGTATTCTTTCAAATTCAGTACTGCCCCGTTTACTACAACCTGTTTGTTGTTTTTAAGCTCCACATAATACCCGGCGCCGTCAGACGTCACATTCCATGTTTTCATAAGTATTCTCCTTTTCCCCTCATAATAAATACAATTTAAAATGCTTCACACTTTCTTAATTTCCTTTAAAATAAAAAAGCGCAGGCTCAACAATTTTCTATAAGATAAAAAGAGCTGCCCCATAGACAGCTCTCTCCATAAATTTTATATTGCTTTTCTTTCTCAAGCCTTGCCAACGGAACCGAACAATTCCATTTTCTCTTTTACTTTTGCCTTGATCGCTTCTACGCCGGGAGCGAGAAGTTTACGAGGGTCAAATCCCTTGCCTTCAAGGTCTTTGCCTGCTTCGATATATTTACGGGTTGCTTCTGCAAATACTAACTGGCATTCCGTATTTACGTTGATTTTCGCAACGCCGAGAGAAATTGCCTTCTTAATCATATCATCCGGAATACCTGTACCGCCGTGAAGCACTAACGGAAGCGTTCCTGTCTTCTCCTGAACGGAAGCAAGTACGTCGAACTGTAATCCCTGCCAGTTCTCAGGATATTTTCCGTGGATGTTACCGATGCCTGCTGCCAGAAAATCTACGCCCAGATCTGCGATCTGCTTGCATTCTGCCGGGTCGGCGCACTCGCCCATACCTACAACGCCGTCTTCTTCGCCGCCGATAGAGCCGACTTCTGCCTCGATGGAAATTCCTTTGTCATGTGCAGCTGCAACCAGTTCTTTTGTCTTTTCAATATTTTCTTCGATAGAGTACTTGGAACCGTCGAACATAACGGACGGGAATCCGGCTTCCATACATTTGTAACAATGATCATAGGAACCGTGATCCAAATGAACCGCTACCGGAACGGTAATGTTCTGGTCTTTGATCAGACCGTTTACCATACCCATAACGACATCGTAACCGCCCATATATTTTCCTGCGCCCTCGGAAACACCGAGAATAACCGGAGAATTGCACTCCTGTGCGGTCGCAAGAATAGCTTTGGTCCACTCAAGGTTATTGATGTTGAACTGACCTACTGCATAGTGGCCGGCTACTGCTTTTTGAAGCATTTCTGTTGCTGAAACTAACATCTTTATTTACCTCCATCTAATATTTTTCTCACTCAGGCTTATCCACCCAATGCTTGATGTCATTATACAGCATTCCCCCAAAAAAGAAAACCTCTCCGAAAAATTTTTTTACAACAGTTCAGCCAGTGAGAACAAAAAAGGCAAAATTGTGCTTGCACAGATTTTGACATTTTTGTTCTCACTGAGGGAACGCCCGCTTATGAGCAAAGGAAGCTGCGCAGCAGCGAAAAGCGCCGCAGGCGCGGCTTTGCGAATGGCGTGAGCTGAACTGAGCACAGCCTCTGTTCTGCGAATGGCGTGAGCTGAACTGAGCACAGCCTCTGTTCTGCGAATGGCGTGAGCTGAACTTTTTATTCGGGCACCCGGATCTCCAGCGCCCCGTTCTTATTTTCAATCATGGCCTTCCTGTGATTTCCGCCAAATTCACCGTCTAACGTCCATGCCACATCCTGGTCGGATTCTATTGTAATCCTGGATGTCTTAAAACTGCGGAAAGCATCCGAATGAACTCTCTTATCGACAAGCGCCGTTATGATTTTGTTCATTTCCAGTAAATTCGCCGGCTTTTTCACTAACGTTACTTCAAACAGGCCGTCATTCAGCTCCACGTTCTTTCCCGTAATTCCTTTAAAGCCGCCGACAGAATTGGAATTGGTAATCATGCCGTAAATGTATTCGTTTTCCAGACAGACATCCTCATAACTTATTTTCATCCGGTAGGATTTAATGGAGGAAAGCCTTTTTACGCCCTCCAGCAGATAGGCCGTATGCCCAAGCATATTTTTGATATCCTGCCGCGTCTCGTAAGATACATCCGTGAAAATTCCGAACGCCGCCACATAAATAAAGGTATCGTCATTAAATGCTCCGATGTCACAGGCAAAGCTCTGACCGTTCACTACTACATCCGCCGCTTTGATCATGCTTCTCGGAATACCGAGGCTGTTCGCGAAATCATTGGTACTGCCCGCGGGCACATAACCGATCGGCAGCTTTTCTTCACTCTTCATCATACCGGTGACTACCTCGTCGAGCGTGCCGTCGCCGCCGCTGCACACGACAATATCGTATCCTTTCCCGCGTTCCCTTACGGCCCGAACAGCATCCCCCGGCCCCTGTGTCGGATAGGCCGTCACTTCATATCCGGCCTTTACGAAAATATCGATGATATCGATCAGATTACTCTTGATCTGTGCCTTACCCGCTTTCGGGTTATAAACAAAAAGCATTCTCCTGTCCATGACATCCTCCTTTCATGACTGTCAAAAAGATGTTTTTTGTGAAAAAAAGACTCCCGGATGGGAATCTTTTTTATATTCTGCCTTACTGACCGCCGCCTAAAAATTTTTCAATTCCTGCAACTGCCGCCTCTTCGTCATCGCCATCCGCAATAACGGTCACAGCTTCATCGCAGTTGAGCCCAAGGCCCATCATGCCCATAATACTCTTGGCATTCACCTTCATGTTCGCCGACTCGATGTACACGCTGCTGTCGTACTGGCTCGCCACCTGCACAAGCATTGCAACAGGTCTTGCCTCCAAGCCGCCCTCCAATTTGATTTGGACAGATTTTTGAATCATAACTTCTCCTCCTTTTATCACCTCATATCTTCAGCAATCTCACTCAATTTCCGCAGCCGATGGTTTACACCGGATTTCCCGACCGCAGGTTCCAGATATTCTCCAAGTTCTTTCAGCGGCGCTTCCGGATATTCCAGACGAATTTCGGCCATCTGCCGCAGATTGTCCGGAAGGTTCTCAAACCCATAGTGCTTTTTAATCAGCAGAATATCTTCTATCTGCCTGGATGCTGCCGTTACGGTCTTGGTAATATTAGCTGCCTCGCAGTTGACGCGTCTGTTAATGGAATTTCGCATTTCCTTAACAATACGAAGGTTCTCTAAATTCATCAATGATACATGTGCTCCGATTACATTGAGTAAATCCACGATACCGGAACCCTCTTTTAAATATACCACATAATACTTCTTGCGTTTTATCGTCTTAGCCTCTATCTGAAATTCCTGAATGATATTCTGAAGCTGTCCGGCCTGTTCCGGCCTGTTACAGACAAATTCCAGGTGATAGCTTTTCTCCGGGTCGCTCATAGAACCGGCACACAGAAACGCGCCTCGTAAATAAGCGCGCGCGCAGCAGCTGTTCTTAATCAAAAGAGCATTTACCGGAGTATCCGGCGGTTTTATATGATGTTCTTCATCGTATAAATGCAACGCCTGAAAAATTTTTTCTTCGTCTGCTTCCCGCATAACATTATTAATATTAAATGTTTTTTGCAATAATGTAAAGCACTTTCTGGCAATCGCATCATTTTCCATATCGAATTTTATATGGCATCCGTCTTCTGTCAGGCGTCCGCCAAAGTGGAAAAACGCCGCCAGCTCCGCTAACTGACAATGTCTCGCCGGGCTGATGTATGCCGCCAGCTCTTCTTTTACCGTACCGGAAAATGACATCGCTGTTCCTCCAAATTTCTTCCGCCCACAGCACTTACGACTGCACGCCGCAATCTCTGTGGTACAGTTTCAGCCCATAATTTCCTTTGTCTTTCATATGCCCATACAATTCGTTTGCGAGCGTAACACTCCTGTGCTTTCCGCCCGTGCAGCCTATACCGATCACCAGCTGGTATTTTCCTTCCCGGATATAATTGGGAATCAGGAAATCCAGCATACCCGTCAGCCTGTCCAGAAATTCCGGTGCCTCCTGAAAGCCCATGACATAATCCTGCACCTCTTTGTCGTTTCCTGTTTTGTACTTCAATTCTTCTATATAAAAAGGATTCGGCAAAAATCTGACGTCGAACACCAGATCGGCATCCGCCGGTATCCCATTTTTGAACCCAAAAGACAGTATCGTTACCATCAGGGAATTGTATTCCTCGTTCAGAACAAAAATCCGGTCCAGCTCTTCTTTCAGTTCTCTCGTCAGCAGATTGGAGGTATCAATGACATAATCCGCCTTCTTCTTAATACTTTTCAGTATCTTTCTTTCCTTCTCTACGCCTTCCTCTATCCGGCCGTCCGGCGATACCGGATGCTTTCTCCGCGTTTCCTTATATCGTTTTATCAACGCGGCATCGCTCGCATCCATAAACAAAATTTCATACAGATAGCCGTTCTCCCGCAGCTGTTCCAGCGCTTTCTGCGCAGCGTTAAACGGCTGATCGGAACGCACATCCAGTCCCAGCGCCACTTTGGTGATCTCACCGCCCGGCCGGATGATCAGTTCCACAAATTTTTCTATCAAAGATACCGGAAGATTATCGACACAGTAAAAACCCAGATCTTCCAGCATTTTAAGCGCTGTTCTTTTCCCCCCGCCGCTCATGCCGGTCACTACTACAAATCTCATGTATGCACATCTCTTTCTTATCTGTTGTATTTTTAAAAATCGCCCAGAAAAATCACTTCCGGCTCCAGTCTTACATGAAAGCGGTCTTTCACCCTTTCCTGTACTTCCTCAATTACTTCTTTTACATCCGCCGCCGACGCATTTCCGATATTCACGACAAACCCGCAATGTTTATCCGATACCTGGGCGTCTCCGATGCGGTATCCACGCAGGCCTGCATCCATAATCAGTTTTCCCGCAAAATATCCTTCCGGCCTCTTAAATGTACTGCCTGCACTCGGATAATTTAAAGGCTGCCTGCTCTGCCGCTTCTCCATCAGTTCTTTCATTTTTGACTGAATTTCATCTTTGTTCCCCGGCTGCATCCGCAGCGTTACTTCCAGCACGATAAAAGGCCTGTTCTTTATGATGCTGGTACGGTAGCCGAACTCCATCGTATCGTTGTCCAGCACCATGATTTTTCCCTCTTTATCCATCACCTTGACAGATTCCGTGATCTGCTTCATCTCGCCGTCATATGCACCCGCATTCATTACAACGCCGCCGCCGATGCTTCCCGGAATCCCCGCCGCAAACTCCATACCGGAAAGCTCCGCATCTCTTGCGGCAGCAGCTGTCTTCGATAAAAGAGCCCCCGCCTGCGCGTGAATACGGTTTCCGTCTACCGAAATCCGGTTCATCCCTTCTCCGAGTTTGATAATCACTCCCCGGTATCCTTTATCTCCGACTAACAGATTGCTTCCGTTTCCGAGAATAAAGTAATTCTCTTCTATCTGGTTCAGATAGGGGACGAGTTTCAGCAGTTCTTCTTCCTGCTCTATTAAAACCATACATTCCGCCGCCCCGCCTATCCGGAAAGTCGTATGAGCGCTCATGGGCTCATCGAAAAAAATTCTTTCTTTGGGAATGATATTTTTAATAAATTCATACATGGATCTGTTCAAGCTCAATTTCCGCACCGTCTCATTTCTAAAATATATGATGTCTGTCTCATTATATGCCGAATTTTCAATCTAATACTTCCTGTCGGAACAGTTTACTGCAATGATATTCTCAATCCAATACCATTTTTGCCGCACCATATATTCCTGCGTCATTTCCAAGTGTGGCAAGCGCAAAAATCGTGTTTCTGCAGCCCTGGAATGCAGTCCTCTCAAAAGGTGGTTTTATATACTCAAAAAGCACTTCGCCGGCTTTTGAAACGCCGCCGCCGATTACAATAATTTCCGGATCGAGAATGCCCGCAATCACGCCAAGCCCTTTTCCGAGATATTCGCCAAACTTCCGGGCAGTTTCGACTGCCAGTTTATCCCCCGCCTTCACCGCGTCAAAAACCGCTTTTGCGGAAACTTCACCGTTTCTTAATACGCTTTCTTTATCGCTCGCAGCCAGCGTTCTGTTTGCCAGTCTGACGATTCCCGTTGCGGAAGCATATTCTTCCAGACAGCCGAGATTTCCGCAGCCGCAGCGTTCCGTCTCATTATCTTCTACATGGATATGGCCGATCTCGCCGCCCGCTCCGTTAGAACCCGTCATAATTTCACCGTTGATAATGATGCCGCCTCCGACACCGGTACCAAGCGTAACAGCGACCAGATTCCTGTAACCCTGTCCGCCGCCTTTCCACATTTCACCGAGCGCAGCCACATTGGCGTCATTGCCGCCCTCTACGCGCATTCCGCCAAGCAGTCCGGTCAGTTCCTTTTTCAGGTCGAACTGTTCCCAGCCGAGATTAACGGCTTTGTGTACGATACCGTTTCCGTCAACCGGACCGGGTACACCGACGCCGACGCCCGCCACATCCTGAGCCGCAAGTTCTTTTTCCTTCATTTTTTCCCGGATGCTCTTCGCAATATCAGGCAGAATCTCTTTTCCGCCGTTCTCTGTCCTCGTCGGAATCTCCCACTTATCAATTACATTGCCGTCCAGATCGAACAGCCCCAATTTTACCGTAGTACCGCCTACATCCACCCCGAATACATGATTTGCCATATCCCAATTTCCCTTTCTTTTCCTTCTTTACTGTTTCTTTAGGAACCACTTCTCACAGCCCGATTATCCGCGCTCCACTTCCCGGCTTTAAGAGCATTCTTTCAGATCGATTGTTTTATTCCTCTTCCCGCCTCTGCGCGAGGGATTTCTGTACGCGCTGATAAAGTTCCTGTGCCGCATTATACCCCATTTTCTTCTGCCGGTGATTAATCGCCGCGGACTCGCAGATAATCGCCAGATTACGTCCCGGTCTGATCGGAATATTATGGCAGACTACTTTATTTCCAAGATATTCTATATATTCTTCTTCCATGCCGAGGCGGTCATATTCTTTTTCTTTGTCCCAGTCTTCCAAATGGATGACGAGATCAATATTCTGCGTCTCCCGAACGCTCGATACACCAAAAAGCGCTTTCACATCGATAATGCCGATGCCGCGCAGTTCGATAAAATGCTTCGTAATATTCGGTGCGGTGCCGATCAGCGTGTCCGCGCTGACTCTTCGCAGTTCCACCACATCGTCCGTCACCAGACGGTGTCCCCTCTTAATCAGTTCCAGAGCGGCTTCCGATTTACCGATGCCGCTCTCTCCGGTAATCAGCACGCCTTCACCATAAACGTCTATCAGTACACCGTGAATCGAAATACAGGGGGCAAGCTGTACGTTCAGCCATCGAATGATTTCCGCCATGCAGGCCGAAGTCGCTTTATTGCTCATCAGAAGCGGAACACCATATTTAACGGCAACTTCCCTGAACAAATCGTTCGGATGCAGTTCCCTGCAAAAAACAATGCCCGGAATCGGATTATTCAGCAGTTTCTCATAGATTTCCAACTGCTTCTCTTCATCCAGACCATTCATATAGGAATACTCTACAAAACCGACTACCTGAAGGCGGGTTGCCTCAAAATGCTCGAAATATCCTGCAAGCTGCAGTGCAGGCCGGTTGATGTCGGGCTGCGTGATCTTAATTTTGGAAATATCGATTTCCGGCGTCAGATTTTCCCATTTCCATTTTTCAATTACTTTTGTCAGACTGATACTTGCCATAACCCCTCTCCTTTAACGTATATTCCTGTTTTCAACTATGACAATAGACGCAAGTCCATAGGACCTGCGTCTATTGTACCACAATTCCCTGACGGCAATCAATCCCCGGACCCGTGGAAAAAATCATAAATCTGCCCGGCGATGTGTTCCGGTATTTCCGGGACCTCGCTCAACTGTTCGATTTCCGCGTTTTTAATATCCTCGATGGATTTAAAGTGCCGCATCAACGCTTTGCGGCGGGCCGGACCGACACCCGGGATTTCATCCAGCACCGATTTAACCTGGGCTTTGGAGCGCAGCGAACGATGATATTCGATTGCAAAGCGGTGCGCTTCGTCCTGAATCCTTGTGATCAGCTTAAACCCTTCCGAATGCGTATCAATTGGAATTTCCGCATTCCGATAATACAGTCCCCGCGTCCTGTGATTATCGTCTTTGACCATACCGCATACCGGAATGTTAATCTGTAATTCTTCCAGTACCTGCAAAGCGATGTTGACCTGTCCCTTTCCGCCGTCCATTAACAGCAGATCCGGGAATTTGGTAAAGCTGCCAAACTCTTTGTCGATCGCTTTCCTGTCAAGTTCCATCCGCTCTTCCATGCCATGCACAAAACGCCTCGTCAGGACTTCTTTCATGCAGGCATAGTCGTCCGGCCCGGATACCGACTGAATTTTGAATTTTCTGTAATCGCTCCGCTTGGGTTTTCCCTTCTCATACACGACCATGGAACCCACATTGGCAAAGCCGCTGATATTGGAAATGTCGAAAGCCTCCATGCGGTGAATATTTTCCAGATCGAGCAGCGCCGCGATCTCCCGCACCGCGCCGATCGTGCGCCCTTCTTCCCGTTTGATACGCTCTTTATCCTGACTCAGGACAAGCTGGGCGTTCTGCGCCGCCAGCTCCACCAGTTTTTCTTTATAGCCTTTTCTCGGTACGCGCAGATATACTCTGCTTCCCTTTCTCGTGCTCAGCCATTTCTCCAGTATTTCAAGGTCTTCTATCTGTTCCTGAAGCATCAGTTCTTTCGGGATATAAGGCGTTCCCGCATAAAACTGCTTCACAAAATCGAGCAGAATCTGGGCTTTGTCATATCCGGCCACATTCGTCATATAAAAATGTTCACGGCCGATTAATTTCCCGTCCCGCACAAAAAATACCTGAACCACCGCGTCGCTCTCATCCTTCGCAAGCGCGATAATATCCTTATCCTCACCGTCGCTGTCCGTAATCTTCTGCTTCTGCGCCACGCTTTTTACGCTGTTATATAAATCCCGATAGCGAATGGCGTCCTCAAAAGCGAGCTGCTCCGAAGCCTCCTGCATCTTCTGTTCCAGCTCCCGCAGAACAGGTTTATAGTTCCCGTTCAAAAAGTCCAACGCCTGTTCCATGCGTTCCCGGTATTCGTCCCTGCCGATATAACCCTGGCAGGGCGCAAGGCACTGTTTGATATGATAGTTCAGGCAGGGACGGTCCAGACCGATATCCCGCGGCAGTTTCCGGCTGCATGTCCTGAGCTGGTATAACTTGTTCATCAGCTCTATCGTATCCTTAACCGAAGCCGCACTCGTATACGGCCCGAAATATTTGGAACGGTCTTTTTTCATCTCTCTGGAAAACAGAATCCGCGGATATTCCTCGGCCACTGTCACTTTGATATAAGGATAAGTCTTGTCATCCTTTAACATCGTATTATATTTCGGGCTGTGTTCCTTGATCAGGTTATTTTCCAGCACAAGCGCTTCCAGCTCCGAATCGGTCACGATATATTCGAAACGGGCAATCTGCTCCACCATTTTGTCAATCTGAGGGCCCCGCCCCACGATTTTCCGAAAATACGAACGAACTCGGTTATGCAGATTGACAGCCTTTCCCACATAAATTATCGAATCATCCGCATCGTGCATGATATAGACCCCCGGGCTGTTCGGGAGTTTTTTCAGCTCTTCCGTTACGTCAAACATTTCTTTCTCCATCCGGGGACCTTCTGTGCCTGTCCCTCTTTTTGCGGAAATAAGGCAAAGCCTTTTTGTACGAACAGGCTTTGCCTCAGGTTCACCGTTATTCTTTCTTTCCGCTGTCCGCCGGGGATTCCTCCCGTCTTTCCGTCTGCGGTTCCGTATCCGTTCCATGCTGCGGCATCTGCTGTGCCGCCTGCGATATCTGCTCCGACTTCGCTGCCAGTGTCCGGGAAAAATCCGCATCCGGCATAGCCGCCGGATTGGGCATCTGATTCAACGCCGCACCCGAGACCGTCGGTTCCGGCCGGATGCTGGAATGTGAAAACAATCCCACATTAGAGCCGTCCGCCCGCAGTTCTTCCCTGTAATACCCCGCCGGCATACCCGAATTTCCGGGAATTGTCCATCCTGTATGAACGTTCTGGCCGCCCTGCATGGTCTGCCCCTGCTGCGTATTCGGGGCCGCCTGCGCGCTCTGGCTCGGCGGCATGTTCGAAATCGTCGGTATATTCTGACCCTGCGCTGTGTTCGGAGCCGCCGGCATATTCTGGCCCTGCGGCACGTTCGAAATCGTCGGCGCATTCTGGCCGCCCTGCGGCGTGCCCGAAAACATCGGTGCGTTCTGATCCTGCGGTGTATTCTGCACCGCATTCTGATTTACCGATGCGTCCGGTGTCCCGGTGTCCGGTTTCTCTTTTTTGTCTTTCTCTTCCTCTTCTTCCGGCTCCGGGAGGCCTTTTTCCTTCCGGTATATCTTCATGAATTCTTTTCCGGTTATCGTCTCTTTCTCGATCAGGTATGACGCCAGCTTATCCATAATATCCCTGTTGGATTTCAGAAGCTTCTTCGCCTGTTTATAGCTGTCGTGCAGCATTTTCATGACTTCCGTATCGATATCGGCCGCCGTCACATCCGAACATGTCAAAGATGCGCTGCCGTCCAGATACTGGCTTTCCACCGTGGCAAGCCCCATCAGTCCAAATTTCTTGCTCATGCCGAATCTCGTGATCATATTCCGGGCAATGCTGGTCGCCTGTTCGATGTCGTTTGCGGCTCCGGTCGTTACCGTATCGAATACGATTTCCTCCGCCGCGCGGCCTCCGAGAAGCCCTACCAGCCTGTCGCGCAGCTCCGCTTCGGTATTCAGATATTTTTCTTCTTCCGGAACATGCATGACATAACCGAGCGCACCCATCGTCCTCGGCACGATCGTGATCTTCTGCACCGGCTCCGAATTTTTCTGTAATGCGCTGACAAGCGCGTGGCCGACTTCATGATAGGAAACGATCTTCCGTTCCTCCTTGCTCATAATCCGGTCTTTCTTTTCTTTTCCGACAAGCACCTGCTCTACCGCATCGAACAAATCTTTCTGACTGACAAATTCCCTGCCCATTTTTACCGCATTGATTGCCGCCTCATTTATCATATTTGCCAGATCGGAACCGACAGCGCCGGACGTCGCAAGAGCGATCTCGTCCAGATCAACCGATTCATCCATCAGAACATCTTTGGCATGAACTTTCAGAATTTCCACCCGGCCCTTCAAATCGGGCTTATCTACGATGATTCTTCTGTCGAAGCGGCCCGGACGAAGCAATGCCTTATCCAGTATTTCCGGCCGGTTGGTCGCCGCCAGAATAATGATGCCGTTCTTTCCGTCAAAACCGTCCATTTCGGAAAGGAGCTGGTTCAGTGTCTGCTCCCGTTCTTCATTTCCGCCTCCGTATTTGGAATCACGGCTTCTGCCGATGGCATCGATTTCATCGATAAAAACGATACACGGCGCATTTTTCTCCGCCTCTTTAAACAGGTCGCGGACACGGGAAGCGCCGACGCCCACATACAGTTCGATAAAATCCGAACCGGACAGGGAAAAGAAAGGCACATGTGCTTCTCCCGCCACCGCCTTTGCCAGAAGCGTCTTACCGGTTCCGGGAGGTCCTACCAGAAGAGCGCCTTTGGGAAGCCTGGCTCCGATTTTGGAATATTTTCCGGGGTTATGCAGAAAATCCACCACCTCTACAAGGGATTCCTTCGCCTCGTCTTCGCCGGCCACATCCTGAAACGTAATGCCCGTCTCTTTCTGCACATATACTTTGGCATTGCTCTTTCCGACGCCCATCGGTCCGCCTTTTCCCATTTTACGGAAAAGAAGACTGAGCAGTCCCCACATGAGCAGAATCGGCAGAATATAATAGACAAGAACCGTAATAATGACGCTGGAACTGTCCGCCACCTGCTTTTTAATCATGATATCATGTTCCAACAGTCTCGCGGTGAGTTTATCGTCATCTTCCATTTTCCCGGTATAGTAGGTTGTCCCGCCGCCGTATACATACAAAAACGGATTGTTGTTCTCAGCCTGTTTCGGCTGTATGGTAATCCGGTCGGAATCCACTACAACGCTTTTGATTTCATCTTTTTCTATCATTTCGATAAAATCGTTGTAGCTGATCTCCTGATTGTTCGAGCCCGTCATGAATTTCATAAACATGCTGATGCTGAACAGCGTGATCAGCGCGGCGATTACCAGAATAATCAGACTTTGCTTCTTCGGGTCATTCCCGCTGCTCCCCGGGCCTCCCTGTTTATCCGGCCCGCGGTTCTGATTATTACCGCCGTTATTATAATTACCGTCATATTGGTTAAGATTTTGATCCATCTTTACTGTTTATACCTCTCTCTCAGCCCGCGGCATTTCAGCCGTAGTTTTCTCTATCCTTATATTATATGGAACACCTTTTTATAAATCAATAAGGGAATTATGAATTTATGAACACAAGTATTAAAGATTTCTAAAGTTTTTTCATAAAATTTGCTTTTATGGTAGATTTTTTCCACATCGGCATTGTATAATAAGATGAACAAAATTTGTTACAGGGATTTTGTTCATCTCAAAGAATCGCTTACAGCGATTCTTCGTAGTTTGGAGAAGTTTCATACAGTATCAAATTGCACAACATTAAAGAAAGAGGATAATATGGCTGTAAAATATGTATTCGTAACGGGCGGCGTCGTTTCCGGCCTCGGCAAGGGAATCACCGCCGCATCTTTGGGCAGATTATTGAAAGCGCGCGGTTACAAGGTAACCATGCAGAAATTTGATCCGTATATTAACATCGATCCCGGCACAATGAACCCGATTCAGCACGGCGAAGTATTTGTAACGGAAGACGGTACGGAAACAGACTTGGATCTCGGACATTACGAACGTTTTATCGATGAAAATCTGGATAAAAATTCAAATGTTACGACAGGGAAAGTTTACTGGTCCGTTCTCCAGAAAGAACGCCGGGGCGATTACGGCGGCGGAACCGTACAGGTCATTCCTCATATTACAAACGAAATCAAGAGCCGTTTTTACCGGAATTTCACCGATAAAGAGACGCGAATTGCCATCATCGAAGTCGGCGGTACGGTGGGCGATATCGAAAGCCAGCCTTTCCTCGAATCCATCCGTCAGTTCCAGCATGAAGTCGGCCGGGATAATGCAATCCTGATTCATGTTACCCTGATTCCCTATCTAAGAGCTTCTCAGGAAATGAAAACAAAACCGACGCAGGCCAGCGTAAAAGAGTTACAGGGGATGGGTATCTGGCCGGACATTATTGTATGCCGCAGCGAATATCCGTTAGATCAGGGATTAAAAGATAAAATAGCCCTCTTCTGTAACGTGCCGAACAATCACGTGCTGCAGAATCTGGATGTCGAATACTTATACGAAGCGCCTCTGGCAATGGAAAAAGAACGTCTTGCCCAGGTTGCATGCGAATGTCTGAACCTGGAATGTCCTGAGCCCGATCTGACCGACTGGAAACTCATGGTAGAATCTCTGCGGACTCCGACCGACGAAGTTACGATTGCCCTCGTCGGCAAATACACACAGCTTCACGACGCCTATATCAGCGTTGTGGAGGCCTTAAAACACGGCGGTATTTCCAACCGCTGCGTCGTAGACCTGAAATGGGTGGATTCCGAAACGGTTACGGCGGACAACGCGGCGGAAATATTAAAGAATGTCAACGGCATTCTCGTTCCGGGCGGCTTCGGCGACCGGGGCATTGAGGGTATGCTTCATGCTATCCGCTATGCCAGAGAAAATAAGATTCCGTATCTGGGACTTTGTCTCGGCATGCAGTTATCCATTGTGGAATTTGCGAGAAATGTAATCGGCTATAACGACGCCCACAGCATTGAACTGGATCCTTCCACAACGCATCCCGTAATCGCACTGATGCCCGATCAGAGCGATGTGGAAGATATCGGCGGCACGCTGCGTCTGGGCTCCTATCCATGCGTTTTGGACAAGAACTCCAAAGCCCGCGAGTTATACGGAGAGGATACCATTCATGAGAGGCACAGACACCGCTATGAAGTCAATAACGATTACCGCACCGTTTTGACGGAACACGGCATGAAACTGTCGGGGCTTTCTCCGGACGGACGCATCATTGAGATGTGCGAGCTATCGGAACATCCTTTTTTCGTCGCGACGCAGGCACATCCGGAGTTAAAATCCAGACCGAACAGACCTCATCCGTTATTCCGCGGATTCGTTGCTGCCGCTCTGGAGTACAAAAAATCGTCGCCCGGCGGCGACGATTAAGAGAATGCTCCGCATTCTCCCCTGAAATGATTCATACTGCTGCTCTTTCCATACAGCATAAAGCCGTCGCCCGGCGGCGACGATTAAGAGAATGCTCCGCATTCTCCCCTGAAATATAGAAATCAAAACGGACACAAGCGCATTTGCTGCGGTCGTGTCCGTTTTATTTTTTGGCAGTACCTCGAAAAACATGATATCCGTCGTTCTGTTACAGCACATCGTCTATCTTCGCACCCTTGATATCCTCGTCCAGAAGTTTCATCTTTTGAAGCATCGCCTTGATTTCCGTCTGCACTTTGGAAGGGAAGCTAGACTGATTCGTAGAATAAATCTGCGCGTCTTCAATGATGTCTGCCTGTTCTCTTGCGCTCTCACGCTGGTCTTCTTCAATTTCTTCTACATTGCGGTTCTCTTCCTGTTTGATTTCCAGCTTTTCCTGGAGCTCTTCTTTCTCTTCTCTTGCTTCTTCGATTTTCTCTTCCTGTTCTTCCTTCTCTTCGGCTTTCTTTTCCGCTTCTTCTTTCTTCTCTTCCAGTTCTTCCTGAATATGTTCCTGTCCTTCTCCGATCAGCATACCCATGGCTTCCTCACTGGCCGCTTTTTTAATCTTCTCCGCTTCCTGCTGCGCATCCAGCATCGAATGGTGTTTCAGATTTTCCAGTCTGACAGCACGAATACCTGCATTTTCCCCTGCGATGCCTGCTTCGGCTTTATACAGTTTATCCTCGTGATGCTGTATGGAACCGTCTATCGCATCCGCCCGTGTCTGATACTCCTTCAGCTGAGCCAGCCGTTCCTTCTCTTTATCCGTCATTACAATACCCGGATCCTTCAGCGACTGCTGCTGTTTCTCCAGCAGTTCCTGATATTCACCGCTGCCTTCTTCTACGCCGTATTCTTCCATAAGGGCCGTCTTCTTTTCCCTGAGCTCCATAATCGTATCGGTTTCTTCCGACGCCGCTGCCCGATACTCCTGAATCCGCGCTTTACTTTCATCAATTCCCCACTGTATCTTTTTATCTCCCAGCCAGGCATCACTTACAACTTTCATGGCCCGCGCCTGCGCGCGCTGCTTCCGTTTCAGAATGATATCCTTATTTCCGTTCAGTTCATTCATATTAATAGAACCGTTCTTCATGCCATTTTTCTGACTGCGGCTGTTTCCTCTTGCGTCTCTGCGCGCCTGCGCGTTCGCATTCTGGTGTACCATCCTGTTATTTCTTGTTCCCGCTAACTGCATTGCCATATTGTCAACCTCCCTGTCGTTTTTTCCGCTCAGCCTGTACGACCGAGCAAAACATCTGTCGTATTGGCAAAATCCGTTTTGCCATACCCGCTTATCGTTTATATCGGCTGCTAGGAGCCAATTCTTTAGAAAGCAGAAATAATATGTTACGAAACGGCTTTTTTTTGAAACAAATGCCCAAAAACCGTGTAAGCCTGAGGCTCACAACAAAGGGGCGATTGCTTTCATCAGGCATCCTGTCAGCTTTACGTGCCATTTTTCCTTTCGCACCGTTTCTTTTGTAACCTGTCTGCATTTGGCCCGTACATCCTGAAAATCCGCTTCTATTGCCGAAACGCAGTCCGCATCATACAAGTATGTTGCGCATTCAAAATGATGGTACAGGCTCCGGTAATCCAGATTGATCGTGCCGACTACCGCTTCCAGCGCATCGCTGACACAAACTTTCGCATGGACGAATCCCGGCGTATATTCATAAATCTTCACACCGGATTCTAACAGCGACTTATAATGCGTCTTGGCCAGCGCGTAAGGGATGGCTTTATCCGGAATGCCCGGCAGAATCAGCGCAACTTCCACGCCCCGCTCCGCCGCAAATTTGAGTGCCGCTTCTATTTCACCATCCAGAATCAGATACGGCGTCATAATATGTACGCATTTATGAGCCCTGTTCAGCATATCCATATAGACCCGCTCACCCAGTTTATCATCATCTAACGGACAGTCTCCGTAAGGAATAACATAGCCTTTCGCTTCCTCAACAGGCATTGACGGGTAAGATAAAAAATGTGCATACTCCGTTTCTTTTTCGTCAAAATCCCATATCTGCAAAAACATCAGCGTAAAGCTTTTCACCGCCTCGCCCTTCAGCATAACGGCCGTATCCTTCCAATGCCCGAATTTCGGTTTGGCATTGATATATTCGTCCGACAGATTTACCCCGCCGTTAAATGCCGTATGTCCGTCGATCACCAGAATCTTCCTGTGATCTCTGTAATTATAATGGGTAGAAATAAAGGGCGTTACCGGCGAAAAAACTTTACACTGAATCCCTAATTTTTTCAGCCGTTTCGGATAGTCCCGCGGCAGCAGCGCAAACTCGCATGTTCCGTCATACATAACGCGGACGTCCACGCCCTGAGCTGCTTTCTTCGCAAGAATCTCCAAAATTTTGCCCCACATCAGGCCTTCGTCCACAATAAAATATTCCATGAAAATAAAATGTTCCGCTTTTTCAAGCTGCTTTAACATCTCCGCAAATTTGTCTTCCCCTAACGGGAAATAAGTAACGGCTGTTTTCTCATAAACCGGATGGCAGCCGCTTCTGTGCATATAATGGGCCAGCGCCGCCGCTCCCCTGTTTTCTTCGGTAAATTTCCGCATGGTTTCCTCCGACTGTACTATACAGTCTTTCGTATCCGCAATCGTCCTGTTAATACGCACTTTCAAGGCTCTGTGTCCGATCTCGCTCTGGGTATACGCAAATAAAAGCACGCCGAATACAGGCAGCAGCATTATGACGATCAGCCATGTGATTTTTGCCGCCGGATCGATTCTGCTGTTTAATAGGTAAATCACCATAACAAATGTAAACAGCACAGTTCCTCCCATAATATGAGGCAGAAATTCTTCAAACCACTGGAATATGCTGAACAGAATCAACACCTGGGCAAGAAGCATTAAAAGAACCAGCCCGAAACGGCTGAAAATTGCGTGTATAATTCCTTTCTGTCCCTTTTTCAGAAGGCTGAGCCCTTTATCTTTATAATCTTCATACATCACAATATCTCCTTTGTAAATATTATAAACCGTACAGTAACAGGACAGTCAAGCAAAATCCCTTCCGGGCGCCTCCGCGCCGGAAGGGATTCTATATTGCCGATGCTTTTCATTCAAAAATTATTCCAGAGAATTTAGCTGATCCACGATCTTCTGAATATCCCGCATGGACACCTGACCGCCGAAGCTGACCGGTCCGCGAAGCGGCATATATTTCATCATCGCCGCATTCATTTCATCGGATATCGCCTCCGACGCCGCCCCGCCGTCTTCTTTTTTCTTCTCGCCGCCAAAAATACCTTTAGCCACAAGCGGCTGTACAATTTCCCATGCTCTGGGATCCGCCATCACATCTCCCATTGTCGTATCCGTCGTATATACGAAAGGAATCTTCACAGTCGATTCTACGGTAACGGTCTTGTCAAGTACGATGTCTCTGGAAGATTTACCGATCAGAATATCGAACTCGCCGGTCTCCACATGCCAGTCGTGTATCCTGACACTATAATAGGCGAAAGCTCTCTTGTCTAACGTAAAGGTAACCGTCTTCGTCTCTCCCGGCGCCAGCTCCACTTTTGCAAAATCGCGCAGTTCTTTCACCGGACGGATTACCGTGCTTTCCTTATCCGCAATATACAGCTGTACCACTTCTTTGCCGGTCACTCTGCCCGTATTGGTTACGTCCACCGTAACGGTCATCGTATCCGTATCTTTCATGCACTCCTTGTCGACGGTGAGGTTAGAATACTCAAACGTCGTGTAAGATAATCCGTAGCCGAACGGAAACAGCACATCCATCTTTTTCTTATCATAATAACGGTATCCGACAAAAATGCCTTCCCGGTATTCCACCACATCTCCCTCACCGAAATAGGAAAGATAGGACGGATTATCTTCCAGTTTGCGCGGAAATGTCTCGGGCAGTTTTGCGCTCGGGTTCACTTTGCCGAACAGAATATCGCATACCGCACCACCGACCGCCTGGCCGCCCAGATATGCCTCCACGATGCCTTTTACCCGGTCAATCCAGGGCATCTCCACCGGAGAACCATTATGCAGTACAACGATTGTATTCGGCTGTACTTCCGTTATTTTTTCGATCAGTTCGTTCTGGCAGTCCGGCATACGCATATGCTGCCTGTCAAAGCCCTCCGATTCGAAGGCATCCGGAAGTCCTGCAAAAATAACCGCCGCCTTTGCCTTCTTCGCCGCTTCTACGGCTTCTTCCAGAAGCTTTGCATCCGTTTTATCCACATCATCGCTATATCCCTGCGCATAAGTGATATTTGCCATTCCCTCTACGGCGTCCATAGCAGATGTTATTTTATGGCTGTTAATATGAGAACTGCCGCCGCCCTGGAATCTCGGCTTCGCTGCATATTTTCCGATAAAGGCAATCTCTTCTTTCTCATTCAGAGGAAGAATGCCGTCGTTCTTTAAAAGCACGATCGTTTCTTCCGCTACTTTTCTCGCCAGCTCATGGTCTTTATCCTTATCCCAGACAGCGTTCTTATCACGGTTTTCCTCATAGCGGAATACGATGTTCAGGATGCGTTCTACCGCGGTGTCCACGTCGCTTTCATCCAGATTGCCGCACTGAACCGCTCCGACGATCAGTTTGTCGTTTGCGCCGAGAGATGTCGGCATCTCCAGATCAAGACCCGCCTTTAAATCCTCCACCCTGTTATTGACAGCGCCCCAGTCACTCATGACATATCCGTCAAAGCCCCACTGGCCGCGCAGCGTCTCGGTCAGATATTTATGGTTCTCCGCCGCATAAGTCCCGTTTATCTTGTTATAGGAACACATGACGGTCCAGGGTTTCTGTTTCCTCACAGCCCCCTCGAAAGCCGCCAGATAAATCTCGTTAAGCGTCCGCTCATCCACACGGGAATCGCCGGACATTCTTCTCGTTTCCTGATTATTCGCCAGAAAATGCTTGATGCTGGTGCCCACATTTTTGCTTTGTATGCCTTTGATCAATGCGCCGGCCATCTCCGAAGCTACGAGCGGATCTTCCGAATAGTATTCAAAATTACGTCCGCACAAAGGGGAACGCTTGATGTTCACCGCGGGCCCTAAAATAACGCTGACGCCTTCCACCTGGCATTCATTTCCAAGAGCTTCTCCCATTTCCGTCAACAGCTCCCGGTTAAAAGAAGCCGCCGTTCCGCATCCGGCCGGAAAGCAGACCGCTTTGATACTGTCGTTTACGCCGAGGTGGTCGCCCTCCAGATCCTGCTTCCTGAGTCCATGCGGTCCGTCCGATACCATACTGGCCGGAATCCCCAGCCGCGCTACCGCCTCCGTATGCCAGAAATCCGCACCGGAACACATTGCCGCCTTTTCCTCCAGCGTCATCTGCGCTACCAGCTTCTTAATCTTTTCTGCTGTCATTCCCATAATACCTCCTTATTTTACGCTATTCATCGAATATGCAGACACATTCGCCAACGCTTATGATACCCCGGTTCCCGTCCGTTGCCCCCGTTTGTACATCTTCATCGGGATGCGGCTTATCTGCGCTGTTTATCCAGAAGTTCTTTCAACGCCTCGTCGCTGATGCTGACCCAGGCATCCTCCTCTTCCGCATTCAATCCCAGATACTCCCGCAGCGTCATGGAATCGTCATGAAGCCCCCACTCCTGACTGTAATCGTCAATTTCTTCAAATTCCACTTCGCCAGCAAGATATTTTTCTTTAAAGGTTTTTTCCAAAATCTGCACCTTTCTGCCTGCTTTTGCAGGCGCGTTTTTTCCGATACCGGACAGGAATTTCCTGTTTGGGAAATCTAAATTCATTATACAAAGAGCGCCTTATACTGTCAATGAGGCGCCCGCTTTTTTCAGCTGTTTTGAAGGCACGGCATTAACACGTCCCGATATACCGTTCTTCAAAAAATTTGTTCAGTCTGTGCTGTATTTCATTCATTTTGGTTTCATCCCTTTTATAAATTGACTGTATCATATCTGCTACGGCATGATCTACTTTCCGCAAATCGTTTTCCGACGGTATATAGAAAGGGATCTGCTTGATATAATTGGCGGAATTATTAGCCGTCGGATTCAATATATGTATCATCCGGCAAACAATATCGGAATTTAATAACGCAAGCATATAATATAAAAGTTTTTGGTCTTTTGGAAAAATACCAACAATAGACTGGTCAAAAACCCTGTTTTCAATTAACGTTGCTTTTATTACGCTCGATTTTACCATAGGAACTGCAATACCCGTCCGGAAGTAAAACGCAGCATTTTGAAATCTGGCTTTCTTATTGGAATGGTAATACTGAAGTGCCTCCGTATCCCATTGAACAAACCAGTTATCGGTTTTTCTTATATAACGTATATCGGAAGCGCCTTTTATATACGGAATAAATTTTTTTCCCTGTTCCGTAACTCCATCCAGTGACGCCTTTTCCGTAATCTGGTTTTCCTGAATAATTTCATAGTTATTAGCACCTTTAACATCCCTGCCCCTGGCCCGAATAAATCGTTTGTTATCCCCACAATAAAATCCAGTTACGACATCCGCAAAATCGCCCAATATTGCTCCGATACTGTGAAAAAATACTTTTTCTTCAGAATCCGCTAATAAAAATCTCGCATTCACATTCTGAATAATTTCCGATTGTTTCAGAAAATTAATGCAAATCCGGTCAGGGTAATGCCCCGATAAAATACCGGGTAGTTCCTCCACTCTTTCAAATCCCTTCAGCACTCTGATATCATTGTCCAAAGCCTTCTGTTCTTCCGCTGTCTTTTTTAATGTAATAATCGATAAATTGGAATATCCAAAACTCAGCCCCGGAAAAAAATTCGATGGAAAAATGAGTATTTCCTGTATTTCCGCATTTCTTAAAAGCGTCTTTCTCAAACTTTCATGCATGTTCAGGAATAAATAAGTATCCGGTATGATAAAAGACAAAATCCCTTCATTTTTTAACAGTTCCAGACATCTGAGTAAAAACAGGGAATATGTTTCTTTCACATAATATCCGGTATACTTCTTTTTCAGTTCTTTGCGTTTCCGGTAATCCTGCCATGCCCCGTAAGGAGGATTTCCAATGATTCTGTCATAGTAACCGCCGGACATGCCGTAAATATCAAGCAGCCCGTCAAATAACGTATCCGTTTCACGAATAGACGTCACTTCTTTTCTATTACCGAATTTATGTTTTAAAACATTTACCGCTTCGCAGTTCATGTCCAAAGCTTCAATCTCAATATCCCGGTTTTCTGCCAGCATGGATTCAATAAAAATACCTTCTCCCGCAGACGGTTCCAATACTATATTTTTATCTTCCAAATGAAGCATTTTTGTCATATACGCTGTAATCGCTTCGGAATTTGTATAATAGGCACAATATATATTTTTCATATTTATTCCCATTTCTCTGCTTCGACAGGCACTGTTTTGTTTTACCAGGTCAAGTATTTTAATAAATTGTTTTTTTGCAGATACTGCCTGAGTTCTTTGTCAATATCATTCTCCCAGTCCGCATTTTCATCCAGCCATTTTCTCAAATCGAATCCGGTAAATTCTTTCATTTTCCCATAGGCCTCATCCGCACAGAATACTTCCCAATATCCTGAATTTTTTAATGTCTGTAAATAATGGTTATTTTCTTCCTCTTTCTGCCGAATAAACATGATCATTTTTTCTTTTTCGCTGTATGCGTGGTAAACACTGGCTACCGAAAGCAGCCGGTTTGTATTTCCTTTCTCATTGGAGTTAAACCCGCTTTTAAAATCACAATGATAATGGATTTCTTCCTGTAAAGAATTTTTCTGGGAAAAATGGAGATCCAGCTTCAATTTAATGCCTCCGCTGTCCACAATGGACCAGGGTGTCCTGTAATAATATTGAAGTGTTCTTTTCATAACATCGTCGATAGGCAGTCGATTGATATAAGTCTCCGTTTTGTTTTTGATGCTTGCCTGAACCGCTTCAAAAGAAGGCGGCTTTATGATCTTTAATTCTTTTACAGGATGCGAAAAAATTTCTTTGCAAAATGGTTCCCACAGCTCACCAATCCGCCTGGAAAAAGACATATAGTCATACGGCCAGATTTTATTTCTTTGTTCAATCATTATGATATTGGCCGTATATCGGCTCATTAATACTGCGTCCAAAATCTTCTGCCGGCTCCAGTTTTCCTTTTCCGACCTGGCAAATATCTCCTCTATATGCTTATCCTGCAGCTTTCTGATCATATGATTAATCATTAATGTGTAGTTTCTGTGTTTCGTATCCCCGCCTGCTTTTACAGAAACATCCTGCATTTTTTCTCTGTAAAACGACAACAATGACTGTTTATCCATGCGTCTGCCGATCTCCCTGTTCCCTTTTACTTCATTTTCTCCAACATCATTCTTTCACCGCATTCATCTTGTCCCTGCCTGCTTCCATATCCTTCGGCAGCACCAGATTCAGAATGATCGAAACAAGAAAGACAACCGCGACGCAGTTCTCCGCAAATACGTTCTGTACAATCTGCGGAAAAATCGAAAATATTTCCGGCACCTGTGTAAAGCCAATACCGATACTTAACGACAGCGCAACGATCGTAATATTGCGCTGCGAATAACCGCATTTCCCTACCATCTGGAACCCGCTGACAACGATTGTACCGAACATCATCATCGTACAGCCGCCCAGCACCGCATCCGGAAGCGTCGAAAGCAGCGCCCCGAAAATCGGAAAAATACCGGCAAGAATCATAATGGCAGCCCCGGTTGCGATCGCAAATTTATTGACCACTTTGGTCATTGCCACCAGACCTACATTCTGGCTGAACGAAGTAATCGGAAGGCAGCCGAAAACAGAGGATAACGCGCTGATAAATCCGTCGCACGCAAGAGACCCCGAAACTTCTTTTTTGGTCGCTTCTCTGTTAAGACCGGCGGATGCGAGCGCCGACGTATCGCCAATCGTTTCCGTAGCGGAAACGAGGAAAATCAGAACGACGGATAGTATCGCGCCTGCATGAAACTCCATGCCAAACGGCATAATGCGCGGCAATGCCGCCACGGCCGTGCCTGCAAGCGAAGAAAAATCGACCATTCCCATACAGATTGCGGTAAGATATCCTACGATCAGTCCGAACAAAACAGACAGCTGCTTCCAGAAAGATCTGGCAAACACATGAAATAAAATGCAGGACAGCAGCGTAACGGTTCCAAGAATCCAGTTCCGGGCGGAACCGAAGTCCTCCACACCGCTTCCCCCTCCGAAAGAAGAAGCCCCAACCGAAAGAAGCGAAAAACCAATGGCCGTCACGACGCTTGCCGAAACGACCGGCGTAATGATCTTAATCCAGTATACCGCGAACAGGCCGAGCAGCCCTTCCACAATGCCGCCAATCAGCACCGCGCCCAGAATCGCAGAATATCCGTATGTCACTCCGATATAGCAGAAAATGGACACGAATGTAAAACTGATGCCCATCACAATCGGAAGGCCGGAGCCAATCCGCCAGATCGGAAAAAGCTGTATCAGCGTGCCGATTCCGGCGATTATCATCGCATTCTGTATCAGCATTGCCGACTGTTCCGCCGACAGGCCGCACGCTCCGGCCACGATAATAATCGGCGCGATATTGGCCACGAACATTGCCAGAATATGCTGTAATCCAAAAGGAACGGCCTTCAATACAGGCACCTTCCCGTCTATCTGATAAATATTGTTTAACTCGTTTTTCATTTGTATGATACCCCTCATTTGTTTTCCGTTCTCCGCCTGTGCAAGCCGGATTTTTCTCTCATTGTTCCCTGAAAATAAGCTTCCCGCTTTCCGCATCCATTTCATCGATGATGGCGAGGGATTCCAGATGATAACCGAGATTGCGGATCATCCGCCCTCCAACCTGAAAGCCCTTTTCGACAGCAATGCCGATGCCGGCCACATTCGCCCCCGCTTCCGCTACAATCGAGATCAATCCCTGAAGGGCGCAGCCGTTTGCGAGAAAATCGTCAATGATCAGGATATTTTCCCCCGGTAAAAGAAACTTTCTGGATACGATCACCTGATTTTTGCATTTGTGGGTAAAAGATTCCACATCCGCGATATACATTTCACCTTCAATATTCACGCTTTTCGACTTCTTGGCAAATACCACCGGAACATGAAAATACCTCGCCGCAATACAGGCAATCCCGATGCCGGACGCTTCAATCGTCAATATTTTATCAATCTTCTCATCGGCAAACCGCTTCCGAAATTCCTCTCCCATCCGCTCAAACAGTTCAATATCCATCTGATGGTTCAGAAAGCTGTCCACTTTCAGCACATTTCCTTCTTTTATCATTCCGTCTTTTTGAATCCGCTCTTCTAAAAAGTTCATCGTCCCTCCATCCGTGACGGCTTTATCATCACTGTAAAAAGATTCGTATTTTAAAACATCAAATATTGCTTATTCGATGTACTGGTGTACTGTATCATTCATTTTCAGCCAAATGACGCAGAATGAATTTTCAGTCTGCAAGGCGGAGGAGGGAGGCGATGCGGTGGCATCGTTAACCGACGACAACGCCGCAGATGGAAATTCAGGCAAGCCATTTGGCGAAATGTGAATGATACAGTACACTAGTCAAGGCCCGCAATTTCATCCACGGGCAGAGACATCACAACGCCCTGCGCCGGACTCTGCATACCGCATTTCTGGCCGATCGCCTGCATAATCGCCAGTTTATCCTCTTTCTGAGCAAGAATAATTACGACTTCCCGCTCCTGCTGCACATGAATTTTCCAGAATTTCAAGGATTCCTCGCTGCCGACGCGCCGGCTGTGAAATACGGTACCGCCGGAAGCGCCGGCCGGTCTCGCGGCGTCCATGACCTCCGCGCTGTATCCCTGATTCACGATAGCCATTATCATGCTGTATTGATATTCCTTCACCTCAACCCCAACCCTTTCTTCGGGCTTCTGCCCCGTTTCTTCTCTCACCGCTTCCATCAGCTGAACGACATGCCCGCTGCTGCCCGAAAGCGTCAGCGTAAAGGCAATTCCCGTGTTCGGCATGCCGAGATGCAGCTTTTTCTGCATTTTTTTTAGCACATCGTCTGCGCACACTTTGGGCATCATGCTCATCAGAATCGTTTTGTCGATGCCGTCCAGTCCGAGCATATCCATCACTTCACTCGTAGCGGTGCCCTGCGCATGAAAAAGATGCTGTACCGGAATTTTTTCCTGTTTCAGCAAATCTTCCGCTTTTTTGACAAGTTTCGGCGTCGCGATGAGAAGCAGCATCCGGTATGCCGATTTTGTTCTATGACCCGTCATATTCGTCGTCCTCCTCAAATTCAAAGATTTCATCCATAGCATCTAAGGAAACTGCTCCCGCCATCACAGGCTGTACCGCGGTTCTCATCTTGTACTGATATACGATGCCCATAATCTGAACCGCGATTAACGGCGTCAGCGCCACAAGCGCCACGACGCCGAATGCGTCCGTCATCACGTTCCCGCCGACCGCGTCACAGGCACCAATACAAAGCGGCAGTAAGAAAGTTGTCGTCATCGGTCCGCTGGCAACCCCGCCGGAATCGAATGCGATACCGACGAACATCTTCGGAACGAGTCTGGAAAGAATCAGCGCAATAATATACCCGGGTATAATAATCCAGTAAACAGGCAGCCCCGTCAGCACGCGCAGCATCGTAAGCCCCACGCTGACAGATACGCCGATGGAAAGGCATCTGTTCATCGCCCTTGCCGATACCGCCCCGTTCGTCACATCTTCAACCTGATGGTTTAATACCTGAATAGCCGGCTCCGCCTTTACGATATAATATCCGATCAGCATACCGATCGGGATAAGGAGCCACCGCCAGTCCGCGGCCGCAATATCCTTGCCGAGGGAAGAACCGACCGGCGCAAATCCCACATTGACGCCGCACAGAAAAAGCACAAGGCCGATATATGTATAACCGAATCCGACCAGCACACGCTTCACCTGACGCTGCTGGTAACGGCGGCTTAACATCTGAAAGATCGCGAAAACCGCAGCCACCGGAACAAGCGAAATCAGCACTTCCCGGATATACGGCGGCATACTCGTGAAAAATTCCCATACCACGTCCCGCGTCGTCACCACACTCGCCACCGATGCCGAGGAATAATTCGCCTGCGTCGGATTATAAAAAGAACCGAGAATCAATACCGCAAGCACCGGGCCGACACTGGAAAGCGCTACCAGACCGAAACTGTCGCTGGAAGCGTTTCTGTCGCCGCGGACCGAAGCGAGGCCGACGCCCATCGCCATGATAAAAGGCACGGTCATGGGACCCGTCGTAACGCCGCCGGAATCAAACGCAACGGCCAGAAAATCTTTTTCAATGAACAGGGACATTCCGATCAGCACGATATAAAGCGCAATCAGAATCGTCGACAGATTAATCTGAAACAGGATTCTGCAGATTGCCATCGCCAGGAAAATGCCGACGCCGACCGCTACCGTCAGAATCAGCACATAATTCGGAATCGAAGGAACCTGTTCCGCCAGCACCTGTAAATCCGGTTCGGATATTGTTATGATTGCCCCCATCGAAAATCCGATCAGACAGATCAGAATAATATTCCGCGTTTTCGATATCTGTACGCCGATACCTTCCCCGAGCGGCGTCATCGCCATTTCCGCACCGAGCTGAAAAAAGCCCATACCGACAACGAGCATCAGCGCCCCTGTAATAAACATAACCATCGTACCGAGTTCCACAGGAACAAGCAGTATGCTGATCAGCAGGACAATACCCGTAATAGGCAGGACTGCAGAAAGCGATTCATAAATTTTCTCTTTCAGTTTTGGATTCAAATCACATCACCCCTTATATTATACATCCGTATTGTATCATAAAATTCCCCTCCCGGATAGCTTATTCTCCTGTTAATTTTGTGCTAATATCCATGCCTTTCTCTCAACTCGCGAACTTTGAGCCGCAGGCACAAATTCGCGGTTGAAAACAAGAAAAATATAGTACAGATTCCGCTCTCTGTGCTATACTTGAGATAGTTGCAGCTGTGGAAGAGCTGCAGCATTTTATGCGAACAGAAAGAGGGGTTAGAAATGAACCAGATTAAAGAAATCAGAAAGTTATGTGAAGAAAAAAATATCCGCATGATCGATTTTAAAATGACGGATATTGACGGCCGCTGGCGTCATATTACGATTCCGGTAGAACGTTTCGGAGAGGATACTTTTACTTACGGCATCGGCTTTGACGGTTCCAATTACGGATACGCGCCGATCGAAAAAAGCGACATGGTATTTTTACCGGATCCGGATACCGCCTATGTGGATCCCTTTGCGGAAGTGCCCACGCTGACGATGTGCGGTAATGTCTGCACGATCGGAAAAGGCGAAAATAAACCGTTCGATCAGTATCCGAAAAACGTAAGCCTGCGCGCGGTAGAGTACATGAAAGAAAGCGGTATCGCGGACAGGATGATTATCGGGCCGGAATTTGAATTTTACCTGTTAGACAGGGCCCGCTTTGAGGTAACGCCGCGCAGATGCGGTTACTGGGTCGACACAAGGCAGGCGGACTGGAACTGCAGCCTTGAATTACCCGGCAACAATGGTTATGAAGTCCCGGCGAAGGGCGGCTACCATATTGCGGCGCCGCAGGATGTCGGATATGATCTGCGCAGCCGCATGTGCATGGCGATGGAAGACTGGGGCATCAAAGTCAAATATCATCACCACGAAGTGGGCGGCCCCGGCCAGATGGAAATCGAAGTAGAGCTGGCGGACATGCCCGCTATGGCCGACAATACAATGATTATCAAATATATCATCAAAAACATGGCGGCGCAGGAAGGAAAAACCGCAACCTTTATGCCGAAACCGATCTACCAGGAAGCTGGAAGCGGCCTGCATGTGCATATGCTTCTCATGAAAGACGGAAAACCGCTGTTCTATGACGAAAACGGCTATTCCGGTCTCAGCCGCACCGCTCATTACTTTATCGGCGGCCTGTTAAAACACATCGCATCGTTATGCGCGTTTACCAATCCGTCCACCAATTCCTTCAAACGGCTCGTGCCCGGATACGAAGCGCCCGTCACGATCGGTTACGCAACTTCAAACCGCAGCGCCGTTATCCGTATCCCGGCTTATGCCAAATCCCCGGAAGCAAAGAGATTCGAACTGCGCAATCCCGATGCGACCGCTAATCCGTACTACGCTTATGCGGCAATCCTGATGGCCGGTCTGGACGGTATCGAAAATCAGATCGATCCGGCCGAAAACGGCTGGGGGCCTTATGATTTCAATCTCTATACACTGTCCGAAGAAGAACAGAAGAAAATCAAAGGTCTTCCAAAATCATTGGGCGAAGCGCTGGATGCGCTGGAAGCGGACCACGATTATCTGACGAAAGGCGGCGTTTTCCCGCAGCGCCTGATCGATGTCTGGACAGCCCGCAAGCGCGCGGAGCTGAAGAAAATGGAACAGATTCCGAATCCCGCGGAATTTAAGGCTTACTACGATTTATAATCATACATGCTTAATAATCGAAAAATGCCGTCGGCCTGATCTGACCGGCGGCGTTTTTTATTCTCCCGCTGCATCCGTATTTCTTACTCCGCCAATGCGCACAACCACTTCTCCGCTGCATTCCATCGCCGCATCTTCCATGATCACTTCATCCACACTGTCCAGAACGATTCTTCCCGATTTCGGATTCTTAACCGACAGCACATTTCCGAAGATATCCGCCTCCACGTCCGAATACTCGAAAGCCAGATCCGTTCCTTCCATTGTACAGTTGATCAGCTTCAGGTTTTTGCAATAGCAGAGCGGCTGCGTCCCGATGATTTTACAGTCGATTAACGTCAGGCCGTCCGAAAACCAGCCAAGATATTCTCCCTTTACGAGGCTGTTCTTTACGGTGACATTTTTGCTGTGCCAGAATGCGTCTTTCGTATCCAGCGTGCAATTCTCAATCACAAGATTCTCCATATACTGAAAAGAATATTTTCCCTTCATGACAACATCCGTCAGCTCAACATCTCTGCTGTCGAAAAAAAGATATTCCGCATTTACGCTGCTGTTTTCCATCGTAATGCCCGCGCTCTTCCAGCCAAATTCCTGAGAATCGATATCGCACCCGAAAAGACGGATGTTTACGCATTCCCGGACAGCCTTGATACCATGCAACCGGCTGTTTATAATTTCTCCGTCCTCCGCATACCAGACAGCCGCTCTTGTCAGCTCATCCATCGTCGAATCCATAAGAGAAAATTTCTTCACATGCCATAACGGATATCGAAGGGAAAAACGGCATCCGTCCACGGCAATATTCCGTGATTCCTTTAAAACGGATTCTCCGTCCGCCGGTCCCGCAAAAATACATCTGCTGACCCGGCCGTCCTGTAAATGATACAGCGCACGTTCTTCGTCGAACTGTCTGTTTTCGATGAGTTTATCAAAATGATTCATAATATCAATTCTCCTTCTGCTTCCGGGGCCGGTTTATGCCAAAGTTAAAAACTTCCAATTATTATAATATGCGCCCGTTATATTTTCAACATCTCATTTCCCGAAAATATAACAGGCGCAAACATGTCGTTACGGCACCGGTCTGTGATATGATCAAATGCTTTTTCCGTCACTCATCCTCCCCGCAGTAATAATTGAAATACAGTTCCCGCAGCGGCTGATAAGACCCTCTCGGCAGATAAATCTCCGCCCCGTTGTCCATCTGTAACAGTTGTGTATTTAAGCTTTCCACATGCTCCAGATTAATAATATAGGCGATTCCGACTCTGACAAATTCTTCATGGCCGGCAAGCATTTCCTGCAGTCTTCCCATCGTCAGCCGCAGCTGCAGATAACGATTTTCCGTCAAACAGATGCACTGACTTTTTTTCTGCGCTTCACAGTACAGGATATCGCGCAGGGCGATTCTCCGGATACTGCCGTCAATCCGCAAAAGCAGATGCTTTTGCTGTTCCCGGTCCATCGCCTTAAAGGTTTTTTCCAACACCGGAAACAGCTCTGTTTCCGAAATAGGCTTAATCAGATATTGCGTCGCATCCACCCGATAGGCTTCAAGCGCATATTCTGTCGAAGAAGTCAGAAAAATAATGCGGCAGCTGTTTCCCATTTCCCGGATTTCCTGTGCGGCTTCAATTCCGAGTTTACCCGGCATATAAATATCCATCAGAAGGATATCGGGCATATACCCGCTTTCTTCCATTTTAATCAAAAGTTCGTTCACGTTCTCGAAGCAATCGATTTGAAAGCCGCAATCGTCATGACGCTCCCGATAGCGCTCCAACAAAGTTTCTATTTTTTCCATTTCTGCTTTTTCGTCATCACAAAGCGCAACTAAATACATGCCCACTCTCCGTTCGGTGCTATGGTTTTCTGTATTATTATACTGTCATTGTAATCTTCTAAACAAGCTGGATTTTATGAAATTGCAGATTATCATTTTTCATCTATTTTGCGCCCTTGCATTTTCTGCTTTCGCTCATTCTCTACATCCTTTTTTTGATTTTTAAAATATTTTTTCCGCCCCGGTATTCATAGGTTACTTCATCCATACTTTTTTTAACCATATAAATGCCGAGACCGCCGGCCGGCCGCTCTTCTGCCAAAAGCGTTGTATCGGGCCCGGACGCTTTCAGGGGATTATAAGGCACCCCTCTGTCGGTAAAGGTCAGAACTGCCGTCAGCGGGTCTTCCGTTACTTCCATCCTGACAACAGCCGGCCCGACATCCGGCTGATAAGCATAATGCGCAATATTCCCGAATAATTCATCAATCGCAATATGAATCTGCCTCCGTACCTCCATCGGACACCCGTACTCTTTCAACTGCTCATCCACAAAGTCGGTCACAACCGGAATGTTTTCAACCGACGCATCGAGCATCAATTCTTTCATTTAATAATACACCCCTTCTCCTATTTCTATTGATATATGTTATTTACCGTATTTTGAGAAACGTTTCTGTTTTCTTTTTCATATCTGATTCTTTTATCCTCATACATCCGCTCATCGGCCTCTTTCAGAAGCTGATCGATATTCTCATCATTATCTGCACGCCATACGCAGCCAACCGCCATATGGGAATTATGACTGCACATTTCATCATTTAACAGATTCACCATGCCATTCAGCTCTTCTTCCCCGATTCCTTCACACAAAACGAGGAACTCGTCGCCTCCGATGCGAAACATTGCATGATCTTTGAAAACTTTTTTCAGGCATTCACCCACCCGAATCAGCAGCTTGTCGCCTTCCCGGTGGCCTTTTTGATCGTTTACTCTCTTTAGACCCATTACATCGCAGTACAGAATCCCAATGCTTTTTCCCGAACGCATCATTCCTACATATTCATTCATGGCATGTCTGTTTCCTATTCCGGTCAGCTGATCCTGAAAACATAATTCCTCCAGGCGCCGCATATGATTCCTTCTGTTCAAAAGGGTAACAATGAAATGTCCCAGAATCCTGAGCAGCGTCGTAATATGCTCCAAAAACTTTTCCGGCGGGTTATCCACACCGTAAAACCCGATAATTTTTCCTTCCCTGACAAGCGGGCTTGCCACAAGCGAGTGTATCCTCTGCGGCTCCAGATAATTATAGACCGCCCCGTCCGTTTTCCGTATGCTTTCCAGATTTTTAATAATAACGTTTTCATCACGGAGAAATTTCTGGTACCAGAGACTTACCACCTGGAAAGATACATTTTGCAGATTTTCCTTTTCCGGCGTGACGCCGTCCGCACACCATTCATATGTATTTCGGAAAGTTCCCGTTTCCGTTTCTTCAAAAATATAGACCCTGTCGCTGCCCAATGACTGGCCGAGGTATTCTAATAACGCGGCAACGGACTCTTCCGGCGCGGAAGCCATCATGGCGATTCTGAGTCCTTCGTTGATCATCGTTTCGTTATCTTCATATCCTCTGTTCTGCTGCTCCCACGCGCTTAAATCCACTCCGAGCTCAAACCGGTACCGCCTCCCGTTCTCCTCTATTACCGTTTCTTTTAAGGCCTGCTGCTTTTTAATTACCGGATTATAGCGCACTTCTTCCACAAAGAAACCCGGCTCCAGTTTTTTTTGATTGCAGCCCGTACAGGGCAGAGAACTTCCTCTTAACAATTCATAACATTTTTTCGCCCCGATGTCCTCCCTTAATTCAATTCCGTATATCTTTCTCGCATATCGGTTAGCATATACAAGCTCATGGCTTTCCATATCCACTACGCAGACGCTTTCCTGCATCCTCTCGTAAAACTTCCACAGATACTCCGCGGGATTCGCCTCCAAATCTTCTTTTTTCATAATTTCCTCCATTTTATCCGCCCATATGCCGGACTATACTTTAAAAGACGCCACCGTCTGATTCAGAAGTTCGCTCAGCCTGAACAATTCCTCCATCTGAGAAAGAACGGCTTTTGAATTTTCGTCGGAATTTTCCGCAGACTGTCTCATAATCCGCATATATTCCGCAATCGTTCCTATCAGTTTTGCAACTTCCAGAACAGATTCATTGATTCCCGCTATGCCAACGCTCATTTCCGCAGAAGCCGATCCCAGATCTCCGGAAATGCTGCTGTAAAATGCCGCATCCTTTTCATACATCTCCGCCAGCTGCGTCATACTCTGATAATCCGTCATAACCCTGTCATTCATAAATGTCAGCAGACGCACGGAACTCTGGGATAAAAAGGACACATTCCGCACAACGCCCTCCGTAACCTTGCGAATCTTATCTACCGCCACTTTGGAATGATCTGCGAGCTGGCGTATCTCATCCGCAACGACTGCAAAGCCTTTTCCCGCGTCTCCGGCCCTTGCCGCTTCGATCGAAGCGTTTAAGGCCAGCAGATTTGTCTGTGAACTGATTGACAGGATCTCTTCCGTCAGCGTATCGATTTCCCGTACTTTCTGGCTGTCCTCTATCGCCTGTTCCAGTTCCCCCTTTGTTTCCTGATAAAGAAGGACCGCTTCTTTGCTGGATGCCTGGGAAGTTTCATGCTGTTTTCCTGCCCGCTCCATAATATCGCCTGACTGTCTGGCCGCTTCCCCTGCTTTTCTGGCTACCGCATCGACGGCCTCGCATAATTCCTGACCGGTACTTTTTATCTTTTCGGCCAGTTCTTCGGCTTCGGTCGTCTGATTCAGCACATGAACCGTGGAATCCGCAATTTCGGAAATATCCTTTGTCAGCACCGTCATTTTGGCAGAAGTTCCTTCCGCTATCGTGCCGATGCTGCCCGCCTCCTGTTTGGTATTCAGAATGATTCCGCGAATCTGCTGCTTCACCTCTGTTGTCGCCGTTCTGATCTGTTCGGTCTCGTCTTTATATTCTCTTGGTATACCTTTTTCGCTGACTACGTTCTCCGAAAAGTCTCCGGAAGCAAACTGTTTCAGCATCTGTACCGGCTCTAACGTTTTCCCGATCAGTCCCGCCATTGTAACTGCCACGAGCACCGTAATCAGAAGTGCAATCATAACCGCAACGCCGACCATAACAACAAGAGAGCTCCTGACATTGGCAGTCGGTACCACCACGCCTATCTTCCAGCGGCTTCCTTCGATATCCGCCGCCGCAAAATAACAGCGGCTTCCGTCATAGTCGGTCAGTTCCGTTACCCGGCTGTCTTTGCCGCTGATCAATTCCGCGAGCCCGGGCATAATGTCCGCCACAGCAACGGCATTGTTCTCGGAAGGTTCAAAGTCTTTATTTTTATGTGCCACATACTGGCCGCTGCTGTCCGCCAGAAATCCGTACACGCCCTCTGCAAAATCAATGCTTGCCGTCAGATCGGTTACTGTGCCAAGCGTCACATCCAGACCGATTACCGCCTCAAGCGCTCCTTCTATATATACAGGGGCCGCTACCGTCGTACACATCTGATTCGTCAGTACGTCCCAATACGGATCCGTCACAATTACCGTTCCCGCTTCGGCAGCCTGCTGATACCATCCACGCTGGACGGGATCATATCCTTCGGGAATTTCCGCTTCCTTGTTAGACTGTATAAATATACTGTCTTTCGTTCCGCAGTACAGATTCAGAAGCTCCTCCCGGCCCTCCGCATACGTATCCATAACAGACTGAATAAAATCCCCGTCCGTATTCCTGGCAGCCTCAATACAGTCCGCAGCCCCCTGCGCCAGCATTTTTTCATTTTCAATCCAGGTATTGATTTCTTCCGCATACCTGTCCGCATAAATCTGCAATGCTTCCGTCTGGTCCGACACCAGACGTTTTCCCGCCACGAAAACAATACCCACTGTCGTCAGCAGAATGCTTATTACCACCATGCAGATCACGCTTGATGTCAGCTTTCCCTTGATAGTTCTTCTCATGGTTATGTACCTCGTTTCTACATATTTTTGTCTCATTGCATTTCGATATCAGTTTATCAGAAAAGTGAGGTTCTGCGAGTTGTCCCGGTACACATTGCAGATTTTAAGGTATCATTTGCACAAAAAAACCGCCGCCTGACGGCGACGATTTTTGATATGTAAACAGTATTGACTTATGCGTGTTCGATATCGGTATATTCCGCTATTTCTCTGCTGACCGTACACAGGTCTTCCACCGACAAATCATGGATGTCATCATGTCCCGTTATTCTGGCAAAAGTTCTCATCTCTTCCGCGGAACAGCGCAGATAATTGGCTACTCTCTGCGCCGACGCGTCCACATGCAGTCTTTTCCGCAGTTCCGGATCCTGTGTCGCTGCGCCGACCGGGCACATTCCCGATCCGCAGATACGATACTGCTGGCAGGCGGCCGCAACCATCGCTGCCGACGCAACCGCAACCGCATCGGCTCCCATTGCAATCGCTTTGGCAAAATCCGAAGATACCCTGAGCCCGCCGGTGATGACAAGATCGATCTTTGCACCGACGCTGTTCAGATATTTTCTTGCCCGGAAAAGCGCATAAACGGTCGGAACGCTTGTAGAATCGCGTATGATCGCCGGAGACGCTCCTGTTGCTCCGCCTCTTCCGTCAATCGTAATAAAATCCGGTTGCGCGTAAACGCAGTATTCCAGATCCCTTTCAATTCTTCCCGCCGCTATTTTAATTCCGATCGGGCGGCCTTCGCTTCGTTCCCGCAGCTCGTCCACCAGCTTTTTCAGATCTTCTTTCGTGTCGATTCCCGGAAACTTCGACGGGCTTATCACATCTTTTCCCAGCGGTTTGTTCCTGATTTCCGCAATTTCAGGCGTTACCTTGCTTCCCGGCAGATGGCCTCCCATACCAGGCTTTGTTCCCTGGCCGATCTTGATTTCAACCGCGTCGGCCGTTTTCAAATTTTCATCCGTTACACTGTATAAATTGGGCACATACTCGAATATGTATTTATACGAGGCTTTCTTTTCTTCCGGAAGAATGCCTCCTTCTCCGCTGCACATCGCCGTTTTCGCCATCGCGCTTCCCTTTGCCAGCGCAATTTTCATTTCTTTGGAAAGGGCGCCGAACGACATATGGGAGATATAAACCGGCATATCCAGAACCATCGGTTTCTTCGCCTGTTTACCGATTACCGTCTGTAAAGATACTTCCGCATGCTCATCTAAGGGCATCGGGTTCAGCTGTGCTCCCAGCACAAGAATATCGTCCCATCCGGGCATCTTCATCTGTGTTCCCATCGCTTCAATGGCCGATTTTCCCGTAACTGCCATTTCATGGATTTCTTTCATGTACCGGTAACCGCTGTCCGTATTTCTCGTTTCTTTCGGATAGTTTAAATCCGGTTCTTCTAAAGAATTCACCCCGGCCGCTTTTTCTTCGGCATCTGCCGGTACCTTTTCCGATTCCTTTTCTCCCGTCGGCAATACCGGCTCCAGTTTTTCAGCCGGCTGTTTGCACAACGGACATTCCGTTAATTCCAAAAAAGACTTTCCTTCCTTTTCTTCATCAAAAAGATACCCGCAGATACTGCATTTGTATACCATCTCTTATCCTCCTCTTTCCTGTGTTTTACGCTTCTTTCAGTTCCCCGAGCATCTGCGCCGGATTTTCCTCCGCTTTTACTTTCCCAAAAGCCTTCACGATAATGCCCTCTTCGTCGATCAGATAAGTTGTGCGCACTACGCCCATACTTACCTTACCATAATTTTTCTTTTCCTGCCAGACGTCATAGGCCTTAATACAGGACAGCTCCGTATCGGAAAGCAGCGTAAACGGCAGTCCGTACTTTTCTTCAAATTTTTTATGCGACGCGACGCTGTCCTTACTGACGCCGATCACCACCGCCCCTTTTTCCTGAAACTGGGGATAGAGTGTCCCGAAATTGCAGGCCTGCTTCGTACAGCCCGGCGTATTGTCTTTCGGGTAAAAATAGAGAATGACCTTTTTCCCTTTATATTCTTCCAGCGTGTGTGTCTGTCCGTTCTGGTCCGGCAGCGAAAAATCCGGTGCCTTTGTTCCTGTCTGTAACATATTTTTCCTCCTGATCTTTTAAATTTCTTCATGCTCCGCAAGCACTTTCCGCGCCTTCGCGACAACCCGGCTGTCCGTCCTCAGGATGCTGTACTCGCTTAACGATGGAAGTCCCATCGGCACCCCCTCTTTCCGGTAACGCATACCGCTGTCTATCGTCTTTTTCGCAGACAGATGGTAACACGTAATATCCGTTTCTTCCAAAAACCGTCCGATCACTTCCGGCGTCACGCCCGCCCCGGCCATAATCTGCGGGCCTCCTGTTTTTTGCTGCAATTCCGACAGTCTCTTTAACAGCGGCAGCCCTGCAAGGCAGCTGCTTTCCTGACCGGATGTGAGAATCGTATCGATGCCCAGCTCTCCCGCCTGCTCATAAGCCCGAACCGGGTCTGCGCAGACATCAAAAGCACGGTGCAGGGTTACTTTCATCCCTTCCGCCGTTTTCATCAGCTCCCGCATCTGCTCCATATCAAGAGTTCCGTCCTCCTTCAGGCAGCCGATGACTACGCCTTCCGCTCCTTTTTCCCGAAAAAGAGAGACCTCTCTTTTCAGGATGGCAAATTCGTATTCCGTGTATAGAAAATCCCCGAACCGGGGGCGCAGAAGAACTCTTACCGGAAGCGTACAGCATTCTCTTACCTGTTCATACAGCGCGAGCCCCGGCGATATGCCCCCTGTTATGAGCGACGCGCATAACTCCAGCCGGCCGGCGCCGCCTTTTTCGGCTTCTATTGCGGACTCCACGCTGTCCAAACAGCATTCCAGCATATAACGTTCCATCAATGTTCCTCCACCGCTCTTATTGTTTACCATTTCGATCAATTTTATTTCCGGGATTTCACGCCCGGTAATCTTTCCGCACAAACGGAAATTCTATTTTCGGTTCCGTCAACAGCCCGTATTTTCCGGGATGGCGATAGGCGTTGCCATGCACTTCCAGCTCCCGGTATCTGCGAAGCTGCGCGACATCCAGTTCCGCAATATAGATGCCTTCGGCCTCTCCGGCTTCCAGAATACAGGTGTCACGTGAATCCGGCAGTCCCGGCAGATAAGCCACACCGTCAAACACCGATGAATGGCCGTTGCAGTCGGGATGTCCTTCCGGATAATTGCAGGTTGCAACCGCCAGCATATTCTCATATGCCCTGCCCCTCAGCTGCGACAGACGATTGATTTCCATCGGACAGGCATTCGGCACAAGCAAAAGCTCCGCCCCTTTCAGCATCAAAATGCGGGCGCTTTCCGGAAATTCCCTGTCAAAGCAGATCATCGAACCGACTTTGATCGTTCCCTTTGCCGTGTCCAGTTCTTCCACATAGAAATCCTCACCCGCATCCAGGCGGCATTCGTCTCCGAAATCACAGGTATGCACTTTCGCATAGGTATAAAGCAGTCTCCCGTTTCTGTCAAACAGGCAGATGGTATTGCGCGGCAAAGGTTCGTGTTTTTCAAGCAGAGTAATGCCGATGGCCATATCCAGTTCTTTTGCGAGCGCCGCATAGGCCGCGGTAAATTTTCCGTCCGCCGGTACGGCCTGTTCTTTTAATTTCCCGATCTCTTCCGGGATAGCATAGCCGCTGCTCCACATTTCCGGAAATAGGGCAATATCAGCTCCACGCTCTTTTGCTTCTTTACAGCATTCGATTCCTTTTTGCAGATTACCTTCCGTCGTTCCCGTTCCTTTCACCTGCAAAAGCGCTATTTTTAACTTTTCCATTCCTCGTTTTCTCCTTCCCCAAAATCTTCATCTGTCCAAAATGCAGACATTTTTCCGGACATGCGTCAACACATTTTCCACAGCGGATACATTCCGGCGAACGGGATATCTCAACTACGGAAAGCGCTGCAGGACAGGCCCTTTCACAAGCCTTGCACGAAATACACCGTTCTTTTTCCCAATGAATCTGAACCAGGCTGAACCTGTTAAATAACCCGTAAATGGCGCCAAGCGGGCACAGATACTGACAAAACGGCCGAAACCATTTCATCGAAAGGATGATTATAAAAATCAGCACACCGAGCTTCCAGTAAAACAATCCGCCAGCCTGCGCACGCAGCGATTCGTTCATGGCAAGCAGCGGCGCCGCTCCGAACAGCGTCCCCGAAGGGCACAGATATTTGCAGAAAGCCGGCACTTTTGCAAAACCTCCGAACAAAAATACGGAGCCGAAGCATACCAGTAACAGAAGCACCGCATATTTTCCGAATTTTAAATATTTATGAAAAGGCAGCGTTTTCTTTTTCCGAAAAAACGGAATTTTATATAAAAGATCCTGCACCAGCCCGAAAGGGCACAGCCAGCCGCAGACAAACCGCCCCAAAATGCTCCCGAACAAAAAGAAAAATCCAAGCGCGCTAAAAGGCACCCGGAATCCCCGCTGGTTTAACAATGCCTGTAAGGCGCCGACCGGACAGGAAGACAGCGCTCCCGGGCAGGAATAACAGTTCAGGCCGGGAACGCATACATATTTCAATCCGCCCCGGTATATTTTTCCGTTCAGGAAACCATACATGTATCCGTTTGTAATGATGGTAAAAAGAAGCTGTACGGCAAGTCGTATTCTGTTCATCATAATTTCTCACCCGATTCCGATACATTCCATGCAGATCATCACAGCTTTCTGCCAGATAACGCCAAACTGTCCCTGCGCCGCGCCGGCAGCCAGAAATACGACTCCCGCCAGCGCCCCGCCTATCCACAGATGCCGCCTATTCTCCCAGAAGTTCATTGATTTTTTCCTCCCACGCCGATTTGTCCATCGCACCCACCACCGTATCTAACAGCGTGCCGTTTTCATCAAAGAAAAATGTAGTCGGCACGGCCGCCACCTCTTCCAGAAGCGCACGGTAAAGCGATTCATTCAGGAGAAGATGCGTGTAGGAGGCCCCCGTCTGTTCAATCAGATCTCCGGCCAGATCGAGAACTTCCTGATCCGCGTTTTCCGGCACATCGCTGATAATCCCGATAAGCCTGAAATCTGCCTCATCATATTCCTGCGCCAGCTCCGCAAGTTCCGGCATCTCCCTCAGGCAGGGGTTGCAATAAGTGGCCCAGACATTTATCATCGTGAGTTTCGATTCCGAAAATATTTCCGCCGTAACCACATTACCGTCCATATCATGCGCTTCAAATGCAGTCTGCGTGACCAGCCCGTCAGGAAGGGACTGCACCCCTTCCTGAGAAACGCCGGTTCCTTCCGCTTTTCCTGTGTCTGCGTCTTTTCCCGCGCAGCCTCCCAGCACGAAAACCGGAAGAAGCGCAGCCAGTATCCATACTCTATAAAGATTTTTCATCTGTCTGACATATCCCTTCTGCTGTTTTAAAATCATATAATACAGGTTTTTTATGATATCGGTCTTAAAATGTCCCCCGATCATATTCTTTATACCTCGGATTCCCTGACCGCCTTCCGCACCTTCAATACCATCGACGGCGCTACGGACAGTTCATCGACGCCCATGCGCAGAAATTCTTCCGTCAGTTCCGGATCGGCGCCAAGCTCGCCGCATATACCGACCCATTTCCCACATTTATGCGCATTGTCAACGGTCATTTTAATCATTCTGAGAATCGCTTTATGGTGCGGCCGATAGAAATCATCCAGCTTCTCGTTCTGTCTGTCTACCGCAAGCGTATACTGGGTCAGATCGTTCGTTCCGATACTGAAAAAATCCACGATCTCCGCCAGTTCATCGCTGATCATAACAGCCGCCGGCGTTTCGATCATGATACCCTGTTCCGGCGTTTTATAGGGTATTTCTTTCTCATCCAGCTCCGCCTTCACCTCCGAAACGATGGCCTGAATCTGCCGCACCTCTTCCACCGACGTAATCATCGGATACATCACGGAAATGTTCCCGTACACGGCGGCACGGAACAATGCCCGCAGCTGCGTCCTGAAAATATCCGGCTGCTTCAGGCATATACGGATAGCGCGGTATCCCATGGCGGGATTATCTTCTTTTCCGAGATTAAAATAATCCACCTGTTTATCCGCCCCGATATCCAGCGTACGGATGACCACGTTTTTGCCCGCCATAGTCTGTGCTACCTGCTTATACGCCTGGAACTGTTCTTCTTCCGTCGGAAAATCGTTTCTTCCAAGATACAGAAATTCGCTGCGGAACAGGCCGATGCCGCCCGCATCGTTTTCCAGTACATAACCTACGTCCGAGACGCTGCCGATATTCGCAAAAATTTTGATGGTCTTTCCCGACAGGGTCACATTCTCTTTTCCTTTTAACGACTGCAAGAGTTTCAGCTTTTCCTGTTCTTCTCTGACTCTTTTCTCCACCTCGACGCAGATTTCTTCCGACGGGTCAAAAATCACCTCGCCCTTTTGTCCATCCACCACAGCCTTCATGCCCGTGTGTATCTCGTTCAGGTCTATGGGCACGCCGATTAACGCTGGGATATTCATCATCCTTGCCAAAATCGCCGTATGGGAGTTGGTGGAACCGTGTACCGTCACAAACGCCAGAATCTTTTCCTTATCCATCTGCACCGTTTCGCTGGGACTCAGATCATCCGCTACTATAATGGACGGTTCCATATTTCCATCGTTTATATCTTCCCGTCCTGTCAGGTTTCTTACAAGGCGGTTTGAAATATCTTTAATATCCGCCGCCCTGGCCTTCATGTAATCATTGTCCATTCCGGCAAACATCTCCGAAAAATTATCTCCGGTCACCGCAACCGCATATTCCGCGTTTACCATCTCCGTCCGTATCATATTGTGGATGGCTTCCAGATAGTCATCATCTTCCAGCATCATCTGATGCACTTCAAAAATAGCGGCGCTGGACTCTCCCACTTCTTTCAGCGCTTTGTCATACAATTTCTGAAGCTGCGCCTGTGCCTGCTCTCCCGCTTTTCCGACGCGGGCAATTTCGGCATCCGCGTCCGTAATCTTTGTTCTTTTGATCTGTGCATCTTCCTTCCCAAGCACCGTCACCGGGCCGAGAACAATCCCCTTGTAAACCGATTTCCCAGATAATTTCAACATATCCTTCCGCCTCCTTTATGATATTTTAAAATTAAATTATGCCAGTTCCCTTTCTTTCTCCTTGTCTTTCTCGACGACGACCGTCTCGATCTGCATTCCGCTCTCCGCGAAATATAACTTCAGGTAATTACTGATACTGATGAAAAATCCCAGAGACTGTTCGATCTCCACATAGTTTCCATCCGTACCGTTCAGCGTAAACGTCCCCTGTAATTTACTGTTGGCAAAAACAGATACCGATACCTGGGCCAGTTCGGATGCGTCCACCTTTGCCCGGATGCGGATTTTGTAAAAGCCCGGCTCTTTTGTCCGAAGTCCGCATGTAAAAGATTTTCCCTTACCGGTATCGACCGCCTGGCCGTCCAGCTCCATTCTTTCATCCAGCAAATGCCATTCCATATCGGCGTCCGTTATCGTCTCTTCCGCCATATGCTCGGCCGCTTCCAGTTCTTCTTTGCTGAGCCGCTGAAGGCTTCTGTCCATAACGGGGGAGCGCATCAGCACACCCAGTATATTTCCGGCGCATCTTACCAGATCAGCCCGTTTCAGGGCGCCGTTTCGTAAACTTTCTTCCAGATTATCCCCGCCGGAATTACTTTCCGAATCCCGCACGACCATATAGACGTCATTCTGGCTCCGTACCATGGCCGCCAGATTTTCCCGCACGGGCGTCTGTCCTTCATCATTGATCTCCGCCCACCAGTCCGTCATTACCAGTCCGTCGAAATGCCACTCGTTCCGGAGAATCGTTGTCAGCAGATCATAGCTGCCGGCCGTCCAGATTCCGTTAATTCCGCCGTATGTCGTCATAATCGCATAGGCGCCGCCTTCTTTTACCGCGATTTCAAAGCCTTTCAGGTATATTTCCCGCATAGCGCGCTCCGAAACGACAGAATTATACAATCTGCGATGGTATTCCTGATTATTGGCCGCAAAATGTTTCAGGGCTCCCGTTACCTGATACTTCCGCATGCCTTTTATCTGCGCTGCCGCCATTTTACCGGTAAGCAGCGGATCTTCCGAAAAGTACTCGAAATTCCGGCCGTTCAAAGGATGCCTGTGGATATTCATTCCGGGCCCCAGCAAAATATCAATGCGGTTCTTCCGAAGCTCCGCACCCTCCATTTCATAAAGCTGCATTGCAAGCTCTTCATTAAAACTGCATGCCAGACAAGTTCCGTTCGGAAGGCAGAACGCATGGGTTCCGCAGTCCATACGGATGCCCGACGGACCGTCCGCACAGCATCCGCATGGAATCCCGTAATTTTCCAGTGCTTTCGTAACGCCGCCGAAAGCAGATGCCGTTCCGGGCGTAACTTTGGGAGAACACATTCCCTCGCCCCGGACAAGACAGCACAGTTCTTTGTCGTTTAACTGCCCGATAAACTCTTCAATCGAGACTTTTTTGTCATAAACATCCGATAGTTTATATCCTTTATCGCCTGTATAAGGCACATCCCGCTTTTGCTCTTCCGCATATTTCTGCGCCATGCTGTGAGTGCGTAAGGGTGCTTTTTCCCAGAGAATCTTATAAGTCCCGTCTTCCGACGCTTCCGGCTTCATCCGGTCAAAATCCTCCGCCGGGGCAAGCGCTTCCGTACACCGTTCCAGCACTTCCAGCCTGTCGAGCTCGATCGAACCGGCCTGCTTCGCACTTCTGACATCCGTTCCCACATAGAACCGATAGGTTCCCGGTTCCAATACGTAACAGGATTTGTTTCCGGTCACGCCGCTGTCATCGTAAGAAGCAAAAACCTGTTTTTCCACGGAAACAAGCAGTACCTGCTCCTCTCCCGGTTCCAGATAATTTGTTTTTGCAAATGCCGCCAGACTCCTGGCCGGTTTCCCAAGCTTCCCCTGCGGCGCGGAAGCATAGATCTGTACAACCTCTTTCCCGGAAAACGCACCCGTATTTTTTACCCTGATGCGGAAAGTACAGCCGTTCTCTGCGTTTTCCATATTACAGTTTATGTCAAAAGATGTATAAGAAAGTCCGAATCCAAACGGATAATGCACTTTGTCTTTCGCCGAATCAAACGTTTCGAAATAACGGTATCCGACATATATGTCCTCCGCATACCTGTTTCCCTCTTCGCCGCCGAAATTTTCCGCCGCCGGATAGTCTTTTTCCGAAAAGGCAATCGTATCGGCCAGTTTGCCGCTCGGATTGACTCTTCCGGTCAGAATATCTGCTGCCGCATGCCCGCCTTCCATGCCGCCCTGCCAGGTATAGAGAACCGCCTGCGGCTTATAGGTTTCCACCCAGTTCATATCGATGATGCTTCCCACATTCAGCGCCACGATCACCCTGTCAAATGCCGCACACACCTGTTTCAGCATCTCCTCTTCCCCTTCCGAAAGATAATAGCTGCCCCTTTCGCCTTTGGCATCTCTGTCTTCGCCCGCGGTTCGTCCGATAATGACAAGCGCGGTATCGCTTTCCGCCGCTATCTTACCGACAAAGGCGGAATCTAACGGCATTTCTTCCTGGCTCCAGGGTTCCTGCGCCCAGCCCTGGCCCTGATCGAAGGGATGTTCCGTAATCCATTCCCGGTAAACCTGTTCCAGTCCCTGATTCAGAATAAGATTTTCTTCTTTTAACGCATCCGGAATGCTCACCACATATTTCGTGTTAATGAGACCGCCGGACCCCGTACCGCTCTTATAATAATCAAATTGAATCCGGCCGAATACCGCCAGCTTTTCCCCTTCTTTCAGCGGAAGAACATTCTGCTCGTTCCGCAGAAGCACCGTGCCTTCCGCGGCCGCCGTCCTCGCCATCCGCGCATATGCGTCCCAGTCTATAACATACCTGTTTTTCATTTCGTATCGTTCTCCTTTCCGCCCGGTCTTTTGCCGGGAATTTGTATGATCGTTTACAGCCGGCGGAACCCGGAAACTATTTCAGGATCTCCCGCAGCAATTCGAATAATCGTTCCGTATCAATCGGTTTCGCAATATGTCCGTTCATCCCTGCGTCAAACGCCGCTTTTCTGTCTTCATCAAAGGCATTGGCCGTCATGGCGATAATCGGAATATCCACGTATGCGGAATCTTTCATCGCCCTGATCTGTCTGGCCGCTTCATAACCATTCATGATCGGCATCTGAATATCCATCAGAACCACATCGTAACGTCCGGGTTCTGCCTCTCTGATCTTTTCCACCGCTACTGCGCCGTCATCCGCCACATCCATTACAAATCCAACTTCCCCGAGAATCTCCAGCGCAATTTCCTGATTGATCTCATTATCTTCGACTAACAGTATTTTCTTTCCTTCAAAAGAAATTGCCTCTTGCGCGGCGCTGTCCACTTCGCTTTGAACCGTAAACGGCGACTCCAGAATTTCCCGCAGCTCCGACAGGAAGATCGGCTTGGAACAAAAGGCCGTAACGCCCGCTTTTCTTGCCTCTTCCTCAATATCCGACCAGTCATAGGCCGTCAGAATGATAATCGGCTTTCCGTCTCCGATGATCGAGCGGATACGTCTGACTACTTCAATGCCGTTCATATCCGGCATCAGCCAGTCTATGATGTAAGCCGCGTATCCGTCATTCTGCTCTTCTGCGAGCCGGACGCGCAGCACCGCCTCTTTCCCGGAAGTCGTCCAATCCGGCCGCATACCGATAATGGAAAGCATCTGCGTTACGCTGGAGCAGGTGTTGAAATCGTCGTCCGCTACCAACGCCCTGAGGCCCTGTAACTGCGGAACCACTTCCTGCCTTACCGGACCGGAACAGGTCCGCAGCTTCAATGATACGGTAAAGGTCGAACCTTTTCCCTCTTCGCTCCTGACGGAAATGGTGCCGCCCATCATATCCACGATATTCTTGGTAATCGCCATACCAAGACCGGTTCCCTGGATTCCGCTGACCGTACTCGTCCGTTCCCGTTCAAAGGGCTCAAAAACATGCTCCTGAAATTCCTTGCTCATGCCGATTCCGGTATCTTTTACCTGAAATTCATAAGCGGCCCATCCGTCAGGCGCATTTCCCTTCTGTATTATGCGGACGCTCACGATGCCTCCGGGTTTTGTAAACTTCATTGCATTGCTCAGCAGATTCAGCAAAAGCTGGTTCAGCCTCAGCTTGTCGCACAGAACATTTTCGTTTACCACATCGGCCGTATCGATATAAAATTCCAGCTGTTTCGCGGTAATATCCGCCTGCACAATCGTTTTCAGATCGTGCATAATTTCCGGAAGAGACGTTTCCTTTTCCTCAATCTTCACTTTCCCGCTTTCAATCCGGCTCATATCGAGAACATCGTTTATGAGACTAAGGAGATGATTGCTGGATGTTGTAATCTTTGACAGATAATCCTGTACCTGCTCCTTGTTGTCAATATGCGTCGCCGCAAGCGACGTAAATCCGATAATCGCATTCATCGGTGTTCTGATATCATGAGACATATTGTTGAGGAATGTCGTCTTTGCCCTGTTGGCATGCTGTGCTGCCGCAAGCGCATCTTCCAGATCAGCCTTTTGCTTCTCCAGCTGTGCCTCCATTTTTTTCTCGTCGTCAATATCTACGAACAGACCAACAAAAGTAATCGGCGAGCCGTCCACCCGTCTGGACAGCCTTCCGGCCGCATGGAACCACCTGCAGCCGGCATTCTTTGTATAGAGCCTGTATTCCACATTAAAGCTCTTCTCCCCGGTATAATCTTTAACGGTATCCCAGTATTCCTTTAACGTCCATTCCTTATCTTCTTCATATAACAGATCGGACCAGGACTCCAGTCTGCCCGGAAACTCTTCCTCGTTTTCATATCCCACCATTTTACGGAAAATTTCCGACCATGTACAGGATACGATTTCCGCCTTTTCATTAAATTCCATGCTCCAGAGTCCGGAACGCAGCGCGGCATGAATATTGTCCATTGCGGCCTGTTCCTTTTCAATCTGCGCATAAGCCGCCCTGATTTTATCGCCGTCCGCCTTTTCCTGTTCCAACTGGATTCTGGCATTCTTTTTGGACTGCCGTATCAGGGAGCTGAATACCACCAGCATCGCCAGTACCGTAATAATCATCTGAACCGCTCCGCGCAGCATCATTCCGGAACTGATAGAACTGATCTGTTCGCTGATGACATTGTCCCGAATCAAAATCGTCATCATCCAGTCCGTACCCTCCACCGGAATATAAGAAAGCGTTTCCGGCAGTCCCCGATAAGTAAACGCTATTTCGCCGGACTTCCCGTTTGTAAAATCTTCTCTCATCTGTTCATAACTGAATCCGTCGTCAATTTCCGCTTCCAGAAGCGCGGCAAGAATATTTGTCCCGCTCTTCAGATTCCCAAAAGCATTATTCGTCAGGTCCTCGCCGTTACGATGATAAAGGCTGCAATAGGTCTCGTTGCTGTTTGTCTGTAACGTCAGAGAACTGAGCATTTCATCAATATTAATCTGAATAAAACACACTTTAATCTGAGAATCCTGAAAAGAAATATTTTCCACCGGAACGGCAAGCACTACCTGCTTTCTCGCTCCATAAAGGTTTGTCGTACTGATAACAGGCTCCGTCAGCTCCTCCGCCAGAAAATTATATCTGCTCAGCCCCGATGTCGTGCTGTGTTCCGTATATACGATTCCGTTTTCGTCTACCAGCGCGAACTTATCCACTCCATAGAGTTCTCTGACTTTTCCCAGAAATCTGCGAAGCGTCTCCTGTGACTTTAAGTCATCCTCTTCCAGTACCGTAAGCGCATTTTCTATGTATGCAAAGTGGTTTTTCAGCTCTTCCGAAACAACCTGCGCCCTTCTCCCGGCCAACTCTTCGAGGTAAAATTCGCTGACCCTGTTCACCGCCTGCTTCGTGCTGATTCTCGCTTTGTTCGATACCCACCCCATTGTGATCAGAATGATCGCCGCAATAATAATTCCACCCGATACGGCATAGGTAATTGTCTGTTTCTTCTCTTTTTCCTTTATACCATTATTTTGTGATTGTTCCATTTCCGTTCCGCCATCCTTAATCCATTTCACCATACAGCACCTGCAGCATTCCTTTTGCGCCGTCCTGATAAATAATTGTTGTTGTTTCTTCTGTTTTTTCCGGATAAAGCTCTCCTGGAAGACAGCCGTCCGCAATTTTAACGGCAACCTGAACCGTATCAAAGCCGATGGAATAGCAGTCCTGCACTCCAAGCGCATAAATAACGCCGTCCCGCAGATACCGGAGCGCTTCCTGATCGTGATCCATTCCGACGATGATAATCTTTCCTTCCCGTCCGGCTTCAAGAACCGCCCTTGCGGCACCGACCGGATTGCTCATATTACAGCAGACAATTCCTGCAAGGTCCTGATGTGACTGTAAAAAGCCCTTCGTATACTCATATGCCTTTTCTACGCTGTCTTCGTCGTATTCGATCTCTACGATTTCCATATCCGGGTATTTCGAGAGCACATCCTGCACGCCCAGCGCTCTGTCCTCATGGCATGGCGCTTCCCTTGTTCCTACTAAGACGGCTATCTTCCCCTGATACGCGAGCTTTTCGCACATCGCTTCCGTCAGCGCCGCACCGTCTTCGTAATTATGCGTATTGCCCACATATGCGATTCTGTTGCAGCCGTCTTCCTTATCGGCATCGGAGCTCGAAAAAGTCATGACTTTCTGCCCGTCTTCTATTAAGTCGTTAATTACGGGCGTAATCACTTTAACGTCTGCCACATCCACGCCAATTACATCAAAACCGCGCTCAGAAGCATCCAAAAGCCGCTCTGTCTGATCTTTTGCCGAGACGGCATTCGGCGCCAGATACTCATAGTTAATGGTGACTCCCATCTCTTCATACTGCTTGGCCGCATCCTCTATACCGATGGCGACCGCATCCCACCAGGGATGAACTGTTTTATAAGTAAAATAGAAATTATATTCTTTTTTAGCCGGTTCATACTCGTCTAACGTATGATCAAATTCAATAAAAACGGCCTCCCCCTCTTCGGCATCATATGTCTGATCATATAAAGCCGCTTCCCCGCCGGCTTCTTTCATAAGCTGATCTTTTCCGCCGCATCCCGTCAGTCCGTAACCGCATACCCCTACCATAATCATCCCAGGTACCATTAAAGCGGAAATTTTATTCCGCCCTTTTCCGTCATTTGCCTTATCCTTAGATGTCTTCCGATACATAACCGCATAATCCCCCTCATTTTTATGCCTTATTGAGTTATTGTATCATAGCTTTTGCGTTTTTTACAATATTATCTCACACAATGACACGACAACAAAAAAATACTGAAAATCCAAACGGAGAGCCTTATGCTCTCCGTCCCAGCTAAATTACATTTCAAACTTTTCTATTCTGCATACATGCTTCTTATTTTTCTTTTCATAATTAATTCCAACAAGCAGAATATTTCCCTTATACTCTTTAAGAGCTGACACATATCCTTTACTTTTAATCTGGTTTATTGCACCCTCAGCAGTTTTATCCCATTTCAGTTCCAGAACCAATGCCGGATTCAGGGAGGTACGTTTAGGAAGGCTTCGGATGCGCTGACTGCCTTTATTACTTCCTCCCATCCATCATTTCTAATTGCCCGCAGAAAAACACTCCTGACCTCATCATTCGGAATAAAAACTTTTTTTGTTTTACTGTCATAAGCCATATATCCCATATGAATCAGCAATGTAATTACATCATCCGCAGAGTTAAATGAAGTGATATCGTTTTGAAATGATTCCACATCAATACTGCATCCCTGACCTCCCAGCATATCTACGATCAGTTGTCTCAGTCCGTCGAAATCCATTGCAATATATGTCATCAGGGACGCATACGTCTCTGTTCCGAACCAATAATTTCCGAATTCCCCGCTGTCTACGTCTTCAATTACGGAATTAGGACTATAAATATGTCCTATCTTTTCAAAATAATATCCATCATACCATCTTTGCATCTCTTTAAACGGCATATCATGCTCTTTACAAACAGCCTTAACTTCTGCCTCTGTAAAGCCAACATACTCCGCCATCTGTCTGGGACTGACCATTGTATGCTCTCGGAAATTATTTAAAGCTGACTGTGTGCCGTACTTCTTAATCGGCAAAATCCCCGTAATATATGCAAGCTTTAGAAATGCCCCTGATGGAGTCCCCTTAAATAAACCTCTTAACAGATTAATATATTCTTTTTGAAGATTCTCATTATTTTTGTCCTCCCGGAACAGGCAGTCCCACTCATCAATCATAATGATAAACTGTTCTTTTGTCTTAGCATTAATTTTAGCCAATACGGAGGGCAATGAAACATCCGTGTCCAAGACACATTCCGGATATTCCTTTCTCAACTCTGATATCACCTGTTCCTGAATATAACCCACTACCTTAACAGACGAATTTCTTTTCATTTCCTCAAGCGCATTTCCGTACATCCACTGAATATCCAAAAAGATTACATTATACTTATTTAAATGTACTTTGAAAAATTCATCCCGGCTTATTTTAAGTCCTGCAAACAGTTTTTCAGAATGACATCCTTTACTGTAATATGCTGACAACATAGTTACCGCCATTGTTTTTCCAAATCTCCTCGGTCTGCTGGAACAGATCAATGGCCGGTCTTTCCCGATACGGCTATTCGTATATTTTATCAGTTCCGTCTTATCCACATACAAGTCAGAGTTGATAGAAACCGTAAACTGTTCATTTCCCGGATTTAAGTAGATACCTATGCCTGCACGCTCCTCATTGTTTATCATTCATTCTATACATAACAGTAATAATCATTTTGTGCAATGCTTTTATGGCAAGAATGCAATGGAATATTCAATTTCATTCTAGTTTATTTATTATATAACGTCAATGTCCAATTCGCAGTCCATGTAACAACTATAAAATAATAATTCATTTCTGTTTTACACTGAAACTTTTCAACATATTTTTGCATATGGACAGCACAGAGCAGACTGGAATCTTTTATTTCAAACAGACATTTTCTGTTTTCAGGCACAAAAAAACAGAGAGCCCTCTTACGCTCTCCGCTTCCAATCCATCACCTTACAAAACACCACCGCCGCCTGTTTCCGGCAGATATTCCGGATTTTATATTGCCCCTTCATTTAGCGGCTATTATATCTCTCTTTCAAATATTGATTTAGATTTCCAATATTATAAAGCGGAAAATTTGTGAGCCAGTCCTGCTCCCTGAACCCGGACATTGATGTCCTTACAGCAAACTTGACTCCATATTTCTGCATAAAAACTTTTAAACTCTTCGCTTGCAGATTTTCTTCTGCCTTTACTTCCAGTGGAACAATACAGTCATCCGTCTGTATCACAAAATCTAACTCAGAAGTAGCATTTGCCGCAGACCAATAGAATATATCATTTTCTGAATCAACAATTAACTGCTGCAAAACATACTGTTCTGTCAAGGCCCCTTTAAATTCTTCAAACAGCCTGTTACCTTCTAAAATTGTTTTTGCGTTCAAATGAGACATAGCGCCCAACAAACCAACATCAATAATAAATAACTTGAATGCCGAAAAGTCCTGATATGCCCTAAGCGGAAAATCCGGTTTTTTCACCCGGCTAACCTTATATACCAATCCCACATCCATCAGCCATGTAATGGCCACCTCATATTCTCTTGCTCTGGCTCCTTCACGGATTAGTCCATAAATAAACTTCTTATTTTCCTTTGCTAACTGAGTCGGAACAGAATTCCACAACATTCTGATCCGTGTAACAATTTCCTTTGGAGCATGCTTGGACAGGTCGTTTTCATAGGCATATAATAACCTGTTTTGGATTTCTCTCACTCTTTTCAGATCTCTATTCGTAATAAATTCCGATACGGCCTCCGGCATTCCTCCGACATAGTAATAGTATTTGAGGTAATCCGTATACTTTGTTTTAAATGCCTGCATTATATCCGTATCGTTCCTGTCTAATATTTCTAAAAGCTTCTCTTCTCCGCATGCCAGTAAAAATTCCCGAAATGTCAATGGATACAAATTGCAGAAATCAACTTTTCCCACCGGAAACGAAGTCCCTTCATGCAACGCAATTCCCAAAAGAGAACCTGCCGCTATAATGTGAAACTGAGGTGCATTTTCCTGAAAATACTTTAAAGACTTTAGTGCTCTGGGTATTTCCTGCACCTCATCAAAAATAATAAGGGTCTCTTCAGGATCGATCTTAAATCCCACCTCTATTTCCAACATTTCAATAATTCTGTCAATATCAAATGCTTCCCGGAAAACCTCTTTCATTCTCTCATTCTCATCCATACTGATATAGGCACAGCTCCGATAATATTGCTTACCAAACTCTTTCATAATCCATGTTTTTCCTACTTGCCGCGCCCCTCGCAGTATTAGAGGCTTTCTGTTGACTCCACATTTCCATAATTCTAACTGTTTAATTGCTTCTCTGTACATATACATCACCTTCTTACGCAATCTTTATGATTTCTATAATACCCCATTTAACCTCCGTGTACAATTACAAATCACTTTTTTCAAACTACTTTTTTATTTATTTTCAATTTTTCATAACCAGTTTTTCTCTTTTTTACACATTTTCAAAATAACTTTGTCTATACGAAAAAACGGAGAGCCCTCTTACGCTCTCCGCTTCCAATCCATCACCTTACAAAACAACACTGCCGCCGTGCCGAAAAACGTCGCCGCAATCGCCGGTGCAATTACCGCCGTCGGATTCACGCTGCCATACTGCTGCCGATACACAATCATATTCACCGAAATCAACTGCAGTAACGAAATATTCCCCAGCTATTTGCGAAAAATGAAATTATGTTTGTTTTTCCAATAATCCTCCGCCAGCTGCATATATTCAACCACATCTTCACCCGTTTCAAAATCTTTTTTTTCTCCTGATTCAAGAAAGCGTTTGACTGCTTCCTCGTCCATTTTATATATTTTTTTACAATAATCATAAACATACTCAAACAATAATAAATACTCATATATCACTTCCAAGCACGTTTTTTGATACTCTTCCTTATAATTTTTTCCTTTTGCTTTCGAAAAAAGTTTATGTCCATATTTATCATAGCCGCTATTATCTTTATACTGCTTTCTTTCTTCAAAATATTCGTTCAGAAGACAAATAAATCTATCCATTCTATCACGACTATTTCCTTTAACATTATTCAATTCTCCCGGAACGAGCATAAGAGAAAAATTCTCCAAAGAATGAAACCTTTTTTCACACCAGGCTAATTTACACAAATATTTTTCTTTTTCTTTATCAGTGAATTCTTTGCTTTTTTCAATGAGCCCTTTGTAATACGCATATTTTTTATTGCCGCTATCCTTTTTAAAATTAATGTCTGTTTCACCCGCAATTCTAAGTATTCCTTTATCTGCCCACTTTCCCCATTTTTCTGCCTTTTCAGCATCAACAGACGTTTTATAGTCCCATTCATTGCTCCCCTTAGCGTAGGCAACCAATCGCCTGTTTTTACGTTTTAAATTCTCAAAATTAAACATATCCCAAAACTTCCAGTGCGAATCATCTTCCAGATAAAGTTTTCTATATACCCCTCTCGTATTCCAAACATATTCTGAAGAATCGGGGTCAAGAAATCCAAATGTACTCTCTTCATCCATCAGATATTCCCATTGTTCGTACAGGTTCTTTTCTCCTAAATGTTCTGTCAATTGTTTATATTGATCATTTATAAGATTATTCATTTCATTCCACGCACTCAAATCAAATTTTATCTCACTCATTATCTTCCCTCTTTTCCGGTAATAGCACTTTTCCTAATACTCTTTTCCTATTGACCTTTGCCGCACAGGCGCAGTCCCCATAACAAATATTACTTTCTGCATCTTAAGCCTCCATCACATCTTTTATCTGCATTATGGCTTCCGGCTCTCCGTTTACGATACGGTCGTTAAACGCCTGAATCCTGCTGCCCTTACGTATCATATCATCTATCGTTCCCGCCCCTTTCAGTTCCTCTGCAGTAAAACATTTTCTTCGTTCCTGCAGGATGCCGATATAATTATCAATCATATGTTCCATAGCCTGTATGCCGTCTGGCGCAAACGGTTTCTGAATATCTCCGGCGCCGCTTAAATCTTTGATATTTCCCGGAACAATATCTCCGTCAAAAAATACCTCTACATGCTCCCTTATAATCCATTGTATATAATCTTCTTCATTCTGCCAATAGCAGGCAAATGCCCCATCGCCAAAAGACTCCAGCAAAAATACCGGCATATAATCCTCATAAGGTCTTCTGTTCCTGGCCGGATTTATTTTTCTGTCAGGAAGTAAAAATACATTTTCTCTTCCCATTCCCAGTTCAAACAACAGGCTCAGCTTCTTAACAACAGGCTGCCCGGCCGGCAGATATTTTTCCATATTATCATCTTTCATCAGTTCCCTTATAAACTTATACTTTCCGCCCTGAATCACATTTTTGTCATGAAGCCTGATGATGGTATTCGCCAAAGGCCTCCAGAGACTAAACATCGTATCCGCATTCAGATCTCCGCCTGTCATAACGCAATCCCGGTCATGCCACCTGCGATATTCATCATGCACTTTTTCATTGCCATAATATGGTACGTCAGGCTTGTGGACATCATAATCAATCCACTCCTCTATTTTCTTTCTGATAGGTTCATAAACTTTATTTTCTATCATAATTCTTCCTCGCTCTCCTTTTGTGCTTTCATCTTCCTGCTCCTTAAACCGCGCATCAAATTCTGTTTTCTCCATCAGCAGCAGATTCAAACCTTTCCGCCATGTTTTATAAATATTCCTGAAAAGCATCCTCAAACAATAATGTCAACGTATGAAGTATCTCTTCATTAAAAACTTGTTCTTGCGAATACTCTATCGCGTCATGCTCACACTTTGCTTTCGCGTTGGCAAAATACACATTTTTCTTTTCTATAAACTCCGCGTCAGGATAACATGACAGAAGAGTATCGGTTAATCCTCTGCGCATTTCCAGGTATGCTTCCGGGCATGTTTCCATCACTTCAAATGCACAATCGAAATAAACTAGCCTGGGATTCATCCGTTTCCATCTGGTCACTACTCCCGGCACTTCACAGTTTTTGATAAAGTATTTTGTCTCCTCCACAATCTGTTTTAAACTTCTTTTGATTTTCTCCTCTCCCAAAAATAATACACCCACATGCTCTCTTATCTCATTTATCTTCCTGTACGCATAATTCCATCCCTCATTTTCTTCAGAGTTTTCTACAGGCTCAACTCCTTTCGGAAGTTTAAAAAAATGTTCGGTTTCCACATCCAGAGATAACAAATCCCACAGCTCCTGATATACTGTTTTGACCGCGCTTCTGATTTCTTTCTTTTTCATAGCTGCACCTCTTTCAATCTTGCAATTTTTATCCTTAACATGCCGTTTACTCTGTCTATTATAAAAGGCAAGAGGGCGGTTTTTTCCACCCTCTTGCTTCAATTTTGTAATCTATAATTCACAATCCATATTTTTCGTTAAGATTTTTTATTTTTTCAACCACCGCATTTCTTACCGCTTCCGGTGCAACCACCTCTACTCTGTCACTATATTGAAGCGCCCAGTTTACCATGGCAAACGGAGAACATTCCATTTTTACAATATCATCGTATGGCGCCGTTTTTTCAGTCTCCACGAACCTGAACTGGTCTCCGAACCAATCGTGCAAAAAAGTGTAATCCGCCTTGATACGTCTGGCAGGATCGTCTTCCTGCTTAGGGCTTTTTATTTTTAACGTAACCCATACCGGCTTATCATAGGACATATTCATATGTTTCAGTTGAAAATCGTCTGTCCATGTCATCGGCAGATTCTCAACATCTTTCTTTGGAATCCTGGGCCATCCCTTTTTTTCTACTTCCTCCTTTGCCCCTGGGATTTCAATATCCGTCATCAAGTCGATTCTCCAAATAGACATGTTTCTTACCGGTTCGCCTTTTATCACTACTTCTTTACAGGCCAGTAAATAGTAGCGCCCTCCGCTCGCTACAATGTAATAAGGACTTACCGTATCCTTTTTCTCTCTGACCGGTTCCAACTTTTTTTGACAGTTATATCCGTTAAACCAAAACGATATCTGTACATTATTATCGATTGCCCTTTGAATCGTCAGTAAATTGGCGCTCAACTGTTTTCTGTCGACAAGTTCCGGCTCCATCACTTTACAGACCTGCTTAGGCCCCTTTTTATAAAATTTCGTCGTCAGATTCTGCTCCACTTTTTCTATCAGCTGCACCGCAGATTTCGTATCTAACGTCTTTGTAGACAAAATACCCTCTATGATGCTGTTAATCTCATCATATGTAAACGTTCTGTTATAATACAAACCGTCGATACGCATTGTCTGGTCGGCAAATTCCTCATCACTGCCAAAATCCGCTTCATCTTCACAGGTTTCCGCGGTATCCCCATAATATTTCTTAAAATCATGGAAATAAATCTTCCAATCATCTTCCTTCTTATATCCAAACTCATCACTGTTCATCGTGCGCGCCATATCTTTGATAAGTCTGTTAAAAGTCTCTTTATCACCTATAAATTCTGAAACCTCAGGCGCTTTTCTCATTTGGGCCTGCGACGTGGGATGCTCTTTATCCGTATTGTTTTTTAAATATTCCCAAATCTTAAACATTCTTTCAAATCTTGCCGATTTGCTTAATTTTCTCTTTCCCATATTTTTCTCCGCAAAATATACTGCCTTATTATATTCAATCGTATTCCTGTTTATCAGCCTGTTTCTCCGGCAATGATTATGAAAACATTTTTATATAATCCAAAAATATAATAGCTTCAACGGCAGGAGTATCGGATGCAAATACGGCCCTCTCTACCCCTCTTGTAATAAGTAATCTTTCCCAAAGTTTTGGATAATCCTGAAAGTCAAACCGATTATCATCTAATATAACAAATTCATTTATTTCCGGATGAGACTCCAAATATCTAAGAATTCCTTCTCCTCTGTTATTCCAGTGGTCAGACGTTTTTCCGGCCAGATGTAAACCTTGCTTTTCCAGTTTTGAGGTTAGATAGATAAAATCATCATCATCCTGTTTTAGTTCTTTCCAATCAGATGAGAGTACAATATCTGCACCTCCATATTTCCTGACTGCCTTTGCAATAATATCAACCCTTGCGTCATCAATTCCCGTATAGCCATCCGGTGTACGTTCTACGGTTGTCTTTGTATTGAGAACTCCATCAATATCTAAAAATACTGCAAATTTCATTTGTCAACCTCTCCTCTATCTTTTCGGACCGACTCCTAACCTTTTTATAATATCCATTATAAAAACCGCGAGGGCCGTTTTTTCCACCTGTGAATACGCCATTCCAAAAAACAGATCTGTCTTTCCGGATAAACCTTTCCACAGAACTATATAAGGCATAGTACACCAAATGTCAAGTTAATGATGAATATAGCAACGCATATAAAAAGCAGGATATCTCTCATAAAGGCTTCCTGCTTTTTAACAACTACTGTATTTAAAATATCAAATTGAGCAACTTTTCACTTCCTCGATCCCTGAATCATGCGATCGTCCTTTAATGCTGACACTTATTTAGGAAGCTTTCCAATCCATCACCTTACAAAACACCACCGCCGCCGCCGTGCTGAAAAATGTCGCCGCAATCGCCGGCGCAATTACCGCCGTCGGATTCACGCTGCCGTACTGCTGCCGGTACACAATCATATTCACCGGAATCAACTGCAATGACGAAATATTCAGAATCAGAAAATTACACATCTCTTTTGAAGCTGACCGTTCCCTTTTCCCCATTCCCACTGCAGATAAGCCGGATTTCGCCTGCCTGCCTCCATTTGTTCCGCCGCCTGTTTCCGGCAGGTATTCCGGATTTCCCCGCTCCGCCTCCAGTTTCGCCAGTTCTTCCATCGCTTTCAATCCGGCCGGCGTACACGCCCAGCCCAGCCCGAGAATATTCGCAATCAGATTCGTAGAGATATATTCCCGCGCCGGATGGTTCTTTGGAATCCTCGGAAAAAGAAATGAAATAAACGGAGAAATCCCTCTTGTCAGTTTGGCAATCAGACCGGATTTCTGCGCGATCTGCATCAGCCCCACCCATAATGCCATGACACCGATCATCGTAATACAAAGGGAAACCGCCTCACCCGCGGAATCCAGCGCCGCTTTCGAGACCTGTTCCATATTGCCGGTGAGCGCGCCGAACACAACGCCGATCAAAATCATGAATGCCCAGATATAGTTTAACATAAGAACAAAACACCGTTTCCCGATACTCTTATTTCTATCTTATGAAAACTTCTCCTTTTTTATTTCTTTTCCTTCTTCCTTTTGACAGATTCCCGGTGTTACGAACGAGACCTTAAAATATCCATATGCCCGGCGGACGTCTACGCTCCGCCCCGCATTACTCTGTCATAATCATATCCCCGGTCGCTTTTTGCCGTAACAGGCCGTATCTCAAAATATACGACGCCAAACTCCTTTTCCGTAAATGATATCCGCAGTTTTCCTTCCTCCGCTTTCATCCGTCTGCTGGAAATAAGCGGTTTTGCGCAATCCTGTAACAGCTTCTTCTGCCTCTCACTCAGGCTGGACGGCTCTCCCATATCGTGCCAGAGGCGCAGCGGATTACAGGTATCTTCATCCACCGTTTTCATAAGCAGCATGTATTCCTGTGTGTTCTCGGCCGGAAAAGCGATCTCAAATTGTAATTCCCGCCCGGTTCTTTCTTTTCCCGCATTCCACGCAATTCCCTGATATCCGCCGTCTGCCGTGTGTACCACCACCAGATCATCCGATTTATGCACGCATTCGCCGCACAGTTCTTTATAAAATCGGAAAGTCCAAAACGTGGGCTTGGGAATACATCCGTTCGCCACCAGCCCGAATCCTCCGTGAAAAGGTGTGAAGGGAACGCCCTGCTCTTCGAAGATATCTCCAAACGTCCAGTACGAATAGGACTCGTTCACATCCCCCAGCCTGGATAACTGCTGCGCCAGATAGGCCGCGTTCTGGTTCGTGTCATGCAGCGGGCAGTTCGGAATATAGGACGTGTTAAACTCCGTCAGATGAATTTCCAACCCCCGATATTCATCAAAACTGTCAATGATATCCCTTGTAGACTGTAAATCGGCAAATCCCTGTTCCGCATCGGACAACGCCGCATAGCCGTAATGCCCTTCCGTTTTGGGAAGCTCCGTCGTATAATGATGACGCGTAATGAAATCCGGCATCAGCTTTTCTTTTCTGCAGTCGTTCAGAAATTCCCGAATCCAGCGTTCATCCTCTACGCCGCAGATGGCCGGCCCGCCAACCCGAAAACGTTCGTCCACGCCTTTAACCGCCTTGAACGTCTTTCGGAAAAGCAGAAAATATTCTTCCATATCGGCGTCTTTCCAGAAACCGGGCAGATTCGGCTCGTTCCAGACTTCAACGGGCCATTGTACCACTTCGTCCGCACCATACCGTTCCATCAGATGGCGCAGCGTGGCAGTCACCAGTCCGCACCAATCCTCATAATCCCCGGGCGGCGTCACATTTCCTTTCCAGTAAAAAACCGTCTGTTTCCCGGAAGCCATTTTATCCGGCATAAACCCCAGCTCAAGAAACGGCCGCAGACCGCACTTCCGGTAACTGTCCATCACCAGATCCAGATAGGTAAAATTGTATTCCGCCCTTTTTTCACCGGACTCATCCTCGTACTCCTGATAGATCGCCATATCATCGGAAAAAAGTCCATGTCCCCGGATATGCCGAAATCCGATTTCTTCCTGCACAAATTGTAACTGCTCCATATATTCCTTCTGCAATGCGAGCCCCATTCGCCCCGTTCCGATGCAGAAATCTACATTATTATGAAAAAACACGCTCTTATGATTCTCGATTTCGTATACTCTGTTTTCCTTCATTTCCTGTCATTGTTCTCCTTCCTTCTTTTTTCTTCCATTCGGTACTCCCGGCATAAACAGTGAATGGAAAACGCACGCTTTACACTGTTACCTTTTTACCGGAAAGTAAATTCCATACGGCTCATACCCAACTTCATGCAGCGGCACAAACCGCATCCCCCGTTCCTGCCCTGTCGTCCGGAATGTCGATTTCCAGCTTCCCCATTCCCGTTCGTTATCATGGGTCAGAATGTCTTCCGGCCTGCCGCCTTCCGGGATATGCAGAAGCCGCTCTTCCTCGCACAGCCCTGCCAGTACTACGGGTCCATACAAAAATGCCATCATATCCGTCCGGTCCGGAAGCGGTTCGGTTTTGACCGTTCTGGGGAGTACGATGCGTACGACATCCTGGTCTTCCCAGTTCCTTTCCAGCGGAATAAATACCGAACGCCGGTCGGAACTGGCTGCTTCTCTGTCGTTGACATAGATTCTTGCCTTCCCGGCAGCCCAGGCCGGAATCCGTATCATCAATGTCATCCGGACTGATTCCGGCGTCCTGATCTGGATGCAGGGAACCAGCTTATCCGGATTGGACGGCCACTTCCGCGTATCCTCCAATACCGACTGCCTGGCGGAAGAATCGCTGGAAAGATGAGCGCTTCCCGTCAACGGATCGTTTTTCTGAATCAGCGTCACACATGTATCATCGATCCGGAATTTTGTCTCGCTGTCAAAATACTGACTTACATATATCGTTCTTTCCGACTGATAATACAAACCACGGTTAAAAGCGGCGTTTGCCTGTACCATTGTTCCATGGCAGCAGAAGAAGTCTCCGGTTTTACTGCTCCAGCCTTTCCGGGAACCGGTCTGCATAGGCAGAAAATAGGTGAGCAGACCCTCATTGGGATATGCGGACGTAAAGCCGTGGCTCAGACCGCTTTTCCAATATGCCTGCGACATAATTCCATTATAAAGACTGCGTTCCCAGTAATCAAGATATTCCGGGGCTCCGGTCCAGCGGAAAAGAAAGCCCGACAGCCGCATCATATTATAAACGGTGCAATGTTCCTGTCCTTTCTGGCCAAGCCGGGCCGATAATTTTTTCATCGGCGGCCAAATCTCTCCGCAGGTCTGCCCGCCGGTCGCATAACATCCCCGCTCCGTCACCGCCAGTTTCCAGTAATTTTCCACGATCTGCCGCCATTTTTCTTCCCCGGTCACATCATAGGCCCTCGCGCACCCGATAACCTCCGGAATCGTTGTATTGGCGTGCATATTGGTAAGCACATCTTCTCCGCGCAATAACGGATCAAACAGCCGCCCGCGGTAGTAGCGTTCCATCAGCTCCAGATACTTCTGTTTCTTCGTAAAACCATATAACTGTGCCCATACTTCCAGCATGCCTCCGGTCTCAAAATCCAGAATATCGTCAAATTCTTCCCGGCTGTATCCAGCGCTCCAGTCGTAAAACCAATCCGCAAAATTTTCTGCCACCCTGAGCGCGGTCTGATTTCCCGCATATTCGTACATATCAAGCAGTCCCATAAATACTTTATGAACCGTATAATGGGGCGCCCAGACCTGTTTGCCCGCCGCTATCCGGTAAAAGTATTTTTCCGGAATCGGTCCGACCCATTGTCCCCCGTTTTCCTTCTGGCATTCTTCCAGTTCCGCCACAATCACATCCGCTTTTGCCCTGATCTCCATATCCCCGGAAGCGTGATAATGAACGGCCGCCGCCGAAAGCCAGTGCCCCAGAAAATGGCCCCGAAGCTGACAGGTTGGAAATTCCCATCCGCCATGCATATTTTCGATCACATCCGTCGAAGTGTCTCTGCCCGCTTCCAAATTAAAATTCAGCAGCAGAAAACGGTTTTCCAGATGTATCATATAATCCCGGTTCGCATCTTCCCGCCGTTTCAGCTCCGGATCCAGAATCCGGACTTCCTGTCCTGTTTTTTCCTTTAAACACAGATTTTCTTTCATCGAAAACCTCCTTTCCGCATTTACGCGTCATGCAATCCGCGTCCGATACGGAACAGAGGGCAGCTTTTGCCGCCCCCTGCTCTCATTCATTATTTACATTTTTCGGTCAATCGTTATTGTGCTGCTTTTCTCGCATCGATAACCGGCTGATATTTCTCGGTATCAAATTTTACCAGATCCTGCCATCCGAAACCATCGAGCTGTGTACACATATCATCCCATGTTGCCTCAAATGCCGCTTCGTCCGCCGCAAAGATCGCTTTCCAGGAAGAATCACATACGATCGTCTTACACTGGCTGCGAATCAGACCGATATCCGTCGTGTCGATTGCCAGCGTGATATTGATACTCGGAACAGGACTCATCATGCCGTTATTCTGTAAGTACTCTACTTCGTTCTCCGCACCGAATTTCTCTTTCCACTCAATCGTTGTCTTCGTATTGTTCTTTTCAATGGAAGTCGCCCACAGTACCGGGTCAAATGCTTCTCCGGTCAGAGGGTTTGTATCAACGCTTGCGCCGATCCACTGATTTACCTGATTGTTTCCGTCTGTCCAGTTACCGCCACCCAGCTCTTCAGGTATCATAATTTCAACGTTAAATCTGTTATATCCGTCGTCTGTCAGTGTATATGTTCCGTCATCATTTACCGTATAGATAAGTCCTTCGAGACTTGCATGCTGTGCATCCAGTCCTTCCGGAGAAGCCAGCCAGTCAAGGAACTCCAGGATACGGGCTTTGTTTTCTTCTGTTACCTGCGAACCTACACCAAATACACGGCCGCTTCCGTAGTAATAATCTGACTGCTGGAATACCTGCATATCAGCGAGCGGAATACCCATATAGTTCGCACCCTTCGCGCCGATTTCAGGAGAGTTGGTGAATCCCTGCATCCAGTCATTCCATACAAGGTATGTTCTCTTAAATTTCATCTTATCACATGCCGCATTCCAATCCTGTGTTGCGGAATCCGGGTCTACCAGGCCCATCTGGTTTGCTTTAAAGAAGAAATGAAGCATCTTATAGTATGCGCCTTCTTTATCAGTCAGCGGCATAATCGTATTATCCCAGCCGATCAAAACGGAATCAAGCGTTTCCTGTCCATACCATTTCGTAAGCTGATTTACATTCTCAATCGAGTTGTTATCCCAGTCTGACCACAATGTCATCGCATATGCGCTGTCGCCCGCTTCATTTGTCGGATGCGCCGCCTGCATATCTGCCAGGACATTCAAAAGATCATCGAGATTGTTTAAGTCGGGAGCCCCCAGTTCGCTGTAAAAATCCCACGGTATTCTTGGCATGGAACCTACCGTTTCTTTCATATAAGCCGTCGGTCCGTTCGTATTCATTTCGGTAGGAATCGCATAAATTCCGCTTCCGTCTCCGATTGCGGCATTAAATTTTTCGATCTGCTCCCAATATCTCATCAGGTTCGGATAATTCTGAATATCAGCGCTGATGTCCGCTACCAGCCCGACATCAATACATTCCATCATATCCGCATTGTCGAGCAGAACGATATCACCCAGATTGCCTGCCGCTGTTCTCGTCTGATACAGCGCCTCGCTGTCACCGGATACCTGCGGTGCAATAATATTCAGTACAATATTAAACTTGTCTTTCAGAATCTTGCCGTACCATCCGGTCTGAAGTCCCTGATAGTTCGCGGCAACATCATATACTTCCAGTGTCAGCTCCGTATCATGGGAAGCCGTCGGAGCCGCTCCGGTATCGCCGGAAGCCTCGCTTCCCGTATCCGCTGCCGTGGAATTATCGGTTCCCGTATTGGAAGAGTCCGTCGGAGCCGATTGTCCCTCCCCTCCTTCGTTCGAAGACTGCTGACCGCCTCCGCCACAGCCGCTAAGCACCATGGACGTCGTCAGCATCGTTGCCAGTATTACTGATACAATACGCTTTTTCATGTTTTACCTCCTAAAAAGTATTTATAACAAACAGAGACTATCCCCCCCTCAGAGTGATGTCCCTGTTCATCACCTGCACAACCTTTATTTTATTATCTGCTTCGCATATTCTCCTGGGAAATTCCCTTATTCACCCTATCCTTTTACCGCTCCGATCATAATGCCCTTTACAAAATACTTCTGGAAGAACGGATATACCATCATGATCGGCAGTACAACGATAACCGTAATCGTCATACGAATGCTCGTCGCCGTCTGCGTCGTCGCAGCCGCGGCCGCCAGCGAGCTTGAACTGCTCGTGTTTGCAAGCGCGGACAACGAGCTGGCCTGATTCAGGTACTGATACAAAACGAACTGTAACGGGTAGAGCTTTGTATCTGTCACCAGCAGAAGCGTATCCTGAAAAGCATTCCACTGGTTTACCGCCGCGAAAATAGCAACCGTTGCCATAATCGGCTTGATGACCGGTATCATAATTTTGAAAAATACTGTCAGAATACCCGCCCCGTCAATTTCGGCCGCCTCCTGCAGCTCTTTCGGAATCGACTCCACAAATGTTTTTGTCAGAACAATATGGAAAGGAGATACGATTACCGGAAGGATATAACCCCAGAAATTATTGGTCAGGTGCATATTTTTCATGACCAGGAACCAGGGAATAATACCTGCGTTGAAATACATCGTTGCAATCAGCAGCCGATACCACAGTTTTCTGTGCCACATTTTTTCCTGTGTAAACATAAATCCCAGAAAAGCCGATGCGCTTACCGTGCCGATCGTACCGATTACTGTACGCATAACGGATATTTTTGCCGCCTGAAACAATCCGTCGATACCGAGCGCGCTTTTATAGTTTTTCAGGTGAAGCCCCTGCGGCCAGAACATAATAACGCCTCGGGCGCTCAAATCGTTCGCGCTTATGGTGTTGATAAATATGTAATAAAACGGATACAGACACAGGATCGCACATATGGAAAAGAATATGTAGCAGACGATGCTTACCGTTCTGTCTCCCAGACTCTGGTGCATTTTCTTTTTTTTCACTTTAAGACCCGCCATAAACAACCATACCTTTCTTCGTCCTTACAGGAAACTTTCGCCCCTGGTCACTTTGGAAACCGCATTTGCAACAATCAGTAAAATTACGCTGACAATACTCTTCAACATACTCAATGCAACCGATACGGAATAACTGCCGCTTCCCATAGCCAGATTGTAAACATACAGGTCAAGCACCTGAATGTATTCCTTGTTGAACGCATTCTGGAACACATAATACTGTTCCATACCGTTTGAAAGGAAATTACCGATATTCATCATCAAAAGTACAAAGAAAGTCGGAAGCAGGCTGGGAATCGTTATATAACGAATCATCTGCATTCTTGTTGCGCCGTCCACTTTTGCCGCCTGGAACAGTTCCCCGTCGATGCTGGAGATCGCCGCTATGTACATAATCGCTGCCCAGCCCAGATTCTTCCAGGTAAGCCACAGCCACTGTGTCAGCCATACATGATCGGATGCCTGAAGAAACAAGATCGGCTCCTTAATCAGCCCCAGGCTGATCAGAAAGGAGTTCACCATACCGCTGCTGTTAAAGAAACTGAACGCAACGGAGTAAACCAATACCCAGCTGATAAAGTTCGGAAGCGTCGTAACCGTCTGCACAAATTTACGGAACGGAACACAATTGATTTCATTCAAAAATACCGCAAAAATCATTGGAATCCAGGACGTTCCAAGAGTAATTCCGCTCATGACAAACGTATTTTTCAGTACCTGCCAGAGCTGGGCAACTTTTATTGGATTCTCTACCAGAGACTTGAACCACTTTATTCCTACAAATTCCGCGTCCGAAAACGGCCTCGGCGGTCTGTAATCATAGAACGCGTAAAGCCAGCCGTACAAAGGGTAGTAGGAAAAAAGAAGTACCAGCACGATAAAGGGCAAAACAAAAAGAAACAGCTTGAAAGAATACCATTTCTTCCGGTCGATTTTATGCTTCATGCAAAACCCTCCCCTTTCTTGTTTAACGTTTTACTTGTTTTATAAAAAGAATATAGCAAATTTATTACTTTGTCAACCTTTTTTTTGCTTTCCTTTGTATCTTTTGCCAATATAATCATATTATCATAGTACATTTTGCCTTATATTTTAATTTTTTCTTCCTATTGACCAGCATATTTCCAACTTTTTTATATGTATATCGTTACAGTTCAAGCAAAAAGAGAACGCCTGTTATGACGTTCTCTTTTTGTCAGTTTTATTCTTATGAAATGATTCCGTCAGTCTTCTGTAAGCCGTCTGACTGAGGCTTCCATCAGAAAGCGCATGAAGTCATTTTCTTTACCGTCCGGCTGAAGCGGATTTCGTACAGGAGGCGCGTCTTCCGTCGTAAATACCATTTCAAAAGGCTTTTCGCTTGTATAAGGGAGCCATTCCGGCATGGAAGACTGATCCGCGTCCAATCCATTCGGATCTCCCGTCTTAATAAAATCAGCCCAGTAATTGCACATCCGGCGGGCCAGATCATAGTGTTTCCCGGTAAACGGCCGCCAGCATTTCGCCAGCGTCTCAAAAAAGAACCACAAATCCACGGAATGAAAAGTTCCCGCCTTATCCCAGCCCGGAATATCCGCCGCAAATTTATAATAATAATGGTTACTGCCGATTCCTTCGGCCGTGCGCCTGTCAAAAACGCCTTTGATGGTGCATTCCAGACCATTGACCTTCCCGCAGCATCCCGTCTCGTCATACGCTGCGGCTTCCGGCAAACGCAAAAATTCCTCCGCATGTTCTCCAAATATGCTTTTCACCTTTTCCCGCAGTTCACTCTCGGAATCCGCTTTCAGAAATGCCGGAAACTCATCTTCCGTATTGCCCGCCATAACCGGCACATCCGCGCTTTTTCCCTGTAAAAAGAGAGCGAGCGGGTCGCCGAAGCAAAAGCAGTTATCCACGGCCGGACCCATAAAAGAAAATTTTTCACGGTACTCCGCATATTTATCGCGAATATGGAAGGCATCCAGTTTCCTTGCCTCTTCAAGCGTCGTTACGCCCAGGAAGCCAAAAAAGTTCATGCCGTTCTTTTCCGCTTCCTTTAAGGTCTTTGGCACGCCGAATCCGCCTTCCTCGTAAGGATTCCGTATCATCGCGCTCATAATGACCGCCCCTCTGAAAAGACCCTGATTCGCCGGACAGGCCATTTGGCTTAAAACGCTTCCGCCTCCTGCCGACTGCCCGGCAATCGTAATTTTCTCCGGGTCGCCTCCGAAAGCGTGAATGTTTCTTCTCACCCATTTCAGCCCGGCCTGCTGGTCCAGACTTCCGAAATTCGCGGGCGCTTCCGGCTGTTCCTGTGTCAACTGGGGATGCGCCATAAATCCAAACACATTGATACGGTAATTCACGGTTACAACTATGACGCCTCTCCGCGCCAGCCGTTCCCCGTCAAATTCCATTTCCGACGGATAGCCCCATTGCAGCGCCCCGCCGTAAAACCAGACGAGTACCGGCAGCTTTTCTTCCGCGCTTTTTGCGCCCGTCCATATATTCAGATACAGACAGTCTTCTCCCATCGGTGTATCCGGATCCACATGCCACTCGCGGCAGTAAATGTCATCGCCAAGTCCCGGCGTATCCTGTACCGCTATGGGTGCAAACCGGGAGGCGTCCCGGATTCCTTCCCAATTTTCACATGGCTGCGGCGCACGCCACCGGTTCTGTCCGACCGGCGGGGCCGCAAAAGGCACGCCCTTAAAAACGGTGATTCTCGGGTCCGCCGCCTCAATTCCCCGAAGCAGGCCGTTTTCTGTTTCCACTGTTCTTATCATTTATGTAACCACACCTCCGCCCCGTTCTCCAAAATCATTTTTCTCCGTTTATCGAATCCGTAACATCAGAACGCTGCACGCCGGTATTGTCAGAGAAAGTCCTCTTTCCGTCAGCGTAAATTCCTGAAACGCCTTTTCCACCACGTTTTCGGGTTCTTCAAATGTATTATGGGCATTCATTGCGCCATGCAGAATCGTTCCTTCCACAGAAGACGGTTTTTTCTCCGTCAGCACGATTTCCAGGTCTTTTGCCTCAGTCAGGGAAAGATTATTCAGCGTAACCGTAATAACGCCGTCTTTGTCTACGGACACCGATTCATGCACATCCGTTACCTGCATTTCTCCAACGCCCGTCATGCCGTTACCCTCCAGGCAGCTTTCTACAAGTTCCGCCCCCTGATGGTGCTTATACATATGGAATACCTGCCAGGTCGGCGTCCTCAGCATCTTCTTTCCCTCCGTCAGAACGACCGCCTGCAAAACATTGACGATCTGTGCGATGCATGCCATCTTCACCCGGTCACAGTGTTTGTTGAAAATATTCAGCGTCACGCCCGCCACAATAGCGTCGCGCATCGTACTCTGCTGATATAAAAAGCCGGGGTTCGTGCCGGTTTCCACATCATGCCAGCATCCCCATTCATCCACGATCATCCCGATTTTTTTCTCCGGGTCGTACTGATCCATGATCGCTCCGTGTCTTCTGATCACTTCTTCCATGCCAAGCGCGCGTTTCATTGTATAGAACCAATCGTTCTCATCAAAATCCACCGCGCTTCCCTTATGCTGTCCTTTTTCCACGCCCACATAGTAATGCACGGAAAGCCCGTCCATAAATCCATGCGCGTCCGCCGGAGCCGGTTTACGGAAACATTCATGCAATACCGTATCGGTCCAGTTATAGTCCGCCGCATCCGCTCCGCCGCATACTTTAAAAACGGGCGCATTTTTGTCATAATTTCTCACATAAGTCTGATATCTGCGGTATAAATGTGCATAATAATCCGGCGTCATGTTGCCGCCGCAACCCCAGTTTTCGTTTCCGACGCCGAAATAATCCAGCTTCCACGCTTTTTCATGTCCGTTCTTTTTCCGCAGATCGGCCATAGGCGATACGCCGTCAAACGTCATATATTCCACCCATTCGCTCATTTCCTGAACCGTGCCGCTTCCCACGTTTCCGCACACATACGTCTTACAGCCAAGCTGTCTGCAAAGCTCGAAAAATTCATGCGTGCCAAAGCTGTTATCTTCCGTAACGCCGCCCCAATGTGTATTGACCATTCTTTTCCGTTCTTCCTTCGGCCCGATTCCGTCCTTCCAGTGATACTCGTCCGCAAAACAGCCTCCGGGCCAGCGCAGCACCGGAACGTCGATTTCTTTTAACGCTTCCACCACATCTTTCCTCATGCCGTTCTCATTGGGGATTTCCGAATCTTCTCCCACATAGAGCCCCTCGTAAATACATCTTCCCAGATGTTCACTGAAATGGCCATAAATTTCCGGCGCAATGTAACCCTGCTTCTGATTCTCGTTAATATAAAGTTTCATACCCTCTTTTCCCTTCTCTTTTATTAGGTTTAACGTTCAACCACTTAATGCAATTATAGGGTGTGACTAATATTCTGTCAATACAAAAAAGCACCTGCCGTTTTTTCACAATTCCGACAAATGCTTTTTATATGTACCTGCTTATATCGAATAAATCGACTCCCGTTCTATAAACGTACAGGGAATCAAAATTTCTGACGGCTGCTTTTCCGCCTCCGGCTCCATTTCTCCGCCTTCCATCTGCTCCAGCAAAAGCCTTGCGGAAGTATGCCCAATCTCCTTCAGGGGCAGCGCCATCGTCGTCAGACCCGGTACAAAGAACTCCGCAATATCCTGATTATCGAATCCCGCCACCGCGATATCCGCACCCGCGCGAAGCCCTTTCTCCGCAAGATACTGGTATACGCCGCCCGCCATCCGGTCCGACATGCAGAAGACCGCCGTCACATCCGTATTCAGCAGTTCCTTTGCTTCCTTGTAGGCGCTTTCCTTATCCCATCTCGCATAACGTATCCATGACGGATTGTACAAAATCTGATTTTCAAACAACGCTTTCTGATATCCCAAAAGCCTCTGCTGTGTATGGATATTATCCGCTTTTCCGCCGATGACGCCGATCTTGCGGTGCCCTTTGGAAATAATATACTGCACGATTTCATACGCTGATTTCTTATCATCCACTACCACGGAGGGAATTTCCGGATTGACGTTAAAAGCGTATGCCATCACCGCAGGTATCCTGAAATCCTCTGAAAAACAGTGAATCCGCCGGGCATGACCTGCAATATAAATAATTCCGTCAACCATGATCGAAACAAGCTCTTTCATGGCCGGATCCAGAATCGAGTGATAACTGGCTTCATTACTGAACCAGGAGTCATTCCATCTGGCATAAAGACGAAGATTCTTTACAATCGTGCGGTAACCTCTTTCCTCACAGAAGCTCATAATTCCTTCGACGATTTCAGGCGTTGTAAACTGCGCGATATCTTCCGCAATAATACCGATCGTTTTGGTCTTCTGGTTCCGCAGTCCCTGCGCGATATAATTCGGTCTGTATCCCCGCCGGTTGACGACTTCCAGTACCCTTGCCTTCGTTTCTTCCCCGACTTTCGGCTTTCCGTTCAGTATATTGGATACGGTAGTCGGCGAAACATTGCATTCTTTGGCAATTTCTTTTATTGTAATCATCCTGATAATGATACCTTTCCTCGGCCTGTTTCCTTATCCTTCCGCATCACTTCTGCAATAAATGCAGCGCAAATCCCGAAACTTCTTCTTTCAGGTATACGGCGCGCAAAACGCCTTCTTTATAACTTGCAGTCTCCATATCGACTTCGATGCCGAGCGCTTCCAGATAACTGATGGAACGCATGATATGATTGGTTCCGATGGCGATATGCCCCTTTACGCCAAGATAAGGCGTTTTCATCGCTTCAATATAGGTTCCGGCAAAAATGGAACTGTTGCCCGGTTTCTTTTCAAAACCGAATACACCGTCAAACAAGTCCGTCGTTTTATCCGCTTCCTCTTCGTTCTCGCAGTTAATACCGACATGTTTCAATTCAAATCCATGCACGGTCATAACGGCTTCCCGCGTCAGTTCCTTTATTCTGTCAAACTCACCGTTCTTTACAAGCCCGCTGCTTACCATCCAGCTTCCGCCGCAGGCAATCACCTTAGGAAACGCGAGATATTCGTTGATGTTCTTTTCATTAATTCCACCCGTCGGCATAAATTTCAGGTTCACATAGGGCGCCGCCATCGCCTTAATCGCCTTCAGTCCGCCGGAAGCCTCTGCCGGGAAAAATTTAACGACTTCCAGTCCCAGCGCCAGCGCACATTCCATATCCGAAGGACTGCTGCACCCGGGCGCAACCGGAATATTCTTTTCGATACAATATTTTACGACCGTCGGATTCAAACCGGGGCTTACGATAAATTCCGCTCCCGCATTCGCTGCCCGGTCAACCTGTTCCGTTGTCAGAACCGTTCCCGCCCCCACAAGCATCTGCGGAAATTTCTGTTTCATAATACGGATGGATTCCTCCGCCGCCTCTGTGCGGAACGTCACTTCCGCCACCGGAAGTCCGCCATCGCAAAGCGCCTTTGCAAGCGGTTCCGCATCCTCTGCTTTGTCCAGTACCACCACCGGTACAATTCCTAATTTCTGTATTTTTTCCAAGACTGCATTCATTGCCGTTCTCCCTTCCGTTTCATTTCTTATCATTCGATCACCGTTATATTGTTCATTGTACTATGAAGAAAACTTCTTCACAAGAGGTTTTCTTTTTTAGAAAGAGAAATCCAAAAAGAGCCCGGACGGTCAGGATTTTCTCCTGCAGTTTGCTTCTGCCGGAAAATCCCGGTCCGTCCGGGCTCTTTTTATATAATCGCAATATTTACCCTCAGTGAACAAGGGGATACACGCCCTTGTCCACTGAGGGTATTTTACCATTCAACCACAGCCGATCCCCAGGTAAGGCCGCCGCCAAATCCTGACAGCACAATCTTCATACCGGGCTTTAACAATCCCTTTCCATTCATTTCATCCAACAGAATCGGAACGCTGGCCGCAGAAATATTCCCACAGTGTTCCAGGCTTGTCGGAAATTTATCTTCCGATACATTCAGCCGCTTTGCCACGGACCGTATAATTCTGATATTCGCCTGATGCAGCGCGAAATAGTCGATATCGCCGATGGAAAGCCCCGCCTCTTCCACTACTTCCTTAATGGAATCCGGAACCGTTGTAACTGCAAATTTATAAACTTCCTGACCGTCCATATGCGTGTAAGACGGCTCGGTGGAATTACTCACAAAAGGGTTATTATTTTTTCTGTTCCGGCAGGTCAGCACCATTCCCTTTGTTCCGTCAGAACCCTGATCGTACGCAAGAATCCCTGTTTCATCGCTCCGCACAACCGCGGCTCCCGCACCGTCCCCGAACAGGACGCAGGTGCTTCTGTCATTCCAGTCCATAATTTTGGACAGCGTTTCCGCTCCGAGAATCAGAGCCGTTTTATAAATCCCGGTTTTCAGATAAGCATCCGCAATAAATAACGCGAACATAAATCCCGAACAGGCTGCATTGATATCAAACGCCGTCGCTCTGTCTGCTCCGATTGCCGCCTGCACCTCACACGCAACAGACGGCGTTACATAATCGCCGGTAATCGTCCCGACGATAATCAGATCGATTTCCTGTGCCGAAACGCCCGCATTTTCCATCGCTCTTCTGGCCGCCGTAACAGACATTCCGGCCGTCGTTTCCTCTTTGACAAGTCTGCGCTCCCTGATTCCGGTCCGGCTGCTGATCCATTCGTCGGATGTATCCATCATTTTGGACAGATCGTCATTCGTTACCACCGTTTCCGGCAGGCAGCTTCCGGTTCCTATGATTCTTGTTCTCATCTTTCCTCTCATTCTGCCGCCTGCGCGGCTCATTCGGAGTTTCTTTTCACTTCTGCTCCCGATTCGGTAAAAATATGCCCGTTTTCCGGCATTCTTTATGGACGAAATTCATCCATGATATCTTTCACATGCTCCAGCCTTTCGGCCCGCCAGGCATTGGCGCCGCAAAACAGCAGCGCGTCTTCCGTCTGCCCTGTCGCCGCATTTATAAGCGCATCCGTTATGCAATACGGCGTTTCGGCCGGATTACATGTACTGATACAGCTATGGCATTGCCCGTGCGGAATTTTTCCCGCACCGGCCTTTCTCATAAAAGGATTCAGAATTGCCCTTCCGGGCATGCCTACGGGGCTCTGAACGATTACAATATCTTCTTTGCGTGCGTCGATATAGCTTTGTTTGTAAGCTTTTTCCGCATCGCACTCGTAAGTCGTCACAAAACGAGTGGCCATCTGTACGCCGGACAGCCCCATCTCCAGATAATGCTCCATATCTTCTCTTGTGTAAATACCGCCCGCCATGATAACGGGAATGCGTGTATGTTCCGCTTCTCCGGTTTCATTGACGTATTGGAGAATTTTCTTTACTTCTTCATCGTACCGCATCTCTTCCGGATGCTCCGCCTGCTCTTTCGTGAAGCCCAGATGTCCTCCGGCAAGAGGGCCTTCTATAACGACCGCATCGGGCAGGCGTTTATACTTTTTCATCCAATATCTGATAATAACCTGAACGGACTTCAGACTCGATACGATGGGAACTAATTTCGTTCCGCTTCCCGCGGTATATTTCGGCAGATCCACCGGAAGCCCCGCGCCCGATACGATTAAGTCCGCACCGGCCTGTGCCGCCGCCCTGACATAATCCTCATACCGCTTCGTCGCCACCATGATGTTCACGCCGATAATGCCTTTCTCACCCGCTATCCTGCGCGCCTTTTCTATTTCCGTTTTAATCGCCCTGAGATTACAGCCAATCGGGTCTTTGTCAAAGCCCACATCCCGATAGCCGATCTGCGCCGTCGAAATGATGCCGATGCCGCCTTCCGCCGCCACCGCTCCCGCAAGCCCGGACAGGCTGATTCCGACACCCATGCCGCCCTGCATGACGGGAACATGCGCTGTCAGATTTCCGATCATTAGAGGTTCTATTTTCATTTCGGTCTCCCCGATGCCTCTTTCCGGCATCTACAAATTGCTATGCCGGCTCTTTTCCGATCGCAAAAGTAAGCTCGGCGCTTGTCACCAGCTTCCCGTCCACATACGCTTTTGCCTCTCCCAAGCCGATAGGACCTTTTACTTTTACAATTTTCGTTTCCAGACTCAGCACGTCTCCCGGCTTCACCTTGCCTTTAAATTTCGCAGAATTAATCGCCGCAAAATAGGCGGTTCTTCCTTTATATTCCGGCTGGCTCAAAATTGCTACCGCTCCTGTCTGTGCCAGCGCTTCGATAATCAGAACGCCCGGCATCACCGGTTCTTCCGGAAAATGTCCCGCGAAAAACGGTTCATTGTATGAAACGCATTTTTTCGCGACCGCTCTGACACCCGGTTCCAGCTCTTCGATCGTATCGATCAGCATAAAAGGCTGTCTGTGCGGAATGATCTCCATAATTTCCTTTGCACCCAGAACTGCCATATGATACCTCCCCGCCTGAACAGGCTTTTAATATTTTTTAATCAGAATGCTCGCATTGTGGCCGCCAAAACCGAGGGAATTGGATAACGCATACAGGTATTCCCCTTCTGCCGCCTCGATACAGTAATCCAGATCGCATTCTTCATCCGGCACCCGGTAGCCCGCCGTCTGATGAAGAAATCCTTCCTGAATTTCCTTAACGCAGGTAACAAATTCAACTGCGCCCGCCGCACCGAGAAGGTGCCCGATCATGGATTTGGTGGAATTTATTTTAATCGACTTCGCGCGTTCTCCAAACGCCTGCTTTATCGCTCTTGTTTCAAATAAATCATTGTGGTGCGTGCTTGTCCCATGAGCATTGATATAAGTGATGTCTTCCATCGCAATACCCGCATCCGCCACCGCATAAGTCATGGCCCTTGCCGCACCGGATCCGTCCTCCGCCGGAGAAGTAATATGATAGGCATCGGAAGTACAGCCGTATCCGACCACTTCCGCATAAATCTTCGCTCCCCTTGCTTTCGCATGCTCCAGCTCTTCCAGTACGACGATGCCCGCACCCTCTCCCATGACGAAGCCGCTGCGCTCTTTATCAAAAGGAATCGAGCATCTTGCCGGATCATCGGATGAGGTAAGCGCCGTCAGCGCGGTAAAGCCCGCGATTCCGATCGGTGTAATACTGCTTTCCGTACCGCCCGCAACCATAACTTCCGCATCTCCGTACTGAATCGTGCGGAAAGCCTCTCCGATCGAATTGGTACCCGTCGCACACGCCGTTACGACATTAATACTCTTTCCCTTCAAGCCAAACTGAATCGATACATTGCCCGCCGCCATGTTGGAAATCATAAGCGGAACGAGCAGGGGTTCCACGCGGGACGGCCCTTTTTCCAACAGTCTGCTGTGTGCTCTTTCCATCGCCTGTAAAGAACCGATGCCGGAGCCGACGGAAACGCCGACGCGGTAAGGGTCTTCTTTTTCCATATCAATTCCCGCATCTTCCATTGCCTCTTTTGTGGCCGCTACCGCATACTGACAAAACAGCTCCATTCTTTTGGCTGCTTTAAAATCCATATAATTTTTACCTTCAAAGCCTTTTACTTCCGCCGCCAGCCTGCATTTGTATTCCGACGCATCGAATCGGGTAATCTCTCCGAATCCCGTCTTGCCAGCCTTTACGCTGTCCCAGAACGCCTCTACGCCCAGACCGATGGGCGTAATTGCTCCCATGCCCGTTACAACAACTCTTCTGTTCATAATGAACCTCCATTTCATGATAATTCTCAGTGCCGTTCCTACAAATCATCCTGTTTCTAAATTGCCATGCCGCCGTCCACGGAAATCACCTGTCCGGTAATATAGGACGCCTTATCGCTTGCCAAAAACGCTACCGTCTCCGCAATGTCTTTCGGCGTTCCCGCTCTTTTTAAGGGAATCTGGGAAAGAACCGCTTCTTTCGCGGAGTCTGTCATCGCCTGCGTCATATCCGTGTCGATATAACCGGGTGCTACCGCGTTTACCGTAATATTTCTGCCGGCAAGCTCCTTTGCCACAGACTTTGTCAGGCCGATTACGCCCGCCTTTGAAGCCGCGTAATTTGCCTGCCCGGCATTTCCGAGAATACCCGTGACGGAAGAAAGGTTAATGATCCTTCCCGCCTTCTGCTTCAGAAAAGGACGGTACATATGTTTCATCGTATGAAAAGTGCCTTTCAGATTCGTATCGATTACCGCATCAAAATCGGCTTCCGACATTTTTATCATCAGATTGTCTTTCGTAATGCCCGCATTATTAACAAGAATATCGATGTGTCCAAACTCTGCCAGCATCTCATCGATCATTTTTCCACAGGCCTCAAAATCGGCTACCGTGCATTGTACCGCAACGGCTTTCCGCCCCATCCCTTCTATTTCCCGGACAACTTCTTCGGCCTTTTCTCTGGAACCGTTATAATTTACAATAACATCCGCTCCGTATTCCGCCAGCGTCAGCGCGATCTGTCGTCCGATTCCCCGGCCGGCCCCCGTCACAAGAGCCACTTTTCCTGTCAGCATATTTCTCTCTCCTTTTCGAATATATTTCCCGCTTGCGGATACCCCCGTTCCATCCGCAGTTTTCTGTAATACATCAGAAAATCTGTGCTGCCTTCTCAAGATCTTCCACTTTCTCCACGTTCAGAACCTTTACATCACGGCTGATTTTCCGCATGAACCCGGACAGCGTTTTACCAGGCCCGATTTCGATAAAAGTATCCACACCGTCCGCCAGCATCCTTTCGATGGTCTGCTGCCATCTGACGGAAGAAGAAACCTGTTTTTCCAGCAAAGGCTTTACGTCTTCCGTTCTGGTCACATAATCGGCCGTTACATTTGCAATATACGGAACGACGATTTCGTGCACCGTAACCGCTTCCAGTTCTTTCCCCAGCTTTTCTCCCGCCCCTGTGAGCATCCCGGAGTGGAAGGGGCCGCTCACCTTTAAGGGTACACATCTTTTGGCGCCCGCCTCGGTCAGTCTGGCAATCGCCGTCTGTATTGCAGCGTTTTCCCCCGTAATGACAATCTGCCCCGGACAGTTATAATTTGCGATCGATACCGTTCCCGGCGTTTCTTCACACACTTTCTCTATGACTTCCGTATCCAGTCCGAGAACCGCTGCCATCGCGCCGCCGTCCGGCACGGCCTCCTGCATGAAAATGCCTCTTTTTCTGACTATTTTAAAAACATCTTCAGGCGTCATCACGCCGCCCGCCACGAGCGCGCCGTATTCTCCGAGGCTTAATCCTGCCGTCACGTCCGGCTTGATTCCTCTTTCTTCGACCGCTTTTAACATGGCAGCTTCCGCCGCCAGCATGGCAATCTGCGTATACTCCGTAATGTTGATCCGCTCATTCTCTTCAAAGCACAATGCCGTTACGTCCAGTCCGCTTGCTTTTCCAGCCAGTTCGAACATCTCTTTGCTGACGGGAATCTGCTCATAAAAATCTTTTCCCATACCGATATACTGCGCTCCCTGTCCCGGAAACATAAATGCTGTTTTACCCATATGAATTTTTCCTTCTTTCTGTGTGTTGTCCCGCTGTTTCGACATATATTTAATATTTTGATTTTCAAAGTATTATCTTCTGAAAAAGCGCAAGCCGGGCAGCCTGCGCTCCTCGAGTATGTTTTATAACAGACTCTTTTATAGTTCTTTCTGTTTCTTACCTTAATTTCAATAATTTTTCACCCTGTGTCATGATTTCCTGTATTATTTCGGCACAGGTCTGTTCCTTTTTCACAAGACCCGCAATCTGTCCTGCCATAACGGAGCCTTCTACCACATCGCCTTCCAGTACCGCTCTTCTGAGCCCGCCGAGTGTCAGCTTTTCAAGCTCTTCAAGCGTCGCCCCTTCTTTTTCCAGTTTCAGATATTCTCTCGTCGTCTTATTGCGGATGCAGCGAATCGGATGTCCCGTTGATCTTCCCGTTACCGCAGTATCGATATCTTTCGCCGCAATTACTTTCTGTTTATAATTTTCATGTACGATGGATTCGCTGGCTACGACAAATCTCGTCCCCATCTGAACCGCCTGAGCGCCTAACATCATCGCCGCCGCAAAGCCTCTGCCGTCCGCAATGCCTCCGGCCGCAATCACGGGAACCGTAACGGCATCCGCCACCTGCGGAACTAGCGTCATCGTTGTCGCTTCTCCGATATGTCCGCCGGATTCCATGCCTTCTGCAACCACAGCGTCCGCACCCGCGCGTTCCATCATCTTTGCAAGCGCTACACTGGCTACGACAGGAATTACCTTAATGCCGGCTTCTTTCCACATCGCCATATATTTACCCGGATTTCCGGCTCCTGTCGTAACAACCTTAACGCCTTCCTCCACAACTACCTGTGCAATCTGATCTGCCTCCGGGTTCATCAGCATAATATTTACGCCAAAGGGCTTCTTCGTGATCTCTTTTACTTTCTGAATCTGCTCGCGCACAAAGGACGCCGGTGCGCCGCCCGCACCGATTATACCCAGTCCTCCGGCCTCGGACACGGCTGCCGCAAGATGGTATTCCGCCACCCATGCCATGCCCCCCTGAATGATAGGATATTCAATTCCAAGAAGTTCCGTAATTTTTGTTTTCATAACCAGTGTTCCTGTCCCGTCTTATGCTTCTACGCCTTTGCTCTTCATGTACTCGATTACAGCGCCGACTGTCGTAATCTGCTCCAGATCTTCAGAAGGAATCTCAATGCCGTATTCCTCTTCAAAAGCCATAACAAGTTCAAACAGATCCAGTGAATCTGCTCCCAGATCATCCTTAAAAGAAGACTCTTCCGTAATTTCAATACCTTCCAAATTTAACTGTTCCTGAATGATTTCTCTTACTCTTTCTAACATTTCATATCTCCTTTTCCGTCTCATAAATTTTTAGGCAAAGAATAGTTTGATATTCAAAGTATATTCCCTGCTTCCATATTTGTCAATCTTATTTTACGGTTTTTATTGGTTTTGTCAATTCACTTATTCAATAAATATTGATAAATCTCTCTTTTTGTTACGCCCCGGTCCTTTGCGACCTGTTTCATGGCGTTTTTTTTATCCATCCCCTCCTTTTCGTAGAATGCCATGTGTTCCTCTATGGGCATCGCCTGCCAGGATTCTTTTTCCGCTTCCCGTTTTTCCTGCCGGCTCTTCCCTTCCATGACTATAACATATTCGCCGCGAGGCTCTTCCGTTTCATAATACGCAAGAACCTCTTCCAGCGTGGCCGGCAGAATCGTTTCGAATTTTTTCGTCAGTTCTCTGCAAAGGGTAACTCTTCTGTTCCCCACGCTGTCATATAATTCTTTTAACGTCCTTTTCAGACGATGCGGCGCTTCATACAAAATAATCGTTCGGGATTCTTCCCGCAGTTCCTGTAATATCCCTGCTTTTTCTTTCTTATCCGCGGGCAGGAATCCCTCAAAACAAAATCTTCCGGTCGCAAGTCCCGACAGCGTCAGCGCAGTAATGCAGGCTGCCGGCCCCGGCAGAGAAGTTACCGTAATACCGGACTGCATGCACTTTTGTACAAGGACTTCCCCCGGATCGGATATGGCCGGGGTTCCCGCATCGGTAATCAATGCCACATTTTTTCCCTGCAAAAGCTGTTCTACCAGGTAGTCGGCTTTTTCTATTTTATTATATTCGTGATAACTTGTCATAGAAGTTTTTATTTCAAAATGATTTAACAGCTTTATGCTGTTGCGCGTATCCTCTGCGGCAATCAGATCGACGGCCCGCAGCGTCTCCACGGCCCGCGGCGTCATATCGCCCAGATTCCCGATCGGGGTCGCACACAGATATAAAATCCCTGCCATTATGTCAAACTGCTCCTTTCGGGCCTGTTTCCGTGCCAAACGGTTTAATAACCATATAGTTCATATATCTCCGGCATATAAACGCCCGGCTCTTTATATATAATCAACGGTTTCTCCACTTTCATACGGGGTTTCCCGCCCCGGTTCGCCTCGACCAGCACCATATTGGGTTCTTTATCCACAAAAGGATAAACAAACTGCATCCGTTTCGGTTCCAGCCTGTATTGCCGCAGAAGCGCGATGATATCGGTCAGCCGGAACGGCCTGTGCACCATAAAAAAATTGCCGCCGGGCCTTAACAGCCTTGCTGCCTGACCGATCACATCTTCCAGCGTGCATAAAATTTCATGCCGCGCAATCGCTTTGGCGTCTTCCGGATTAACCAGCCCGTGCTGACCGATCATATAAGGCGGATTACAGGTAATAACATCAAAGGAAGCAGCGTCAAAAAGACTTCCTGCCTCCTTGATATCTCCTGTCACAATCGTAATTTTATCTTCCAGTCCGTTCAGCGCAACGCTCCGCCTCGCCATATCGGCGCTTTCCTCCTGGATTTCCAGGCCCGTCAGGTGTGCCGCTTTTGTCCTGGCCTCCATCAGAATCGGGAGTATCCCCGTACCGGTTCCCATATCCAGAACGGTACTTCCTTCTTTCGCGACGGCAAATCCGGCGAGCAGCACCGCATCCATTCCGAAGCAGAACCTGTCCGGATTCTGGATGATCCGGTATCCGTTACGCTGCAAATCGTCTATTCTTTCGTTTTCTTTCAGCACAATATTTCCTTTAATTATCATCCAGTTTCGAAGTGTTGTCCTCCAGCTTCTCCAGTTCCTTCATCTCTTCCGCATTCACTTTCTCCTTGTGGTTCTTGTGATGCTTTCTCTTAAATCTGAGCTGATCCGCTTTGTATTCCTGAATTTCTTTTTCGTCATCCACATCCACAATGACCTTGACAAGCTGACGCAGCACATTGACGCTGTGCACTTCTCCCTTCAGGCCGTCCGCCGTTGTCACAAAATCCCCCACATTGGGCAGTCTCCTGTTCAGGTCTTCGTAAGTCTCTTCCTCATGATTCAGACAACACATCAATCTTCCGCATACGCCGGAAATCTTCGTTGGGTTCAGGGATAAATTCTGCTCTTTCGCCATCTTGATCGAAACAGGAACGAACTCGGATAAATGCGTATGGCAGCATAGCGCCCTTCCGCAGATACCGATGCCCCCGACGATCTTCGTTTCATCCCGCACACCGATCTGGCGAAGCTCTATTCTTGTCTTGAAAACGGAAGCCAGGTCTTTTACGAGTTCTCTGAAATCGATGCGGCCGTCCGCGGTAAAATAAAACAGGACTTTATTATTGTCGAAGGTGTATTCCGCATCAATGAGCTTCATCGGCAGATCATGCTTGCGGATTTTCTCCAGACAGATTTGAAAAGCATCCTTTTCCTTCTTCTTGTTCGCTGCTTCCTGTTCGTCGTCTTTCGGCGTTGCCACACGCAGAACTGCCTTCAGCGGCTGTACGACTTTATCCTCCGTTACTTCTCTCGGGTCTCCTACCACCGTGCCGTATTCAATCCCTCTTGCGGTCTCTACGATTACATGATCCCCTCTTTTGATCTGTAATTTGCCGGGATCGAAATAATATATTTTTCCGGCAACGCGAAACCGCACGCCAATAACCTTTATCATTCTAATAACCATGCCTTTCTCTCATCCTGCGATATTGTGTCTAAAAGGCGCACTATCCGCAGGATGAATAAATTCATCAGTGAAAAAACTATTTAATTCTCCTGTATCGTCAGAAGCAGTAATTCCATCGTCAGATCGAAATTAACATTTGCTTCCAGACGCCTTTTGGCCTGTTGCAGAGCCTTTACGATGGTCTCGATTCCTTCATATGTGCTTCTGTCCGCAACCTTGCGGATATACTGAATCTCATTTTTGAAAATCAGACTGTTGGCATCCTTCGTCGCTTTAAACAACAGCGCATCCCGGTACCAGACCGAAAGGATGTCCAGATAATCGGTTACGTCGAACTGGTACTCCGAAATCTTTTTAATCGCCTTTACGACTTCGCTGATGTCCATATCATTTATATACTTAACCAGCGTGACCGCTTCTTCTTTTACTTTCTCAAATTCCTCGCTGGCGGCGAGCATTTTGGCCTTTCCGATATTTCCTCTCGCAAATGCCACGCAGATATTCGCCTTATAATCAGGGATTTGCAGTTCCTCCATCAAATACTTTTTGACCTTATGATCGGGAACCGGTTTCATATTCAATACGACGCACCGGCTGAGTATCGTCGGCAGAAGCGCCTCCACATTCGTTGTCAGAATCAGGATGACCGCATATTCCGGCGGCTCCTCCAGCGTTTTTAGCAGAGCGTTCTGCGCCTGCACCGTCATTTTTTCCCCTTCGCTCATAATGTATACTTTCCGGGGGCTGCTGTAAGGCTTAATGCCAATATCGTTGTTGATCTGCGTCCGGATATCCTCCACGCCGATCGTATTCGGTTTATCATGCGACACAAAAATAATGTCGGGCTGACTGCCGCTCTTTACCTGAATACAGGAATGGCATTCTCCGCAGGGTTCCGTTCCGCCCTTTTCGCACTGAAGCGCCGCCGCAAACACTTTGGCGACAAATTCTTTGCCGGAACTTCTCTCCCCATTGATCAGATACGCATGCGATACTTTATTCATCGTAATGGCATTCTGCAAATGTTCTTTTAACTGTTCCTGTCCGATAATATCCGTAAATTTTGCCATTCAATATCCCCCCTGCCTTTTCTTTAGGTAAAAATGTCCAAAAGCAATCCTCTGATCTCTCCTATCTTACTTAAAATCGCCAGATTGTCCTGTTCATCCTTCACAAGCTCCTGTGCCAGTTCATCCAGGTTCTGGTCAATCAGACGGATAATACCGTACACACGGTGCCGTCCTTTCCTGTCCAGAAAATTTTCTCTGGAAAACGCATGGGAACGGTTTACGATCTCGTTCATGAAATCTTTAATCAATGCCCGATACCGCCGCATATCCTTAATATCCCGATGCTTTGCCAGTTTATCTCCCTGTCTGGTTATTTCTTCCATCATCTGCATCAGCGCGTTCTGTAAATCCTGTTCCTCAATCCGGCTGACCAGTGTAAACTTAAATGTGCCGTCCGCTTCCTGTGCCTGCTGAGGCTGTTCTATCTGTACGGGCTGCTGCACCTGATTGACTTTTATATCCACTTAAACCCTCCAATGCGCCCATTATGCGCCACATTTTATAAGATAATCAATAATCTTTAAAAGACACTGTTCCAGTTCGTCATTATGGAAAGTCTGTGTAATACCGGCCGATTTCATTCTTTCCGATGAAAAATCTTCCGCATCGGCCAGAAAGCGCCGGCACATCTCTTCGTATTTCGGGTGATCCTGTGCCTTTTCCCTGTCCAGCGCTCTTTGCAGCCGTATTCCGTCATCCAGCTCGATCATAACCGGAATCACTCTGTCTTTTCCGTAAAATCTGCTGATCTGTTCATAGGCTTCGAGCGTACCGATCACCAGATATGACTGCACGGATAAATCAATCGTATTATCCGCAACCGTAAAATACCGCCAGATACCGTGACAGGTATGATAGATTCTGGCTTCGATGACCTCTCCTTTTTTCAAAAGCTCCTGATAACCGGCCTCGTCCGTAAAATGATACTCTATGCCGTCCCGTTCCTGCGCGCGGACAGGTCTTGTCGTATAAGGCACGATCTTCCGGAGCCGGACCGTATCCTGCTCCAGCAGTCTTTTATAAATAGTATCTTTGCCCGATGAGCTTTTCCCCATCAGATACACTATTTTTCCCATATGAATAAAATGCCTTTCTCTGCTCTACAATTTCTTCTCTCTTTAATAATGCCATATTTCTATGGGAATTTCAATTTTATTCAGCAAATAATCAAAGTTCCGTCATCGGATATCCCCTGTACGGTGAGGCCGAGCCGCAGACTTTCCCCAATCTGCGCGATTATACGCTCCTCTATAACCTCCCCCGGCACAAGCAGCGGAATCCCCGGCGGATAAAGGCATATGAAATCACCGCTGATGCTGCCCGCCGCCAGTTTAAGCGGAACCCTTCTGCTTCCGTTCGCGGCCGCCTGAAAAGCCTGTGAAATGGTCAGTTTTACGGCCGGCAGCAGATCTGCCTCTTCTGCTCCTGCGCCCATATCTTCCGTCTGTCCCGGCTCCAGTCTTTTGTCGATTTGCAGCAATGCCTCCGCCAGCCTCCGCCAGCCTTCTTCCTCATCCGCAATCGTCATGATCGCCAGAACATAACTGCCCGCGGCCATCTCCATCTGCAAATGAAACTCATCCCGGAGCGTCTCATAAAGAATCTGTCCGCTCATAAGCGCTTCTCTTCCTGCAGGGCTTTCGGCCGGCCCGGTGCTTAATATAGTTCCCTTTACGGAAATGACCAGCTTACAGATATCCCACGCTGTCAGGCTGTAACCGTTTTCCCGGACTGCCCCAAAGCTTCCGATACGGATATGCTTACATTCTTTCATCTGATCCATGAAATTTTCATAATGCCGCCGAAGTAACGCAAAACGGCAGGCCGCGTTTTCCCTGATATAAGAAAGGCAGGCATCCATGCCCGCCATCAGAACATAAGAAGGGCTGCTCGATTGATAAATTTTAAGATATTGGCGCAGTTTTAAGCGATTTATGCGCTGTCCGTTTACATGTAAGAGCGCTGTCTGTGTCATGGACGGCAGCGTTTTATGCAGACTGTGGATAACAATGTCCGCGCCCTGCCTTACTGCGTTTTCCGGCATTCCCTGCACCAGCCCCAGATGTGCCCCGTGCGCTTCGTCCACAATCAAAATCTTATCTTTTTCATGAACGATACGGGCAGTCTCCCGGATATCCGCGATAAGTCCCTCATACGTCGGAGACGTGATTACTACCGCCCGACATTCCGGAAACTGCTCCAGCGCCGCTTTTACGGCTTCCGGATTTACCGCATCCGCAATATCAAATGCCGCAATCCGGCCCGGATACAGATATTTTACATTTAATTCCTGTATGAGCGCCGCATGATAGACCGATTTGTGGCAGTTACGCGCAATCAGTATCGTATCCTGTTTCTCCGTTGCCGCCGAAACGGCCGCCAGAATCCCGCAGGTGCTGCCGTTCACCAGGAAATATGTCTCATCCGCACCGTACAGCCCGGCCGCCCGCTCCTGCGCCTGCCCGATTATGCCTTCTGCCTGATGCAGATTGTCAAACCCGTCGATTTCCGTTATATCGATCTGAAAAAATTCCGAAAAGCCCTCTATAATCCCGTTACGCTTATGACCGGGCATATGATAAGGGTAAAAATCCGACTTCCCATAACAGGCAAGGCTTTCGTATAACAGCCCTGTTTCCCGTTTTTTTTCATGCTCCAAGCTGTTTCTCCTTACCGCGCGCCCATTTCGCTTCCTCGAAATCGTACCGCTTTCCGTGTCCTTTGTGAAGCTTTAATGTTTCCATCAGAGAGCAGTACTTATCCGCGCTCGTAACCACCCATGATTCCCGGCAGGCCGGCGGCACAATCGTCAGCGGCCACATGTGTTTTCTGATAATATCCCTCTGAACATCCGTCAGCTGATACTCCTTATCCGCATTCCGCAGCGCAATGCCCGGATGCCAGAAGCCATGCAGCCGTCCCCGCTCCGCAACATACTCCTTATCATGCCAGTCATAAAGAAAATAATCATGTAAAAGAGATCCTCTGATCAAATCCCTCTGGTTACAGTGCAGATGCAGTTTTTTATTCAAAATCAGGCTATACCGCGCTACGCTCATGCAATGATCGTTTACCGTCATATTTCCGTGCTGGATATGCGCCTTTGTCTTTCTGAAATTATCGGAATGGATAATGTCGTCCCCGTACTTCTGCAAAAGCCTGCGAATCCTGCGGTAACGCTCAAAATGTTTTTTCAGCCTTTCTCTTCTCCGATTCCTGATCTTTTCCAAAATGTTCATCCGCTGTTATCTTCCTTTCCTTAACTTTTCCGATATACTGCCGGCTTCTGCCGTTCACAGAGTTTCTATCAAATTATGCAGTACGGCCGCCCGATGTTCCCATGTATGCGAGGCTTTGGCCATTTCATATCCGTTATCAATAATCTCCTGCATCCTGTCCGGATTTGCAAGCAGTCCATGCACCATATCCGGCAATTCTTCCGGCCGTGCCGTCGAGTAAATTCTGCAGTTCTCTTTGTCCTTTAATATCTCATCCAGATATCGACTGCTGTCCGTTAAACATAAAGAGCCGTTTAACATGGAATTAAAGATCCGATCATGCGCGCCGTCCCGGAACCACGGCATGACATTGAGTGAAATCTTACTCTGACAGAGCTTTTTCAAACATCCTACGGAATCCAGACTGTTGCCGTTAATCAGGTTTTCCGGCTTTTTACAGTCGAGCGCATCCCAGCCGCCGCCATATACACGCACCTGAATACCCGCATCCACGAGAGCCTGCACCGCCTGCCCCCTCGTCCTGAAGCGGACATACAGATCGATAAACGTCAGTTTACTCATGACCTGCCTTAGCTCTTCCTCTGTTACCTCCGGTATCTCGATGCGGATATGTTCTTCCGCAACATCCTCCAGCGTCCGCATCGGATGCGCCAAAAGATCGTCTATCATTCCATAATAAAACGCCGTATATTCATCGTCAATCCTCGTAATATATTTCTCAAACTGTTCCGGCCTCGTATAATTGCCGACCATCGTCACATCATACCGGCGATACTGCGCAGGCGTATATGATTTTCCCGGATAAAGCTGCGTCCCGGCAAGCGGAAGAAACGGCCCGTTCTGAATCTGCGGAAAAAATCTTCTCATATATTTTTCATGATATCTGTCGATGCTGATATGGTGATAACCTTTCGGATGCTTTTCCAGAAAATGATGATAATACATCGGATGGTCCACTACGATATTGTAACTGGGTATCCCCAACGCATCCCACATCATTCTGTCGTTCTCATCCAGAAAAATTTCTTCCCCGCTCATTCCATGAAAATTAAAATTGACAAGCACGGTATTCCCTTTTTCAAAAAACCGAAAAAAACGGTTGGTACTGGTCCAGGGGCGGCTTAAATCAAATATATAAGTCTGATGCCCCATTTTCTGAAATGCCTCCGCAAGCTGTATCGAAAAATATCCCTGCGTTTCGATATCTCCCTCAAAAAGCATTATCTTTTTCATCTCTGCTGTTCCTCTTCTATGTTTTCTCTGTCAAATAACTCTCTCAGAAATTTGTTTCCTTCCCGATGGGACACACAGGCTTCCCGCAGCATGTTCTGATAAAAATCGGCTGCCGCCGCCTGCCTCTCCCTTGCAATTTCCTTTCCTCTTATTGTATAAAAAGAATCATATATTCCTTCCAGCTTATGCCGATACTCATGAAAAAAGGACTCCCGCTCGTCTTTCGATCCGTCCATAACCTCCCCGTCAGGCGTCAGGGAATACAAAGGCTGCGATACCTGTCCTTCATACAGCAAAGTGCGGGCAATGCCAAGTGCACCGGATACATCTGTTTTATCCGCATCGAATAAAATTCGGGCTTCTATGCTCTGAGGAGAATTATTTTTCCGAAAACGGTGCGACAAGATACACGCTCTGACCTGTTCCGCAAATTCCTCCGTAAAATGATGTTCCTTTAAGAAAATATACGCCTTATCCGCCCCTGCTCTCGCATGACATATTGGGGGATTTTTAAATTGTTCTTTTCTTCCTATATCGTGTAAAAGGCAGGCACAGACCAGCACATCCAAATCTACGTTCCGTTCCGCCCGGGCAATATCAAGAGCTGCATACAGCACCCTGTAAATATGCTCTTTGTCATGCGCACTGTCTTCCATACATGACAACATGTAATTTTCCCATAATAAATAATTTTCTCTCGTCATAAATATATCGGTTTCCCCCTCTTACATATTCACAGCAAATTTATTGCCGGGTTTATAAATCCTCATATTTTTATTGTTTCGGTATCCCATCCATTATCATAGCAGAAATTTTCTAACAAAAAAAGACCACTTTTTGTAAATACCTACAAAAAATCGTCTTCAAAATTTTATTCTAATGAGCCACTGGGGATTCGAACCCCAGACAACTTGATTAAAAGTCAAGTGCTC
>CAJUDZ010000005.1 GCA_910584965.1 uncultured Lachnospiraceae bacterium | reverse complement strand
GCTTTTTCAGAAGAAACGAGAAAGGAGCCAACGGAGTTTGAAGTGTTTTTCAGGACGGATGCTGCAGAATATCGTTATATCCTTCATGTGAAACAGGACTCTGTTGTTTATGAGAGTTTAGACCGGATTAAGTTAGATACCGGAAGACGTTCGGCTCTTTTCGTGAGAAATGGGAATGAAGTTGATTTAAAAGGGGTGTTCGGTAAAATCAAAATCAGTGAAGAAATTTCAGAGACGCTGCCTCTGTTATCCTATTTGGGAATCACCTATAAAAAAAATGATGTGATTTCCAATGTGATTGAATGGTTTGAGGAGTCCATTGATTTTTTGAATTATGGGAATCCGAGGCAGGAATTGCGAACGGCCATAGCTAAGAAAGACGAGGTAAAAAAACTTGTGCTTGATATGATTCGTGAGATGGATCTGGATATTGAGGACTTTCGGATTGAAGAGAAGGTAGAAAACTATATTGAAGTATATACAAAGCATACTGTAAATGGGTATAGTACGGAATTAACTTTGGCAGAGGAATCCAGCGGAACAAGGAAACTGTTTGGACTATTGCCTTTTATTGCAAGAAGTCTTGTTGTTGGAACAACCTTAGTGATTGACGAGCTGGATGCAAAAATTCATCCGGTATTGCTGCGATATGTAATCATGTTATTCAACAATATGGAGATTAACAAGAACGGTGCGCAACTTATTTTCACTTCACATGATTTGTCAACCATGAACAATGATATATTTCGCCGTGATGAAATCTGGTTTGTGGCAAAGGGAAAGGAGCAGAACTCTAAACTTTATTCCTTGGTAGAATTTAAGAATACGAAAGGCGAATCTGTCCGTATGGATGCAAAATATGACAAGCAATACTTAGAGGGCAAGTATGGCGCAGATCCATATCTGAAAAAGATTATAGATTGGAGTGAGGTCAATGCCTAAGAAAGTCGGGACGACTCGGTGGCGGAAACAGAGGCGCAAAGAATATCTGGAGAAAAAGGAATACCGCTATTATATTTTTTGCGAAGGGGAACAAACGGAACCGCTCTATTTTGAAGGGTTTAAGAGGCTGATAGAGGATAATCCGATTTATAAGGATATGGTCTTAATTGAAATCGAGCCTTGTGCGGCGGAAACTATGCGGGTTATTGGTATGGCAGAACGATATGTTCGTAAAAATGGGATTGACAGGGGACAGATTTGGTGTGTGTATGATAAGGACAGTTTTCCGGCAAAGGATTTTAACGGTGTAGCAGAACGGGTGGACAAGTTGAATCAAGAAAATTCAGAGTTACAGTATCATGCGGCGTGGAGTAATGAATGTATTGAGTTCTGGTTTATTTTGCATTTTGCTTACTATACTTCAAACAATCATAGATCTGAGTATGTCAAGTTTCTCAATGATAAGTTTAGAGAGTTGGGGATTGGGAAGTATCAGAAGAATATGAAGGATGTATTTAATGTTTTGATGGAGAAGGGGAACCCTAAACTGGCGATACGGTATGCGAAAAGGATTATAGGTGAGAACAAGGGGAAAACGCCTGCTGACATTGCGCCGGGGACGAAGGTATATGAGCTGGTGGAGGAACTGGTGAAGTATTTGCCGGAGGAACGATAAAGCATTTTTGGAGGTAAGAAGAGTAGGATGGATATTTATAAAAAAATAGAGAAAATAGATGATGCGGATAAATTAATGACCCATAAATGGGAATTGCAACAATGCGAGTTTTATATGAATATGTTGACAACGCCATTGCATAATGAGCAACCTTTTCATGAGAAGATTCTATAAGAGGACAAGAGTGTAATTTCTACATAAAAGATTTGTATAAAAGGATTTATCACTTATAATAAAAAGGAACAAATACAAAGAATTTTTGGATAAGCTATATAAAAATCGAATAAGTTTATGAGAGAAAAGCGAGGTGATTTCATATGCTCACAGCGGAATTAACAAGAAAAATAGATCTTCTTCCGCGGGAATCTTATATCAAAGTAGAAAATTTTGTGGAGCAGCTTATAGCTTCGGATCAGCATTCTGACAAAGAGAGTGATTTCAGGACATTTATGGATAAGATGAATCTGGCAGAGAAATCTGTACAGGAAAATGGGTACTATTCGGAAGAAGAAGTGGAAGAAGAATTGGATAAAATATGACGGGAAGAAAAATTGCTTATTCAGAGTTGTTTTATCAAAACGTAAGGCTATTAAGAAGGAAATAAAAGACAGGTATGGCAAAGAAAGAGCGGACAAGTTTTCGGAGCATATTTCGAAAAGTATTGCAAAGTTAAAGAACTTTCCAGAATTAGGAGCTTCTTTGCGGGATAAGTTTGATTTGGACTGTGATTACTATATCACAGGACACATTGGATTATTGGGGAGAGTAGATTTAATGTGTCAAGAAAGAAGATCGGAGAAGTACACATCGGAATTTTAAGAAAGTAAGTTGGGGTCGTTGGTATCATGGGATTTCGGCGACCTTACATTTTAACAGGCTATGATTGTATAAGGATTTTAATTGGTGAATTACTTCGTACCCGTAAACGTCAAATCGCACGCTTACCGATAAATTAACGCCGCTGGATTGTTAGCGGCGTGGTTTCCTGCATTCTTTCGGAAGTTCTGTAAGCAAAATGAAGCGGCTGACTCATACATAGCCTCCCTTACTTAAATAAAGGCTCGATTTCACCCCTTATGAAATCTATCCGGTCCTTAGCTTTTGGAACAAATAAGGAGGAGATGGCAATCACGATTCTGTTTTTGGGATTGACATATATCGCGTTTCCGCCATCGCCCAAAGCTGCAAAAGAATGTTCTGCTTCATCTATAATCCACCATAAATACCCGTATTTCAGACGGCGCGTTTTCCAGACGCTTTGTACCTGTGTACTTTCGGTAATCCATTTTTCCGGAATAATCTGCCGGCCATTCCAGAATCCTCCGTTCAAATATAACTGCCCTAATTTAGCCATATCCATAGTTGTAAGGGATAATCCCCAGCCCGCCGTATTTGTTCCGTTAGGGTCTGCAACCCAGCCGTTTATGCCCCTCGATTTATAAAAATCGATTTGGTCTTCCTTGCTTTGAAAATAAATACTTTTATCAACGGAAATTTCCAACGGAGAAAAAAGATTGTCCTGTGCAAATTCTAAAACGGATTTTCCGGAAGCGTTGATCAGTATGCCCGACAAAATATCAATTCCGATTATGGGTGCATATCTGAAATTTCCGATTCTGCCATGTCCGCCCAAAAAGGCAAGAGAGGATATTACCCAATCTTCACTGGAAAAATATTTTGGATAAGGGTTCAATTTGTACTTATAGGGGGCAGTCATTGTAAGCAGATTCCGGATCGTAATTTGCCGTATTGTTTTTTCGCTTTTCTTGATTTGAAAGTTCGGGAAAAAATCAATTACCTTTTCATCGAGGTTTTTGATACAGCCTTTATCCAGGGCAATTCCGAACAACATGGAAATGATGCTTTTTGTCACCGAAAAGATATGAACAGGTTCCTTTTCCGAACATTGGTTAAAATAACTTTCGTAAACAGTATGATCATTTTTCCGTACGATGATTCCGGCTATGTTTTCATATTCTTTTTTTATTTTGTTTTCTAAAGACGTTATTTGTTCCTGTTTCATGCGGGTTCATTCACCTCCGTTTCATATTTTTCTGATCGGATAATAGACTTCTGTAATCAATTCATCCTCTCCCGCAGCCTGAGAGGGGTCTGTTACATATACCTCAAACAATGCACCGGTACATTCATATCCGTTCTGTTCTGCCCATTTTGTCTGCTTTGCATATACGGAAGATAAAATGGAATAGCTTCCTTTTACGACGGTTTTCAAACACAGCCCCGCCTTAAAATCTCTCGTTCCGGTCACGTATTCCCTGATCGGGACAGCAAATTCCGTATCCAAACCAAACGGGCTGAATTCATTGTTATGGAATAAGACCATTGGAGGATTGGCCGCGGTTAAATTTTCTTTTTTTATCCGGCCAAGTAATTTCCCAAAACAAACGCCGTATTCATCCGAAAAATGATCTGCCTGAACCATTTTGCGGACAGAAAGCAGGCACATCATGGGAACTTCCACAAGTTCTACATCAATATCGTCCAAATATGACATGATAGGATTCCCGCTTTTTAAGTTCGATATATCGCACTCCAGCTGGCAAAGAATTTTTTCCTGCTCATGTAATTGCTTTTCCATATCTTCCTTTTTGCGGGTTAGGGCAAAATACAATGTTTCCTCGTTCGATTCTTCCGAATCTATAATCCGCTTTATTTCCTCCAATGAGAAATGATAGGATTTCAGGCGGATAATAAGCAGCATAGTTTCCAGTTGTTCAATAGCATAGTACCGGTATCCGTTTTCAGGGTTGATTTCACTTGGAAGAATAAGCCCTATTTCAGCGTAGTACCTGAGGGTTTTAGCAGACACTTTGCATATTTTTGAAAAAGCACCAATAGACAGCACCGAGAATCACCTTCCTTTTCTTTCTTAAAGTATACACATTACCGTAAGGGTAAAGTCAAAGGCATTTTCTTCCAAGACAGAGGAATATCCTGTTGAGGCAGGAAGACATGGTAATTAAGGAGTGCCGGTCATGAAAGGGATTGGCGAAAATGAATAGGGTAAGGAGCATAAAGAGAGATATGTAAAATAATCCGAACTAAGGGAGCATATGCAGAGAGCCTTTTACAGAACGAGGGCCGGCAGCATATGCTTAATTCATTATGGCTGTGATAAAAGAAATTGTTGAGAACAGATTGCAGAAAATATGAGAAGCCATACAAATGTACAGATTCTTTTTTCGATAACTGGTATATGCCATGGGCAGAAATACAAAAATGCGAAAAATATTCTGAAAAGGGAGCCAAAAATGATACAACGAAAAAATGATTGTTATCATTACCGGTGTCCATTTTCCATATTTGCTGTTATAGGCCGTTAAATATCCTCGAAAGAAAAATTCCTCTGTAATGGGGCCAATAAAAACATTCAATGCAAAATATACGATACAAGTAGCCAGTCTGATATTTTCAGGGAAACTTTTTATGTATTCTATGTTATTCCAATCAAATCCAACGGGCAGAAACGACAGCAGTCTTTCCCGTAAGGTGAATAGCAGCCTATTTTCAAGCGAAAGGATTGTAAAGGAGAATATGCCCGCCATGCCGAACAATATCAGTGCAGAAAAAAGTATTTTTATTATGGGTTGTTTTTCCTGGCCAATCAGTGCGGCGCTGAGAGAATATTTACCAAAGTCTTTCCTGCTCTGCCGTAACATCAGAAACCATTCGGCGGGCATTAAAAACAATGCGCCAAGTATACAGAATATCAAAAGGGACGGTAATTGTGGTAATGCGATCCCTGCTGTGAGATACAGAGCCGTAAACAGCCCTGTCGTACCGAAAACCATTGCGGCTGTTTTCCTGAATCCTATCTGTGCTGTGTTTTCCATAATAATATCCATGCCTTTCTCTCAACTTGGGAACTTTGGGCAGACTCTTTTCAGAATAAATATAAAACAGGCTGCATTGAACCGCCGGGTTTCCGGCAGACAAAACGGCGCAGAAGAACGGTCAGGCCGTCCTTCTGATGTCGATGAGGCGGAATACGTCGTTAAAGAGAGAATCCCTGTCCTGTAAATCGATCATCAGCCATCTCTGCCCGTTTCCTTCTTTGGTCTGCTGATAGATGCTCCGCAGAATGTCCGTACAGTCAGGCAGTATGGCTTCGACGGTTTCCTTTTCTTTGGCGCCGACGACGAGCAGTATCGTAAAAAAGGTTTCCCGCGGATATATGGTGCACAGATTTTTGCCCGCTTTTCTGAATTTGATATTCCATCCGGGTTCCCAGCTGCAGGAACTGTATTCCATTTTTTCTTTACACTGATATCTTTCCCTGATTTCCGAACAGAACTTCTGGAATACCGGGTTTTGGATATAATTTTCAATATCTTTTAATGTGGGACAAATGCTTCGGTCCTGTAAATCGATCATGGGAACATCTCCTCCTGACAAAAACTGTTTTCTACAACGCCCGGAAGCAGGGCATAAATTGAACCGCCAATCTGCTTTTCAAACGATGCTTTAATCTCTAAAATTTTTTTCCATCTGTCTATTGTTGCCGGATGAAAGCCGTATCGTATTGTGACGTCTACAAATCTCTTTTCCAAAAGACAGAAGCCCGTGGGCATCGCCAGTGCGTCACATAGCTGCACCAGACGGTCATAGTCGTCATAGACGGCATCTGCGACGAATTTTTTCATAAAAAGGTAATCATCATCGCTGACATCAAACTTACCGATAGAAGTATTAATATTCTGTATCATAAACGCATGGGATATGCAGATCTGTGCCGCCTTTTCCCATCCGCGTTCCATGCAGAAGCGATAACCGTCTATCAGATGTTTTTCCGAACTCACGCCGGCATAACGTCCGATATCGTGCAGCAGTCCGAAGAGGTAAGCCTGCGCTGCGGATAAATTTTTACAGCGCGACGCAATGTTTTTACAGGCTTCGGCAACATAGCGGGAGTGATCTGTCCATGCTCCCGGATTGGATGCTGACGCTTCTTTCAATACCAGTTCTGCGTTCTGTTTGTTTAATTCCATTGAAACTCCTTTCAGGATATCATCCCTGTAAATGTGCTGATTGAACTTACAGGTATCATTATAATGCGGTTCAAATGGAAAAAATATTTTATTTCTGCCCTTATATATCACTATTCTGCCATTTTCTCCGATATTCTGACGGTGTACAGTGTGCGTATTCCCGAAAGACTTTTCCAAAATAACTGCTGCTTCCCAAACCGCAGATATGACCGACGGCCGTGACAGGTTCCCGTCCTTTTGCCAGCATTTGACAGGCGGCCTGTAAGCGGTAAGCTCTTATATACTCCGCGGGCGTCGTGTGCAGGCAGTCATGGAACACTCTGAAACATTCCCTTTCACTCAGGTATGCGGCCGCGGCAAGTTCGGGGACAGAAATTTTCTCACGGTAATGCTCGTGAATGTATATCATCATCAGCTTTATTTTATCGTTGCTTTTGTTCTGTGCGCCTTGTTTCTCCCATATGGGACGGGACAGTTCGAAAAGCATTAACCATATTTCCGACAGGGCTTCCCGCAGTCTTATTTCATATCCAAATTCATCGGTGGAAAAATGAAGCGATTCAAAAATCAGCCGTAAGATTTTTTCCTCTGCCGCATTACCGGGAAAAAGCGGAATCAGTTCAAGCTGTGGGGCTGTTACAACAGGGGCGATATATTTTTGCGCAATCCGGCTTCCCTGTTCTCCGGCAAGCAGGGAAACATCGAAGATATGAAGCAGCTGGATATTTTTTTCCGTCTTTGATACGGGTTTCGTCATATGGAGCACATTGGAATTGACCATGCCGCCGCTTCCCGCAGGAAACAATAATCTGCCTCCCGGCGTATTATACTCAAGACTGCCGCTTTCCATGTAAAAAAGTTCCACCGTTCTGTGCCAGTGCCACGGTACATAACCTCCGATATATTTGTCAAGTTCAGCCCTGGAAGCGATATATGGGAAATCATCTGCGAAATCGGGAAGCAGTTCCTCCTTGCTTCCGGTTTGAAATTCAATGCTGTGGATATTTTTCATGTCTGTTCACCTGCACATCTTTATTCCGGGTCGGCTTTATGAATTAAATATACGGGAACGGGCCGGTAATTGTCAATCAATATAGCGCGGCCGGCAGGAGAATGTCTGAAAGACCGTTGACTTTTTGAACACCGTTCAATATAATGTAATTGAACAATGTTCAAGGAGGGCGGTATGGATAAAAATACGGATGTAAAAAACCGCATAATCGAGGCGGCAACCGAATTGATCGAGCAGCATGACGGTAATGTGAAAGAGATTACGGCCAGAGCGATTGCGGGGAAAGCAGGCGTTGGATTGGGCCTGATCAACTATCACTTCGGGAGTAAAGAAGAATTGATAACGGAATGTGTACAGCGTATTATCGGCAAAGTGGTGGAGGGATTTCGGATGACAGGGCATTATGAGACCGATAAAGAACGTATAAGAGCCTGCGCGGTCTATGTTTTTCATTTTCTGTTCGAACATTCTGCAATATCCCGCATATCCATTTTGGGCGATTTACGAAATTATACGGAGGATTGTAATTCGGTCCTCACACAGCGGGGATTTTCGCTTTCTCTGAAGAATGATATGCCGGCAGGGAACGGGAATATGGCTGTATTTATGCTGACTGCCGCCATGCAGACAGCATTTTTGGGAAGTGAAACAGTCAGACAGTTACTTGGCTATGATTTTACGAAAGCAGAGGAAAGAGCTGCTTATATCAGTAAACTGGTTGACATTTTGTTTGATGGGGCGGTGCGGATTGATGAATAGGAAAATAGGATTGTACAGTTCTGCAGTTAATCTGATAGCGGTAAGCTGTTTTGCCCTGTCTATGTTGTTTGGATTTGATAATGGAAGCTATTTTTCTTCCATGTTGATTGCATTCAGTTTTGTGCCGATGACGTGCGGATATGCGCACTTTTCCGCAAAGAAAGACAAACTGGCCGGTAATACTGCCGTGGCATTTGCCGCCGTCTATGCGGCGATTGTTTTATTAGTGTATTTTGCACAGCTGACAACCGTTCGATTGGATGATCTGACGAAACAGGCCGATGCACTTCTTGATTTTCAGCAATGCGGACTGCTTTTTCATTATGACCTGTTGGGTTATGCCGTCATGTCATTGGCCGCATTCTTTGCAGGGCTGGCAGTAAATCAACGGACTAAGGCGGACAAGTATCTGAAATATCTGCTTATGATACACGGCATATTTTTTATTTCCTGTCTGACTTTTCCTGTGCTCGGATTATTCAAAGCGGACAGTCCCGCGTGGATAGGCGTGGCGGTACTGGAATTTTGGTGCTTTTATTTTGGGCCGATCGATATTTTGTCATATTTATATTTTTCTGATTGTCAGGAATGAGTTCGTTCTGACTCCGCCGTTTGTATTGACAACTGCCCCGGCGGCGTATATCGTATATTACATGAGATGGGAGCGTGTTAATGCAGCAGACTGCTTTGACATGAGAGAAAGGCCCAAAGTTCGCAGGCTGAGAGAAAGGCGTGGTTATCAGATTGGAAAATAATGAATGGAAGAAGCGGAAAGTAAGGCGCGTGAGTTACCGGGCGGTACTGCGTGAAGGCGTAACGGAAGAACAGGCGGAATCCGCCTTTTTATTATGCAGGGAAGCGTTTGTGCGGGCAAAAGAGTCATACGTTCTGTTGACGGCATCCCTTTACCGATATGGGAAATTTCTGTTTTTATACGCGGAAGGCGCCGGGGAAGAGCCGCTTCCCGAAAAATTGTGCACCGCGCTGGCGGATCTGCTGCAGAACTGGCCGGGGCCGGTGGAAGAACCGCGTTGCGGCAGGATGTGGGTGCGCATGCAGCCCTATTATTATCATGCCGTCCCGGACACGGCGGAAGACTGGATGAAGGACAGGAATCCGTCTCTGCGCCGGGGCCGGATTGCGCTGCTTTTGCCGGATAAATGGGAAAGCTATATGGCGCATCATTTTGCGCTGATGCGGGAGGGGCTTATCGAGGGCGACCGGTATCATCTGATCAGCCTGCATGAAAATCTGCTGTTTTCGTATTTTGAGGAACCGAAGACGCTGACGAATCTGCAAAGGAAAGAAGCAGGGCACAGCGCGGCATTGGAAGAATGGCTTCTGACAGATCCGGAAAGCCATTTTATGCGGTTTGCGCCCGGACAGGGACCGGGGCCGGAGGAGAACTTTGTATTTCTGCCCTGTGCGGCGGGGGTGTGAAAGGGAAAAGGAAGGTACAGATATGAAAATCATACGGAAAATAAAAGAAGTCGGTCCGGGAAATGTATTGATCGGCGGCATCAGGCGAATCAGGTACAAAAAGCTGTACAGGAAATATCATTTTGATTCGTGGCATCTGAGCCCCTATGAGTGGAAAGCATATGCACAGGCATGTGTAAATTACGTGAATGCCCACGACTGTCAGACGGTTGTTGATATCGGCTGCGGATTGGGAGGGGTATTGCAGCATTGCCGTGCGCCCGAAAAGATCGGCATTGACCTGCACGAAGAAGTGATACTTGCGGCACGGGAATTGAGCGGCGGAGCGGTCACTTATCGGACGGGCAGTTTTGACGCGCTCACCGAAAAGCCGGTGGACTATCTTATAACGCTGAATTTTATGCACGGCGGAACGGAAGATACCTGGAGAAAACCTTACCATACGGCGGCGGAGCGAAATGACGTCCGGCATTTCATCGTCGATACCGTCCCGGCCGAAGGCGGGAGCCATTTCCTCGACTGGAGCAGGATTCTGCCTGATCATTACAAAAGGATTGAGCGGTTCGGGCCTTTTCTCGGCGGGCGGTATGTGGAAGTCTGGGAGAAGCAGACCGGAATGGAAAGTGCGGGAGACGGTTCGGGAAAAAGAGAATGAATAATCCTCAGGTCCGTTCCGGGAGCACATTCCGTTTCAGGCTTGTGTATGCCAGTACGATATAAATCGCATAGATAAAGAAAAACAGAGCCAGCGTGCCGAGCACGATCATAAGCGGGGAGCTTGCGCCCGCCAGTGTGCCGGGTTCCGCCATGTTCCCCATGTAATAAATGAAAGAAGTGCCGATCAGAACGGGGGGCAGCGCGGGCATTGCGTAATAAAGGACAAACTGTCCCCGCAGTACTTTTATCATTTCGGCACGTCTCATGCCGAGTTTTCCAAGAAGCGAAAACTGTCTTCGGTAACGGTCGGTTTCGGCGAGCTGCTGAATGGTCAGAATGGCAGCAGCCGTCATTGTGAGAATCAGCGCCAGATAGTAAAGCGGAAATACAAATAAGACGATGCCGGACGCTGCGCCTGCTTCTTCTATGGATTTTGCGCGGAGCGAAACAGCGTTCGCCGTGTCAGGCAGGATTTCCGAAAGCGCCTGAAACTGTGCCTCGCTGACGGGTTCGGAAGTCATGGCGGCATAAATCTCATGACTGGACGGGCAGTCTGTCAGAACTTCGTCGGGAACGACAAGAATATACTGGTGTCCGTTGCCGGAATCCCAGGTCTGGGAGAGCAGTTCGGTGTACACGCCGTCAGGCGTCAGCGCGGTGTCCCCGACCGTGATCGGTTCGTCATAATCCTGCAGGATGTCCGAAAGAAAAGGGATACAGTGAATGAGGCAGGCATTCTGCGGGAGCGTAACAGCCGGATACCCCATCATTTTGCGCAAAGCGGCGTAATCGCTGAACTTTATCAGGGTATCTTTCTCAAAGCACTGATAGTATTCGGTCCGTTCACTGATATAATCGAGAACTTGCGCATTATCGTTCAAATAAATGCGATATAGCCATGAACTTTTTATGGGAATATTTTCACCGACATAGTCCGGGAAGGTGTGATCCCGGGCTTTGCCCCGGCTGCTGATGAAAAGATCAAAACAGCAGTCCTGTTTTGCACGTTCCAGGAAAAGCGCATGAATGCACTGTCCGCATCCTTCGGAAATGATCACGGCGGTAAGGAGCAGGGAAATGGTGGCCATCAGCGTGCCGATGGTAGCGAGCTTTGCGGTCAGGGTACGGAAAATAAGCAGCGTCTGTCCCTGATACTTACGGGCAGGTCTTTTTTCAAAAAAAGCAGGTACGCCGGAAGCAAAGCTCAGGAAAAATCCATAGAGAAAAGCGATGATGCAGCATGCTCCGATAAGGCCAAAGAGCGGGTTTCCGGTCAAAAGCAGCAGCGTGCCGGCAGCGCCGAGAACGATCGAAACCGTAAAAATACGGCGGCGCCTTTTGTCCGTCTGAATCACGATATCTTCGTTGTACTTTTCATAATAAATCAGATCATAAATTTTCATGGAATGAATGCGCTTCCGGTTTTTGAACTGTGCAAACAGGTAAATGAGAGCATAGTAAATCACCGTCAGCAAAACGGCCCGGATGGAGAGGGAGAGGGCAAGCGTATAGGGCGTGCCGAACAGGGTTAAAATGACGGCGCGCATTGCCTGAAACAGAAAACAGCCGGACAGGATGCCCGCGATGAGCGCAAAGATTCCCACCGTAAGATTTTCCAGAAAAAACAACCGGGCCGTCTGTTTGTTCTCCAGGCCGATCAGCAGATAAGTTCCCAGTTCCCGGCTGCGCCGCAGCAGCATAAAACGGGTCGTGTAGGAGACGAGCCAGCCGATGATAAAAATGACAACGATGCTTGCGAAAATGATGACAGCCGGAAGGGAAGCGATGTTTGCAGCAAGAAAAAGGACTTCTTCCGAAAAAACCAGGCTGTTGAATGAATACATCAGCGCCGATGACATAACAAGTGTTATAAAATAAACGAGATAATCACGGGATTGTCTTTGGGCATTACGAAGCGATAATTTAAATAACATCACTGATATCACCTCCAAGCAGAGCCAGAATATCCAGTATTTCATGATAGAATACGGAACGGGAGCGTTCTCCCCGGAGCAGTTCGCTGAAAAGGCGCCCGTCCTTGAGAAAGAGGACGCGCTTTGCGTAGCCTGCGCTGTAAGCGTCATGGGTGACCATCAGGATTGTGACGTTCATTTCCTGATTCATTCTGGTCATGATTTCCAGCAGATTTTTGGATGCTCTGGAGTCCAGGGCTCCGGTCGGTTCATCCGCCAGCAGAAGAGACTGGCCCGCCGCCATGCCTCTTGCACAGGCCGCCCGCTGTTTCTGGCCGCCGGATACCTGATAAGGGAATTTATCCAGAATATCGGCGATTTCCAGCTTTTCGGCAATTTCTTCGACTTTTTTTCTGACTTTGTGCGGGTCTGCGTGGTTGAGAGACAGGGCAAGACCGATATTTTCTTCAATGGTCAGCGTGTCTAACAGATTGCAGTCCTGAAAAACAAATCCGAGCTTTTCCCTTCGGAATCCTGCCAGTTCTTCGGCGGACAGCTTTGCAATATTTTCCCCCTGTAACAGAATATCTCCGGCGCTCACCGTATCGATCGTGGAAATACAATTTAACAGTGTCGTCTTGCCGCTGCCGGAAGCCCCCATAATGGCGATAAATTCGCCGTCCGATACGTCGAAGCTGATGCGGTCGAGGGCTTTGGTAACGTTATTCTTATTACCGTAATATTTTTCGATATTTTTGATCTGTAACATGAAAAACTCCTTTCCCGATGATGCCGGTTTTTCCGGGCAGCTTCGTGGACAGGAGCCGCCCGTCATATAAGTTCATCATACGGCAGGCAGAAGATGCGTTGTATCGAACTGAGATCGATTTTCCTTACATTTTCGTAAGAAATCGTGCCGCATATCATGCCGGATGGGGGCTGCGGGCCGGAAAAATGAGCGTAACAGTCGTGCCTTTTCCTTCTTCGGAGGAAATTTGCAGTTCTGTTTCCATCCGATCTGCAAGCCGCCGGCAAAGATACAGCCCCATGCCCGTGGAACCTCCGCGGCAGCGGCCGTTGCTTCCGGTAAATCCCCGGTCAAAGACGCGGGGCAGTTCATGGGCGGGGATGCCGATGCCGTTGTCCGAAACGGTTACGATAACCCTGGCGCCGTCCTGTTTTGCCGAAATGGCGATCAGAGGGGACTCGCTCCGGTAGCGGGCGGCGTTTTGCAGAAGCTGGCCGAAAATGAAAGCGGCCCATTTTTCATCCGTGTAAACAGTCTGATCTAAATCTTTTGTCTCTATCCGAAATCCGTTTTGGATGAGAAGACTCCTGTGACGTTCGACGGCATCGGCAGAAATCCGGGCGGGAGAGGTCTGTCTGATGAGAAAATCCTTTTCCGGTGACTCCAGCCGGGCATAGAAAAGTGCGCGCTCCACATGCGCTTCGATTTGGGAAAGTTCCTTTGTCAGTTTCCGTCCGGTTTCCCGTTCGACATGCCGGCAGATCAGCTTTGCCGCCGTAATCGGCGCTTTGATTTCATGGACGAAACTTTCCACATATTCCCGGTATTCCTGCCCGGCGGTCTGTGCGTCGGAAACCGTTTGGAGCATGGAACGGCCCGCCCGCCGGACAAGCGCAAAGAGGCGGCGTTCATAAAGGCTCCGGGGACTTGGGATACATTCTGTAAACAGATATTTTTCATCCAGATTGTCCATAATGGATTCCAGTTCCAGAAGATGCGCGCGGCATCTGAAATAGTCGTAAATCTGTATGCCGGCCAGTAAAAATGCCCAGATAATCAGCAGCAGAACCAGGATGTCCGTCTGGGTGCCGGTGGCTGATAAAAATACCGCGGCCGCAAGGACGGAGACTGCCTGAAAAAGAAGCCGCCGCAGCCGGTCGGATAAAAATGCGGTGATTGTCATAGCTGATACCCCATTCCTCTGCGTGTTTTGATGAATCCGGAAAGGCCGAGCGCCTCCAGTTTGGCCCGCAGCCGGGTCATATTGACGCTGAGTGTATTGTCGTCAATGTAAATCTGATTGTCCCATAACGCTTCGATCAGGTCGGCGCGGGAGACGATTTCCCCCGCATGTTCCATCAGACAGGCCAGAATCTGTAATTCGTTGCGTGTCAGTTCTGCCGTCTGCCCGTTTGCCGAGGCATATCCTTTCGTCGGATTTAAAGTAAGTCCGTTAAAATGCGGGAGCGTTTCCGGCCTGGCGCCGCTTCGCCGCAGAACGGACCTGATGCGCGCGAGAAGCACCGGCACGTTGTAAGGCTTGGTTATATAATCGTCGCCGCCCAGACTTAACGCATTCAGTTCATCGTAAGCGCTGTCATGGCTGGTGACAAAAATAATCGGCGTATCCGATTCCCGCCGCAGTTGGGCGCACAGCGAAAGACCGTCCCTTCCCGGCAGTCCCAGATCCAGAAGAATCAGGTCGGGTTTACATTCCGACACCTGTGTCGGAATATTTTCAAAAACAGTGACGGTTATGGGCCGACATCCTTCGTTTTTCAGAAGAAGCGCCAGTTCGTCCCGAACGGCGGGGTCATCTTCGATAATCATGATTTTAAACATAACAATTCTCCACTTTGCCTGACGGCGTATGCGCCGCGGATTTTCTCTATTTTAGCATGGATGGGAAGGGACTGTCCAGAAAGGGGCGGCGGGTTGGAGGCTGCGCGGAAGCGGCGGACGGAGAGCGTACCCGCTTCGTTCCTTCGGAAGCTGGTCAGCACGGATAAAATATGATAAAATATTTGCAATGCAGATTTTATCGACCAATACACGATCAAAGAACGAGGAGATATTGCAGATGGCGGACATTTATTTTGACAAATTATATCGGTATGACCGAAAAGCGGAGCCTTGCGGCATCGGCATTCCGGTACCGGAAGGGGAGATCCGGGACGCGGAGGGAGTTGGTGTGTATCAGGAAGGAAGGCGCCTGCCCCTTCAGGCAAAAATTACTTCCCGGCATAAAGACGGTTCTGTGCGTTTTCTGTTCCTGCGCTTTCTGGCTGATCTGCTCGGAAATAAAGGCGCGGTTTTGCAGTACGGTCTGCACGATGAGGCCGCGGAAGAACAGGATTGTGCGGACGGGACGGGGGCCGGCGGCAAAGAGATATGGCCCGACGGTGTTTCTCCCGTGAACGTCAGCACGGATGAAACGGGAATCACGGTATCCACTGTCTGCGGTGGGAAAAACGGGATTTTTTCTTTTCGTGCGGCTCATGACGGCCAGAGCCTTTTTGAATGGTTAAATGTTTCCGGACGTATTTACGGGCGGGAGCAGTTTGCGGGCCCTTTCTTAAAAGACGGAGAGGGAAATACATACAGGATGCGGACCGGCCGCTGGCAGGTTGCGGAGCAGGGGCCCGTCTGTGCGGTGCTGAAAGTTTCCGGCAGTAATATACCGGAGGAAGAAAACGCCCCGAAGATAGATTTTGAATTAAAGCTGACTGCCTGGGCCGGGAAACCCTGGGTGGAAGTTTCCTATCGGATTATCAATACGACAAAGCATCCGCTTCATGTGGCGTCACTGATATTCCGTCTGCTGCGGACGGCCGATGCGGTTTTGACAGAAGAATCCGTGCCCGCGGCCGTGCGGAAAACGCCGGATTCTACCGGCTGCGGCGATTCGGCGGACGCGGCGGGCTTTGGTGAAGGGCCTGTCTTTTATGCCAGAGGAGCAGAAGAGGCGGAGAAAGCGGCAAAGCTGACGGCTGTTGAAAATGTGCGTACCTGTGCGGCAAGCTCCAATTACAGGACGGATTTTTACCTCGGCAGGGACGGTGCTGCCGTCAGCCGGGTTGTGGATGCCGAATGGCTGATGTATGAGGCGAACGAGCATTTTCCGGAAGTGCTCTACGGAACGTTTTTCGCGGATTGCACGGACGGGGAGGGCGGCGTATGCGCTACGGTCTTTCAGGCGCAGCAGAATTATCCCAAAGCTGTTCAGGCGGATAAAAACGGTCTGTCCGTGATGCTGGTGCCGGAAAATGTGGAGAAGGTTGTCATGCAGACCGGGATGTCGCGGGAACAGAAATTTCTGCTGCATTTTCACGGTGCCGGGGAGAGCCTTACCGAAATCGACAACCGCAGCCTGATCTATCAGATGCCGGACCGGCCTTATCTTTCGCCGGAGACGCACCGTGCTTCCGGCGTCTGGCCGGATGTGTTTGCTGACCGGTGGGATGTGGAAGTGGAAAGGTGCCTGACAGACAGAGCGGACGGACATTGCCGAGCTTACGGCATGTTGAATTTCGGCGATTCCTATGACGCGGGATATACAAATCAGGGGCGGGGAGGCGGCAGCCTGGTCTGGTGCAACAATGAATATGATTATCCTCATGCCTGCGCGCTTTTGTATGTCCGGACGGGCATCAGAAGGTTTTTGGATTACAATATCGCATCCTGCAGCCACTGGATGGATGTGGACGTATGCCATTACCACCCGGATACACGGTATATCGGCGGACAGTGGGAACACACGGGAGGACATTGTATCGATGGCAAAATGGTCTGCTCCCACGAATGGGTAGAGGGACTTTTGGATTATTATCATTTTACCGGGGACGAAAGAGGATTGGAAACGGCGCTGGGTATCGGCAGGCATGTGCTGAAGCTTCTGGACGGTCCGATGTATGCAAGAGTGGGAGAGGCCAACGCACGGGAAACAGGATGGGCGCTCCGCACGCTGACGGCGCTTTATGTAGAGACGCGGGATGAAAAGTGGCTGCCGAAATGCGGCCGTATTTTACAGGATTTCAAAGTATGGGAAGAACAGTATGGCAATTGGCTGGCTCCTTATACGGATAATACGGTCATTCGCGTGGGATTTATGATTTCCGTGGCGATTGGCAGCGTTATGCGCTATTACCGGGAATTTCCCGACCCGGCATTAAAAGAGATGATGCTCCGGGCTGTGGACGACCTGATTGAGAACTGTTATGTGGAGCGGTGGGGTGTTTTCTATTACAAGGAGCTTCCAAGCCTCAACAGGACTGGCAGCAATACGCTGCTGCTGGAGGCTCTGGCCATCGCTTATGAGCTGTCAAAAGATGCGGACTATTTAAGACCGGGCGTCGCTACTTTTAAAATGGCGGTGGCGGATTCTCCGAAAGGAAGCGTCGGCGCCAAAAAGAAGATACAGGATGCGGTGATTGTCGGAAGCGCCAGCAGCAAAAATTTTGCCCAGAGCATGATTCCGCTGGCCGTTTATTACCGTGCCGCCTCGGAATGCGGTATTTTGTGAAAATCAAAACCGCTGTCGGTCGGATGAAAGCCGGCAATCCGCCCCGGGAAGGGCTTGGATTGACAGAAGCATCCAAAAGTGCTAATATTAGACTGACAGTCTGTCGAACAAACACAAAAGCGGGTGAGAAAAATGCGCATAGTGAAAGAAGCAGAAGAGCGAAAAAATGAGATATTGGATGCGGCGGAGCATCTATTCGGAACAAAAGGCTTCGATAACACCAGTACAAATGATATTTTGAATGAGATCGGAATTGCCAGAGGCACGCTTTATTATCATTTCAAATCAAAAGAAGAACTTTTGGATTCCATGATAAGCCGTATGACGAAACGATCGGTGGAACAGGCGAAAAAAATTGCAGGTCAGAAAGACATGCCTGTATTACAGCGGCTTACGGCAATGATGCTTGCGCTTAACATAAGCGATGATGATTTTAATCAGGAAATTTTGCAGCAGGTGCATAAACCGCAGAATGCCCTTATGCACCAGAAAATGCGGAATTGCCTGATGTCTGAAATCAATCCTCTGATCACGGCCTTAATCAAAGAAGGAATTGCACAGGGGATATGCCGGACAGATTATCCGGAGGAAGTTGCGGAAATGACATTCCTGTATGTGAATACCGCGTTTGATGACCTTGTGAATGACAGCGGCGAAGACAGACAAAGAAAGACAGCCGCGTTTATTTACAATCTGGAACGGCTCTTAAATATGGAGCAAGGCAGTATGGAATCGGCTATCATGCCTCTTTTTCGAAATACGGCAGAATAATACCGATTGAAATCATTTTTTAAGGAACTTTAGAGTTCCTTAGCTTTTGGCCGAAAACAGACAGGCAGACGGTCTAAACTTTTCCCACAAGGAGGATTATACATGGAAAGATATCAATACAGGCCATTACGTTTTTATGCCATATGCTTTGCGGTTACGTGGGCGTTTTGGATTTTGGCAGCGGTTATCAGTAAATCGGCGAACGATAACGGCATTTCCGCGCTGTTGATGCTGCTCGGCCTGACGGCTCCTGCCGTCACGGCAGTCATTACCGTATCGGCATCGGGGAACAGTGCTTTAAAAGCAGATTTAAAGAGAAAACTGATCGGATTTTACCGTATTAAACCGTTCAGCATCGTAGCGGCAGTTATCGGGTTTATGGTAATTGTTGTACTTTCCATCCTGCTTTCCACGCTGGCGGGGCAGTCTTTGGAACAGTTTGCCTTTACGGAAGATTTTTCATTTTCTGTCGGCGGCACTTCCGCCCTGCTGACGATTCTGCTTGCGGCGGTTATTGAGGAAGTCGGCTGGCGGGGATATGGGGAAGATTCTGTCGCGTCCTATTTCTCGTGGTTTACGGAATCGGTCATTTTCGGCTTCGTATGGGCGTTGTGGCACCTGCCACTGTTCTGGATTAAGGGTACATACCATTACGGTCTGAGAGAACTCGGCATTTTATATGTGCTGAATTTTTTGATCGGCGTCGTTCCGCTGGGGTTTCTGACAACGTGGGTGTATGTAAAGAATAACCGCAGCATGCTTGCCTGCATCGTATTCCATTTGTTTGTGAACACGATGCAGGAAAAAATCGCTATGACGCCGCAGACGAAATGCGTGGAAACGATCATTATATTTGTGGCGGCGGCATTGGTTGTGCTGACAAATAAGGAAATGTTCTTTGAAAAAGAACATATCGGAAATCTCCTGGATGAAAAAGGAATCGGAAAGTAAGAAATTGCCGTAGCAGAAACCATTTCAGGGGAGAATGCGAAGCATTCTTGTAATCGCCGCTGCCGAGCGGCGATTTTTTATTCATCCTCCCGCAGCCTTTCCACGATGGATTTTCCGGCGGCCTGCCGGTAAGAGAGCAGCGGCACAAAAACCCCGATCAGTGCGAAGAACGGCATGATGATGATAAGCGGCGCCGCTGTGAAACGGTAGGTGAAAAACCAGAGCAGCCCGCCGAGCCCTCTTTTGGCGAGAGGCGCCGTTGCGACTGTCAGCAGAAGCGCGAAACAGACGGAACCAAGCATCAGCAGTACGCCTTCCGTAATCAGCATTTTTTTCAGTTGTCTTCCCGTCATGCCCACGGACTGCAGAACCGCAAATTCCCGGCTGCGGGCAATTATATTCGTCAGAATGACATTCAGGAAATTCAGAATCCCGATCAGCCCGATGATGAAACTCAACACGCTTCCGCAGAACAGATACATTCTTTTTTCGGATTCAAAACCTTCGATATAAGTCTGTTTGCTTTCATAGGCGTACTGTGTCATGCCATGGTTCGTGAAATCGGAAAGGTATCTTTCCATTTTTTCGGAAGCATTTTCTTCCATATCAAAGATATAGTACAGAACGGAATTTGTTCCGGTGTCCTGCCGAAACGTATCCGCGCCCAGGACAAATTCATCGTCGCTGTAATAACGGTACGTGATCGCGTTGGGAATATCCACGAGGGCGGCGACTTCATACAGAACTTCGTGCTGTTTTATGATGCGGACATCGACATTGGACAGTTCCATATCGGGAATGCTGTTCTCATCGGGATAAATTTCTCCCGTGATCGTATTGTAGATTTCGATTTCATCTATATAGCGGAGTGTCAGCCGGTCGCCGACGCGGGCCCAGTGGCTGTTTTCCCTGGCGCGGCCGGAATCATCCTGGCTGTAAACGGCGGCGATATAATGGACGTTGTCGGACGGGGAGCCGGACTGTTTTTCATACAGTTTCGATAAATCGCCTTCCAGTACGGTCAGCTTATCCAGACAAAAGGGTTCCATGCCGTATAGCTGTACGGTTTCGGGAATGAGCCCGTTTTCTTTCTCCACACCTGCAAGCCTTTCTTCAATCTGTGCTTCCGGGTAATATTTTCCGTAAAACTGCCTGAAATAATCTTCCGTGATAAATTCCCAGACCGTTCCGCATCTTCCATAAGTCCGGCCGCTGCCGGCTATTTCACCCTGCGCGTTTACTGCGGCGATATCTTCCGGCGCAACGCCCATCTCTTCGTTGAACAGATGTTCGACACCTGTCTGAAAATAACCGGCGTTGGCGAGGATAAAGTCCGCGGTGATATTGCTTAAATATTTATCCATATCGAATCCGTTTGTCAGTGTGACCGTGAGATTCAGAAGTACGACGGAAAGGGAGAGGGAAATCACGGTGACTGCCGTTTTTTTCCGGTTCCTTCCCAGATTGGCCCATGCCATCCGGAAGATGGAAGCGCCTTTGTCCGTTCTGCGCGCTGTCCGCCGGCCCGTTTTTTTGGGCGGCGTTCCTTCCGTGTAACGAACCGCTTCAATCGGGGAGATGCGCGCGGCTGTCCGTCCCGGTTTGCGGCAGGAGATCACGACCGTCAGAAGGGAAAAAAGGGCGGATCCGATAAAAATCCACGGACTGACGGAAAGCGCGTCCTGATAGACACTCAGTGTATGAAGGACAACCGGCGTTAAAAGCGCGCCGATGCCGTAACCGATGAGCAGACCGATGGGAATCCCGGCGGCGGACAGTATGACCGCCTGTAAAAGAATCATATGCCGCAGCTGTTTTCCCGTCGTTCCGATTGTTTTCAGCAGCCCGTAAAACCGAATATCGTTTGCTACGGAAATCTGGAAAATATTATAGATAATCAGATATCCGGTGAGCATGATTAAAAGGATGATGACGGAGACGGAGAAGACTGTCATCAGATCGACGGAGCCGCTTTGTACATTAATATATCCCCAGTTTATACCGATCGGAATATAGGTATCCGGGTTCGTGCGGTCTTCGGTCTGATAACCGTGCCGCGCCAGAATATCGAGAAAGTTTTCCTCTATATGGGCCGAGTTTCGAAACATCACCTCCAGGCTGTAAAACCCGGTCATGCCGTCATTGCCCTGACAGTTTGTTTTCGATAAAATTTCCTGCACGCGGCTGTCGGGCAGCAGTACATGATTTGCCGGCGAAAGCTGATCGTAATCCCAGAAACCGCAGAGGGTGAAGGTTTCCGTCGTTTCGGTTCCGTCCACATCGAAGGTGATCGTAAATTCCGCGCCGATTTCCGGTTCGACGCCGAGCAGGGCGAGAACCGTCGTATCCGTCGCGGCTTCGTTTGTGCCTTCTTCCGGCAGGCGTCCTTCAACAGGCTGTAAGAAACTCCATTCGGCGTAAGTTTCATCGGCCCAGCTGATTTCCACATGGGATTTATGGAAAGGCGCATCATAAGGGATGCCGAGAAAACGCCTGGAGCCCCATTCCCTGATGAGCGGGTCTTCCCGCAGCTCCTGCATCTGTTCCGCAGTCAGATATTTGAAAGAGCCATGCGCACAGCTTCCTGTCTGGCGGAAATTGGACTGCTCGTAACCGTAAACGATGGACATGGCGATCGTAAAAATCGTTGTAAACAGAACCGCCGTCAGGGAGATGGCGAAGATGGCGATGATATTTCTTGTTTTGTCCGCTTTCATATTCTGAAAGCTGATGTGGCGGATACATTTTTGGCTGCGCACACGAATCTTCATTATCACAGCCCTCCCTTTCCGGCCTGCCGGCCTGTTTCCGGCGGCATGGGCGCCGCTTTGCCCGTGTTTTTGAGCATGCCGTCCTCGATGCGGACAATCCGGTCGGCGAGCTGTGCGATCTCTTCGTTATGGGTTATTATCACAATGGTCTGTGAAAATTTACGGCTCGTTATTTTTAACAGGCCGAGAACATCCTGTGATGTCCGGCTGTCCAGGCTGCCGGTCGGCTCGTCGGCAAGGATAATGGCCGGTTTGGAAGCGAGCGCGCGTCCGATGGCGACACGCTGCTGCTGGCCGCCGGAAAGCTGATTTGGCAGATTCTGCAGTTTTGCGGAAAGGCCGAGCGTGTCGATAATGGAATGAATATATTCCCGGTCGACCGTGCCGCCGTCAAGCCGGACAGGCAGGACGATGTTCTCATAAACATTTAAAACCGGGACAAGATTATAATGCTGGAAAACAAAACCGATTTTCCGGCGCCGGAAGATGGTCAGCGCCTCTTCTTTCAGGGAAAAAATGTCCCTGCCGTCCACGGTGACGCTGCCGGATGTGGGACGGTCGAGACCGCCCAGCATGTGGAGGAGCGTTGACTTGCCGCTTCCGCTGGTGCCGACGATTGCCACAAATTCTCCTTTTTCTACGGTCAGCGTGACGTCTCTGAGGGCATGTACTTCATTTTCTCCGCTGCCGTAAATTTTGGTCAGACCGGATGTTGATAAGATGGACATAATGCGTTTCCTTTCATACAAAAAGTATTGCAGAACGTTCTCTGCAATACTTATGATAGCAGCCGATTCTTTCCACAATCTTTCCGTTTAAGCAAAAAAATCTTTCGGTTTGGTAAGATTCGGCGCTTTGACCGGCAGACAGACCGCGAAGACAGAGCCCTTTCCGGGTGCGGACTTCAGTTTGATATAACCGCCTTCTTTGGCAATGATCTCTCTGGCGAGATACAGGCCGACGCCGACGCCCTGTGCGTCTGCCACATGCCGGGAGCGGTAGAAACGGGAAAAAACCTGTGCATGTTCTTCTTCGTCGATGCCGATTCCCGTATCTTCGATTTCAATACGGCAGAACAGTTCGAAAGGAATTACCTTAACGGTGATGCCGCCGGATTCCGTATATTTGACGGCATTGTCCAACAGGTTGCAGATCGCTTCCAGCGTCCATTTTTCGTCGAAGAAAGCGTGCGGCTCCGTACCGGACTTAGGAGGAATGAGGCGGAGGAAAAGTCCTTTGGCGGATGCGGCCTGAGCAAATTCTGCAAGCGCTTTTGTGAGCAGCGGCATAACCGGGCCGTCATTTGGATGCAGAGAAAGGACGCCCGTTTCGAGCCGCGACATTTTAACGAGAGAGGAGATCAGAAAATCCAGTTTCTGTGTCTGTATGCTGACCGCGTTTACATAGCCGCGGCTTTCTTCGTCCAGGGCCTGTTCCTGCAAAAGCTCGCTGTAAAGACGAAGATTGGCGATGGGCGTTCTGGTCTGATGGGAAATATCGGAAAGCAGTATTTGAAGACGCTCCTTTTCGAGGGCCGTATTTCGGGCGGAAACAGCCGAAGCATCCAGATAGCGGGCCAGCTTAAATTCCAGCGCGGAAAACATGGATTCGTCGATCTGCTCCGCCGAAAAGTCTCCCGCGATTGCCCGGTCCAGCATTCGGTCCAACTGCATCAGGGTATGTCTGACGGAGAAATAACCGTGGACGGTTATGACGATGGAAACGATGATGAAAATAATGGCGGTAACGGTTATGGCAGAATGATACATGAAGCGTCCCTTCTTTCTTTGTCAGGTTTTCCACCGGTACCCGATCCCGTACACCGTCTCGATAAAGTCCTGTGCCCCCAGTTTGTCCCTTAGCCGTTTGACGGCGACGGAAAGCGCGTTTTCATCTACGAAATCCGCATCGAGAGCCCATACATAATCGATCAGGCGGCTGCGTGAAAGGGTAATGCCGGCATTTTCGGTCAGAATGCGCAGAAGTTTCTGTTCGGTTTTGCTCAGCTCCACCGTGTTCCCGGCACAGGAAAAACGCATCAGATCGAAATCGAAGAAACAGCCTTTCGCCCGGTAGCGGAATCCTTGCGGTTTTTGCCCGGAAAGGGGCTGTGCAAAACCGCTGTCCGGCGAAGCGGATACCGGTCCGCCGTCGGACCGGCCGTTATGCTGCGCCATGCGCAGCCTGGCATTTACCCGTGCGCGCAGAATCGCCAGGCTGAACGGCTTTGTGATATAATCGTCAGCCCCCCGTTCCAGCGCGGAAACAATATCCGTTTCCAGATCGTTTGCGGTGAGCATGATCACGGGGATTGCGTATCGTTTTTTCAGTTCCGCGAGAAAATCAAAACCGTTTCCGTCTGGCAGATTGGCGTCCAGAAGAATCAGAGCGTAGCCGTTTCCGCTGTTTTGCTCCAGTTTTGCCCTGGCCGACTCCAGACAGCCGCAGCTTTCCGCCGCATTCTGTTCCGAGGAAAGCGCGCGTACCAGGCCGTCTGCAAGGGACCTGTCATCTTCAATAATCAATATGTTGTGCATGAGGACCTCTTTTTGTTTTTCAGAAAATATTTTCAGAATATCTGGAAATATTATACCTGATTCGGCGTAAAAAGGGAAACCTTTCGAGCCGGTACTTTACTTTTATGCGGATACGGCATATGATGTCAACGTGGCCAAAGGGCCGGAAACTCAGAAAGAAACGGGGAGGAAAATGCACATGGCTCAGAAAGTCTATGAGTACGAATCTTTGATTTATGAAGCGGATAAAAAGGGCGGCGCTTACGTCATTTTTCCATACGATATCAGAACGGAGTTTGGAAAAGGAAGGGTAAAGGTGCATGTCACCTTCGACGGGGAGCCTTATGACGGCAGCATTGTCAATATGGGCGTCAGGAACGCGGACGGCAGCATCTGCTATATCATCGGCATCCGGAAGGATATCCGCGCCAGAATCGGAAAGCAGCCCGGAAGCCGGGTAAAGGTGGTGGTCAGAGAACGGGAAGGAGAGCGCTGATAAAGGCATAAATTTTTGGAAAATTCTAACAAAATTCGTAATCTTGCGCTTCCTTTTATCGTCAGAATGTTGTATTATTTTATATATAAAGACTATATGATGGAGGGCTAAATTATGGCAAAAGAAATGATTGCAATGCTTCTTGCCGGCGGACAGGGTTCCCGTCTGTACGCATTGACGGAGAAGCTTGCCAAACCGGCGGTTCCATTCGGGGGAAAATATCGTATTATTGACTTCCCGCTTTCAAACTGTGTAAATTCCGGAATCGATACGGTCGGTATTCTGACACAGTATCAGCCGCTTGTGCTGAACGAATATGTGGGAAACGGTCAGCCGTGGGATCTGGACAGACTTTACGGGGGCGTGCATGTGCTTCCGCCTTACCAGAAAGCAAACAAATCGGATTGGTATAAGGGAACGGCCAATGCGATCTATCAGAACCTTTCTTTTATCGAAAGATATGATCCGGAATATGTGATTATCCTGTCCGGCGATCAGATCTGCAAGCAGGATTACAGCGATTTTCTGAAATTTCACAAGGAGAAGGATGCGGAATTCAGCGTTGCCGTTATGGAAGTTCCGTGGGAAGAGGCTTCCCGTTTTGGTCTGATGGTTGCGGATGAAAACGACAGAATTACAGAGTTCCAGGAGAAACCGAAGAATCCGAAATCCAATCTGGCCTCCATGGGCATTTACATATTTAACTGGGATATTCTGAAACAATATCTGGAAGAGGATGAGGCGGATCCGAATTCCGAGAACGATTTCGGCAATAACATCATTCCCAACCTGCTCAGGGATAACCGCAGAATGTACGCTTATCATTTCAGCGGTTACTGGAAAGACGTCGGAACGATAGCTTCTTTATGGGAAGCGAATATGGAAGTTCTCGACCCGGATAACAGCGGCATCAATCTGTTCGATGAAGACTGGAAGATTTACAGCCGGAAAGCGGCGCTGCCGGGACAGAAAATTTCCGCGGGCGCGGTTGTTGAAAATTCGATGATAACGGACGGCTGTCAGATCAAGGGAACGGTCAGACATTCGATTCTGTTTGAGGGCGTCAAGGTGGAAAAGGGCGCTGTTATCGAAGACGCCGTAATCATGGGAAATACGGTCGTAAAAGCGGGCGCCGTTGTGCGGCACTGTATCGTGGCGGAGAGCGTTACGATCGGCGAAAACGCGGTAGTAGGCGCGATGCCTTCCGATGACGAGAACGGCGTTGCGACGATCGGCGCGGGCATCACGATCGGCGATAATGCCAAGATCGGTCCGAAAGCCATGATTAATAAAAATGTAGAAGGCGGTGAAGAGCAATGTTAAATACGAATACAAATGCACTCGGCATTATTTTCCCGAACAGTTATGATCTGCTGGTTCCGGAACTGGTTAATATCCGTTTGATGGCGTCGATTCCGTTTGCCAGCCGTTACCGCCTGATCGATTTTACGTTATCCAGCATGACCCACAGCGATATCGGAAACGTTTCCATCATGGTGAATAACAATTATCACTCCCTGATGGATCATCTCGGATCCGGCCGTGAGTGGGATCTGGTGCGCAAAAACGGCGGCCTGAATATTTTCCCGCCCTTTGCGGAAAAAGACGCGAAACCTTATGTGGGCCGCGTAGGCGCTCTGGCGGGGATTTTGAATTTCCTGAAAGGCCAGAAAGAAACGTATGTGATTCTGACGGATGCCAATATTGCGGTAAATTTTGATTTTAAGGCGATGCTTCAGGCGCATATCGACAGCGGCGCGGATGTGACGATCGCCTACAACGAGCAGGAACTTCCGGAAAGCCTTGTTAAGCTTCCGTCTAACGGAAAATGTTTCTATTATACGTTCGATGTCAGCGACGGCCGGGTAACTAAGATTTATGTAAACTCAAAAGAAGAAGGCGTCCAGAATTTCTCGATGAATATGTATGTGCTGGAGCGCGAATATTTAATCAGGCTGATTGAAGAAGCATATGTGCACGGACATGAATTTTTCGAACGGGATATCCTTGTGCCCAAGCTGAACCAGATCAATGTACAGGCTTATAAATGTGAGAATTACATTGCACGCATCAATGACCTGAAGAGTTATTTTGACGAGAATATGAAGCTTCTGGATGATTATAACCTGAACGCGTTATTCTCCGGCCCTCCGATTTATACGAAGCTTCACGGCGGCAACCCTACCAGATATATGAATGGCTGTAAAGCGCAGAATGTGATGGCGGCTGACGGCTGTGTCATCGAAGGAGAAGTGGAAAACAGCATTCTTTTCAGAAGCGTGAAGATTGCAAAAGGCGCGAAAGTCAGAAACTGCGTCCTGATGCAGGGAACCGTAGTGGAAGCGGGAGCGGATATAGAGTATTTAGTTACCGATAAGAATGTTACGATTACGGCCGGCAAGGAAATGAAAGGAACGGACAGTTTCCCGGTTTATATCGGGAAGAACCAGACGGTCTGAAAGACGAAAAGTTTTTGAGGCAGTATGCTTTACTGCCTCAGAAAAACTTTTTGTCCGGCAGAATGGCCACAGCCATTCTGCCTTTGTTTTTGTATAAAGGAGAATTACAAAATGCACAATGAACTGACACAGAAAGACATCGAAAAGATGAAGGAAGAAATCGAGTACCGGAAGCTGGTGGTGCGTAAGGAAGCGCTGGAGGATGTGAAGACGGCGCGGGCGCACGGGGATCTGAGTGAAAACTTCGAATATCATGCGGCCAAGAAGGTAAAAAACCAGAACGAAAGCCGCATCCGCTATCTGGAACGGATGATACGGACGGCGGTCATCGTCTCCGATGAGTCCGCGGAAGATGAAGTCGGCTTAAACAATACCATAGAGGTATACTTTGAGGAAGACGGGACGACGGAAACGTATAAGCTGGTCACGACGGTGCGCGGCAATTCGCTGGAAGGCCTGATCAGCACGGAGGCGCCGCTTGGGAAAGCGCTTCTCGGCCATAAAGCGGGCGACCGGGTATATGTTGAGGTCAATCCTTCTTTTGGTTATTATGTGGTGATTAAATCGATCGAAAATACGGTCGATGACGGCAGCGACAGGCTCAGAAGCTTTTAAGCCGGGAGTGACGAAAGGCTGGCATAACTTTTCCGAGACAAGCATATAAAGTGTAAAGAGATTGGAATATTCCAATACAACGGCGCTTGAGGAGGAAAAGGATATGTATGAAATGAAAACAGCGGCAGAAACCATCCGGTTGCTGCATTCCGACCGGGAAAAAGGTCTGGACAGGCGGGAGGTTCTCGAAAGACGGACAAGACAGGGGGCCAACCGCCTGCGGGAACAGGCGGGGAAAAGTATCTGGCAGATGATACTGGGGCAGTTAAACGACCCGCTGATTCTGATTCTGATCGTGGCGATGGCCATTTCGCTTCTGCTCGGAGAAGCCGGAGACGCGGTTATTATTGTTACGGTCGTCGTATTGAATGCCGCAATCGGCGTGATTCAGGAGGGGAAAGCCGGCAGGGCGGTGGAGGCGTTGAAAAAGATTTCCTGCCCTCAGGCGGTCGTTATCCGGGACGGAAAGACAATGAGAACATCCGCCGAAGAGCTGGTTACGGGTGATATCGTGCTGCTGGAAGCCGGGAGCATGGTTCCGGCCGATCTGCGCCTGATCGAAACACAGGGGATTCAGATAGAAGAGTCTACCCTAACGGGAGAGTCTGCGCCGGTGGAAAAGGCGGCTGACTATGTGGAAGAAGTACAGGGAGATAACAGCTGTGCGAACATGGCTTATATGTCAACTTACGTGACGAGGGGACGGGGCAAAGGGGTCGTGACGGCGATCGGGATGGATACCCGCATCGGGCATATTGCGGATATGCTCCACGAAACGGGGGAAAAGCTGACGCCTCTGCAGGTCAAGCTCGGAGAGCTGGGAAAAGTACTCAGCATTCTGGCCGTTGCGGTATGCGCGCTGCTGTTTGTGATTGCCGTCTGGCAGAAGCGGAATGTGGGCGAGATGCTTCTGACCTCCGTGTCTCTGACGGTGGCGGCAGTACCGGAAGGGCTTCCGGCCATCGTTACGATCGTACTTGCGCTCAGCGTATCGCGGATGGTGCGGGCCAGAACGATCGTGCGGAAACTGTCTTCGGTGGAGACGCTGGGCGCGGTGGACGTCGTCTGCTCGGACAAGACCGGTACGCTGACGCAGAACCGGATGACGGTTACGGAATGCTATCTGGACGGAAAAATGGTGGAACGGGAAAAATTTTCCCGTCTTTTTACGAATCAGCTCTGGCAGGATGCGGAATGGGAGAAAAACGGAAAGGCGCATTTTCTGCTGGGCTGTATTCTCTGCAATGACGGAATTTCTTCCAGAGAAGGAGGGTTTGGCGACCCGACGGAGATGGCGCTCATTCATATGGCGGAAGAATGCGGACTTTCGGTCGATGACATCCGAAGCCGTTTTCCGCGGAAAGAAGAAAAAGGGTTTGATTCGGAGCGGAAAATGATGACCACATCCCATATGATAAAAGGGGGCGTACAGGGAAGCCATATGAACGCTTATTCCAAAGGCGCCGCCGAGAAAATACTGGAACGCTGTGCTTATTTTTTCCAGAACGGGAGAAAGTGCGCGCTGCGTGACGGCGACAGGACGGCGCTTCTGCGCGTGCTGGACGGGCTGATGAACGAGGGCAGAAGGGTACTTGCCGTTGCCATGAAGCAAGACGGCGGATTGCAGGAGTCGGACATGGTGTTTCTGGGGTTTGTCAGCATGCAGGATCCGGTCAGGCCGGAAGCAGTGGAGGCCGTGGAAGAGTTCAGAAGAGCCGGCGTTTCCACGGTGATGATTACGGGCGACCATCAGAATACCGCATTTTCCATAGCAAGGGAACTGGGGATCGCCTCTTTACCGGAGGAATGTGTTTCCGGACGGGAACTGGACGGGATGGAGGAATCCGTATTCCTGAAAAAACTGCCCCGGTTAAAGGTCTTTGCCAGGGTGACGCCGGAACATAAAGTCAGAATTGTGAAAGGCTTCCAAAAACTCGACAAGACGGCGGCGATGACCGGAGACGGCGTAAACGACGCCCCGTCCCTGCAGGCGGCGGATATCGGAATCGCCATGGGAAAGAACGGAACGGACGTTGCGCGCAACGCCGCTGATTTTGTGCTGATGGACGATAATTTCGCGACGATACATCTGGCCATCAAAGAAGGAAGGGGCATTTATGAGAATATCCGGAAATCGGTGCTTTTTCTGCTTTCTTCGAATCTGGGCGAAATCATGACGATGCTCGTGACGATTATCGCGCGGTTTCCGAGTCCTTTGAAAGCGAGCTTTATCCTGTGGATTAATCTGATTACGGATTCCCTTCCGGCGCTGGCGCTTGGTGTGGACGATAACGAGACCGACCTGCTGATGAAGGAGCCGCCCAGAAAAAAAGGAGAATCCCTTTTTGCCAAAGGAGGGCTTCTGTGCGTGCTCTGTTATGGGTTTGTGATCGGCGGCGTAAGCCTTGCTGCTTTCTTAAAAGTGCCTTATGACCGGCTGATGGCGGAAAATATGCCGGTAAATTTACATAATATCATGGAAAGCTACCGGATTTCGGCCGTTTTGATCAAGGCGCAGACGCATGCTTTCACGGTGCTCGGCATGAGCCAGCTTTTCCACGCGGTCGGCATGCGGGATGTGAACCGGTCCATATTCAGGATGAATCATAAGAAGAATCCGTTTATGATTCTGGCGCTTGTGTTCGGCCTGCTTTTGCAGTTTGCGGTAACGGAGATCGAACCGCTGATCGCGCTTTTCGGCACGGTAAAACTGGAATGGATGGAGTGGGGACAGCTTCTGGCATTGTCGCTGATGCCGGTCATCGTACATGAACTGCTCGTTGCCGTTCATTACGGGACGGAAAAGAAGGAGATTACAGAAGCGTGCCAAACGCCAGTAACAGAAGAAACAGCCCACTGAGCCAGGAGAGGTCAAAGGAAAATTTTTTCGAAACGAGCAGACCTGATACATAGCCGAGCGAAAAGAGCAGGAAATGAAAAAATGCGGCCGAAAGAAACAGGAGGAGCAGGGAAGATACCTGACAGGAGAAGGCCATGCTGGCAAACATACTGTCCAAAGAGAGGGCAAGGCTTAAAAAAAAGGCTTCTTTACCGCTTAAAACCTGTACTTCCTGCTGGTTGGCCTCTTCCGGCGAAAAATAAATGGTAAAAATGATGTTGAGCTGTTTGATCTTACAGGTCCAGTTGCCGATAATATCGGGATATCCCTTTGCAAGACGGCGTATCAGGCTTTCCAGCAGCTTTTCACAGCCGAGAAAGAACAGCAGCAGAAAAGAAAGAAGGGAAAGCATCCCTGCCGGAAAGAGGGAAAAGAGCAGAGAGCCGGCCTGCGTCATGAGCGTGATGAAAACCGAAGGGACAAATATAAGAAAAACAGCGGAAATGAGTTTTATACGGACTCTGGAAGCGCCGTAGGACAATCCGGCGGTCAGGGAATCGACCGAAACGGCGAGCATAAAAAGAAACACGGGCATTACTTGAAGTAACATAGTGTCACCCCGAATCGTATTTTGTCATTATTTAATGTTATCATATGTAATTCTTTGGAAATTGACTGTACGCAAATCCTGAAAAATGGTAATATAAGATCAGGAAAATCCCGTTACGGATTTTCCTGATCCGAAAGAATGCCTCTGTCGGGTTATTCTTCCGGTGGCTTTGGATGTTTCTATATTTTAAATAAGGGAGGACAGCCTATGGAACTGATGTTTATCGGGGCAGCTCACGAAGTGACCGGCAGCTGCCATTATCTTCGGGTCAATGATACGAACATTCTGGTGGATTACGGAATGGAACAGGGAACACAGACTTTTCAGAGCTGCGGACTGCCGGTGGAGCCGGCGCTGATTCATTACATTTTTCTGACACATGCGCATATCGATCATTCCGGGCTTCTGCCCTTTTTATATGCACGGGGGTTCCGGGGAAGCGTCTATACGACGGATGCCACCGCAGACCTGTGCAGTATTATGCTGCGGGACAGCGCGCATATCCAGATGCAGGAAGCGGAGTGGAAGAACCGCAAGGCGAAGCGGAGTTCGGAGCATGCGCAGGTGGATCCGCTTTATACGATGGAAGATGCGGACGGCGTGATCAGACGTCTGGTGCCCTGTGAATATGAGAAAAAAATCGAAGTATGTCCCGGTGTCGTTATCCGGTTTACGGACATCGGCCATTTATTGGGTTCGGCCAGCATTGAAGTCTGGGCGGAGGAAGGGGACGTTAAGAAGAAACTGGTTTTTTCCGGCGATATCGGAAACCTCGGACTGCCGCTCATGAAAGACCCGAGGATGACGAAAGAAGCCGATTATGTGATAATGGAGTCCACCTATGGGGACAGAAACCACAGCGAAGAAAAAGTCGATTTCGTAGGGGAACTTTCCGGGATTCTGCAGAGGACTTTCGACCGGGGCGGCAATGTGGTGATTCCTTCTTTTGCGGTGGGCAGGACACAGGAACTGCTGTATTTTCTGCGGCAGATCAAGGAAGAACGGCGCGTGAAGGGGCATGAAGATTTCCCGGTCTATGTGGACAGCCCGCTGGCGGTGGAAGCGACCGGCATTTTCCAGCGAAACAGTGTGGAGTGTTTTGACGAAGAGGCGATGGAGCTGATTCGGAAGGGCATCAATCCGATTACCTTCCCCGGCCTGCATCTTGCAATCACAAGCGACGAGTCGAAGGAAATCAATTTTGAAAATACGCCGAAAGTGATTATTTCCGCTTCCGGCATGTGTGAGGCCGGCAGAATCCGGCACCACTTAAAGCACAATCTCTGGCGGAAAGAATGTACGGTGCTGTTCGTCGGCTATCAGGCGGTCGGAACGCTGGGACGGGCGATCGTGGAAGGCGTGAAAGAAGTGAAGCTGTTTGGCGAAACGATCGATATCCGCGCGGATATCGAAAAACTGGTGGGTATGAGCGGCCATGCGGATAAAGCGGGACTGCTGCGCTGGATAGAGGGATTTGCGCGGAAGCCGGAGAAGGTTTTTGTAGTACACGGCGACGACCGTATCTGCAAACTTTTCACCGAATGCCTGAAGGCGGAACACGGGCTGGATGCTTATGCGCCGTACAGCGGCACGAGATTCGATCTGGCGGCCGGCCGGTTCCTGTACGAAGCGGAACCTGTCATGCTGAAAAAGAAAGGGCATATCCTGTCCGATGTCTTTGCAAGACTGGTGGCGGCCGGTCAGCGGCTTATGGCGGTTATTTATAAGAACGAAGGCGGCGCGAATAAGGATCTCGGCAGATTTGCCGACCAGATTAACGCGCTGTGTGATAAATACGACAAATAGAAAACTTTGGAAAGGACATGGCCGCGGCGATGAATGTAATTGTGGCAGTAGATAATAACTGGGCGATCGGCTGTAAGGGAGGACTGCTTGTCCGCATTCCGAACGATCATAAGGCGTTTCGGCAGGAAACGGCCGGAAAGGTAGTCGTGCTCGGCAGAAAAACGCTGGAAACTTTTCCGCAGGGAATGCCCCTTGCGGACAGGACGAATATCATTCTTTCCGGCAATCCGGCGTACAGGGTAAAGGGCGCTGTTGTCGTACACAGCCTGGAAGAACTGCTGGACGAGCTGAAGAAGTACCGGGATGAAGAAATTTATATTATCGGAGGGGAAAGCGTTTACCGCATGATGCTGCCGTATTGTGACACGGCGCATGTGACGAAGATCGACCATGCCTACGAAGCGGATGCCCATTTCCCCGATCTGGATGCGTCCGGGGAATGGGAGATCACCGCAGACAGCGAAGAACAGACCTATTTTGACATTGCTTACAGGTTTGTAAAATATGAGCGGAAGAACAGGAAGGAAAGAAAGTAACATGGAAGAAAAAAAACAGGAACGGAGAAGCGGCTTTACTTCCAAACTGGAAAAGCAGGCGGTTTCGCTGCTTCTTGCCAAAGATGAACTGGAAAAAAAGAATATCGAGCTGGAAAATGCGATGATCGACGCAAGGAAAGCGAGCCGCGCACGGGATGTTTTTCTTGCCAATATGTCTCATGAGATACGCACGCCGATCAACACGATGCTCGGACTGAACGAGCTGATTCTGCGGGAGAGCCAGGACGAAACGATCCGCGGCTACGCGCTCGACATTAAGCAGGCCGGGACCATTCTGCTTTCTCTGGTCAGCGACATTCTGGATTTTTCCAAACTGCAGTCCGGTAAAATGGAACTGGCGGAAGGGACGTATGATATCAGTTCCCTGTTAAACGATCTGATCAACAGCGTATCCATTCCGCTGCGGAAAAAGAAACTGCGTCTTTCTTTGGACATCGCGCCGGACATTCCTTATAAACTGTCAGGAGATGAAGTGCATCTCCGCCAGATTATCGGCAACCTTCTTTCCAACGCCGTAAAATATACGCAGACCGGAACGGTAACGCTGCGTCTTTCCTGGGAAAAGCAGGAAAAAGATATGCTTCTTTTGAAAATCATGGTGGAAGATACCGGAATCGGCGTGAAGGAAAAGGACATTGCCAGGATTTTCGAAACATTTAACAGACTGGATATGAAGGCGAGCAGAAACGAAGAAGGCACCGGGCTCGGCCTTGCGGTAACCCATCAGCTCGTCGGTATGATGGGCGGAAAACTGGAAGTGAAGAGCGAATACGGCAAAGGCTCCGTATTTTCTTTTGCAATACCGCAGAAAATCATCAATCCATCGCCGCTGGGCGATTTCCAGGAACAATATGACAAGAGTGTCAAAAATTCGATCAGCTACCGCGAAAAGTTTATCGCGCCGCTCGCCAAAATTCTTGTGGTGGATGATAACGCGATGAATCTGGCCGTGGCGCAGGATCTTCTGCGGAAGACAAAACTTCAGATAGACGTTGCCTCAAGCGGCGGCGAATGTCTGGAAATGTTAAAGCGGAAAGAGTATCATCTGATCTGCATGGACCATATGATGCCGGTCATGGACGGCGTTCAGACGCTCCGCGCCATTCGGGAACTGGAAGACAACCCGTCCCGGAATATCCCTGTTATTGCGCTGACGGCCAATGCGGTGGTGGGAGCCAGAGAATTTTATCTGAAAGCGGGTTTTGAAGACTATCTTTCGAAGCCGATCGAACCGGATAAACTGGAAGATATGCTGATCCAGTACCTTCCGAAAGAACTCGTTTACCTGACGGAGGATGAAGAAATATCCGTGGAAAATGACGATCATATAGGCGGACTGAATGAAGAAAAACTGACGGATATGGGCATCAATGCCGCAAACGGCCTGAAATATATGGGCGGAAGCCGCGCCCTGTATGAAAAGGTACTGCGGGATTTTCGGGAGATTCTGCACGAAAAGGAAGAGCAGTTAAAAAATATGCTCGGAAAGGAAGACGTGTCCGGTTACGCGATTATTGTCCATGCGCTGAAAGGCAACGCGCGCAACGTCGGAGCCGACGAGCTTGCCGAAGAAGCATTTGAACTGGAGAAAAAGAGCAAGGACGGAAAGCTTGAGGAAGTCGAGGTACAGTCTCCGATTCTGTTTGGCATGATGCGGACGCTTGGCGAAAACCTGGACAGATATCTGGAAACGGAAGTTTCGTCGTGCCGTATGGAAAAAGAGGAAGAGCCGGCCGAGAAACAGCAGATCACCGAAGACGTCTGGAGGGAAAAACTGCTGCGCCTGTATCAGCAGCTGGACGATTTTGACGGGGAAAGCGTGATGGAAAGCCTGGCGGAGTTCAAAAAATATCAGTTGACGGAAGAGCACCGGAAAATGCTCCGGCTGTGCGAAAAAGCGGTAAACGATTTTGCTTATGATGTCGCGATGGAAATCGTTTCTTCCGTGCTGTAGGCTTGACTTTTGCCGATAAAAGTATAAAATGGATACAAAATGAGGAAGGAGTGACAGGAGTTATGGAGAAGAAAAATATAGACTGGGCAAATCTCGGATTCGGATATCATGAGACGGACAAGAGATTTGTGGCAAATTATAAGAACGGCGTATGGGATGAGGGCGGCCTGGTTTCGGATGCCTCGATCACGATCAATGAGTGTGCGGGCGTTTTACAGTATGCACAGACCTGCTTTGAGGGATTAAAGGCGTATACGACGGAAGACGGCCATATCGTTACTTTCCGCCCCGATTTGAACGGGCAGCGTATGGAAGATTCCTGTAAACGGCTGGAAATTCCTGTTTTCCCGAAAGAGCGTTTCGTGGAGGCGGTGGCGCAGACCGTAGCGGCCAATGAGGCTTATGTGCCGCCGTATGGTTCGGGCGCGACTTTGTATATCCGTCCTTTTATATTTGGCAGTTCTTCCGTAATCGGCGTAAAACCGGCGGAGGAATACCAGTTTCGTATTTTCACAACACCTGTCGGCCCCTATTTCAAAGGCGGCGCAAAGCCGCTGACGATCAAGGTGAGCGATTTTGACCGGGCGGCGCCGAACGGAACGGGACATATTAAGGCCGGCCTGAATTATGCGATGAGCCTGCATGCGATCGTGACCGCGCATGAAGAAGGATATGACGAGAACATGTATCTGGATGCGGGAACGAGGACATACGTGGAAGAAACGGGAGGAGCCAATTTCCTTTTTGTGACGAAAGACCATAAAATCGTAACGCCCAAATCGGACAGCATACTGCCGTCCATTACGCGCCGTTCCCTGGTAACGGTTGCGAAGGATTACCTCGGCCTTACCGTGGAAGAACGGCCCGTTGCGCTGAGCGAAATCGAAGATTTTGCCGAGTGCGGTCTGTGCGGTACGGCGGCCGTTATTTCTCCGGTCGGAAAAGTGGTTGACCACGGAAAAGAAATCGTATTTCCGAGCGGCATGACGGAAATGGGTCCTGTGACAAAGAAGTTATACGATACGCTGACCGGAATCCAGATGGGACGCATCGAAGCGCCGGAAGGATGGATTCACGTTATCAGATAGATTTGACAGGATGGATTGACTTATTCGGGCGCAGGCGGTTCGACCTGCGCTTTTTGTATATATATGTCTGCCGGGAAATGGGCAGCAGGGGGAAAAAGAGAAAAAGAAAGGGATATGACGCGGATATGTATGAGCGGATCAAAAAAGAATATCCTTATCTGTATGAGACCCATCTTCATACGTCCGAAGGAAGCGCCTGCGCCCGCAATACGGGAAGGGAAATGGCGCAGGCCTGCAGGGAGTATGGTTATACGGGGATTTTCGTGACAGACCATAACTGGGGCGGCAATACGGCGGTGGACAGGAATCTGCCCTGGAAGGAATGGGTGCATGAATTTTGCAGAGGATATGAAAATGCCAGGGCGGAAGGCGATAAGATCGGTCTGGACGTTTTTTTCGGATATGAAGCCGGTTTTTCCGGAACGGAATTTCTGATTTACGGCGTCGATAAGGCGTGGATGCTCGAAAATCCGGAAATCCGCCATGCGGATGTTAAAAAACAGTACGGCCTTGTGCATGCCGGAGGCGGAATGGTGGTTCACGCCCACCCGTACAGAGAGGAAAGCTATATACCGGAAGTACGTCTTTTCCCGGAATGGATTGACGGCGTCGAGGGAATCAACGCCATGCACTCCAACTCCCGGAGCCTTGCACACAACGATCCGGCTTTTGACACAAAGGCCGTCGCTTATGCCGGAAGGCATCGTTTTCCCATGACGGCGGGCTCCGATATACACCGCAATACGCTTCTCGGCGGCGGTATCGCTTTCCGCCGGAAAATGGAATCCCCGGCCGATTATGTCAGGGCGGTTTTGTCAGGGGAAGATTATTTACTGACAAACGGTGAATACTGGTATCGGAAAGACGGAAAATGTTTGGGAGCAGAATGAGAAAAAGGATTCTGAAAACGGAAATGTAAAACAGAGGACGGAGAAACTATGTCAGGAAAAAGAAAAAAAGCGGCCGCACTTTTCCTTTCCCTGTCGGTGCTGGCGGCCGTGCTGACCGGCTGTGCGGGGAAGAACATGAAAGTCGTGCTGACGACGGGTTTTGACAAAGAAGAGGTGTTCCGCATCGAGACGATATCCTGTACGAAACCGGAAATGATGGTTTATCTGACCAACATCCAGAACCAGTACGAAAGCGTTTACGGGACGGAGATCTGGAATATTAACCTGGGAGATATGACGCTTGAGCAGAATGTAAAGGATATCGCGCTGGCGCAGATTGCGCAGATCAAAACGATGAACCTGATGGCGGAAAAATACGATGTCGAACTGACGAAGGAAGAGAAGGAGCAGGCGGAATATATCGCGAAGGTTTACTATGCCTCCCTGAACGAAACGGAAGTCGATGCGATGGGCGTCGACCAGGAAACGATCGAGGGCCTTTATAAGGAATATGCCCTTGCCAATAAAGTGTATCAGTATATTATCAAAGATATCAATCCGGAAATCAGCGACGATGAAGCGCGGACCATCAAAGTTCAGCAGATTCTGTTAAAGACTTATGCCACGGACGGCACGGGACGGAAGATCGAATACACGGAAAAAGCGAAAGACGATACCTATCAAACCGCCTGTGAAGTATTGGAAATGGCGGAGAACGGAGAAGATTTCGATGAATTGGTGAGGCGTTATAACGAGGGGGAAAAAAGCACCTGTGCCTTCGGAAAAGGCGAGATGGATCCCGCTTTTGAAAAGGCGGCGTTTAACCTCGGAACGGGTGAAATCAGCGGCGTCGTAGAGACGGAAGAAGGCTATCATATCATCAAATGTATCAGCACGTTCGATAAAGAGGAAACGGACAGCAACAAGATTAAAATCGTGGAACAGCGGAAAAAAGAAGTGTTTGGACAGGAATACGACGCGTTTGTGGAAACGCTGACAAGGAAGCTGAATGAAGAACTCTGGGGAAGCATCGGGTTTATTCATGATGAAAACGTTGTGACATCCGATTTCTGGGATATCTTTAACAGCGGTTTTGAGTTTTAAAAGAAGAAAAACGGTTCTGTAAAATGCAGTTTAGAAAAAATTTAGAAATTCGGAAAGCCTGAAAAGCATGGGGCTTGCCGTACATTGTTAGCACTCGTTCATAACGAGTGCTAATTTTTTCTTGACTTTTTGGAAAGCGCGCATTACACTGTTCTTTAGATAAAGACAGGCTTAAAAAGCATAGTCATTGGACGAGAAGCGTGAGATTAAAAAGAGAAAGGAATGTGGTAAAATGGCAGCAAAGCATGGCAATTTATCGATCAACAGCGACAATATTTTCCCGATTATCAAGAAATGGTTATATTCTGACCATGATATTTTTTTCCGTGAATTGATTTCCAACGGATGCGATGCGGTGACGAAATTGAAGAAACTGGATATGATGGGCGAATATTCGCTGCCCGATGGTTATAAGGCCAAAATTCAGGTGATTGTGAATCCGGAAGAAAAGACTCTGAAATTCATCGACAACGGTCTCGGCATGACCGCTGACGAAGTGGAAGAATACATCAATCAGATTGCCTTTTCGGGAGCAACGGAATTTATTGAGAAATATAAAGATAAGACGAATGAAGATCAGATCATCGGACATTTCGGTCTGGGATTTTATTCCGCATTCATGGTAGCGGACGAAGTGCATATCGATTCTCTTTCTTTTCAGGAGGGCGCGGCGCCCGTGCATTGGGAATGTGACGGCGGCACGGAATTTGATATGGAAGAGGGCACAAGAAGCGAAGTCGGAACCGAAATTACGCTTTTCCTGAACGAAGAATGCCTGGAATTCTGTAACGAATACAAGGCCCGCGAAGTCATTAAAAAATACTGCTCTTTCATGCCGATTGAAATCTATCTGAGCAAGGCCAATACGACGGATACCCAGACGATCGCGGAAGCGGAGAAACTGGATACGGATGTGGTCATCGAAGAGATTAAGAAGGAAAAGGAAGAAGACGAGCAGAAACTGAAAATCAGAAAACGTCCGGAACTTCTGAACGAGACGCAGCCGCTGTGGAGCAAACATCCGAATGACTGCACAAAAGAAGAATATCTGGAGTTTTACCGGAAGGTATTTCAGGATTATAAGGAGCCTCTGTTCTGGATTCATCTGAATATGGATTATCCTTTTAATTTGAAGGGAATTTTATATTTCCCGAAGATCAATATGGAATATGAATCCATCGAAGGCACGATCAAGCTGTATAACAATCAGGTATTTATCGCGGACAATATTAAAGAGGTTATCCCGGAGTTTCTGATGCTGTTAAAAGGCGTGATCGACTGCCCGGATCTGCCGTTAAATGTATCAAGAAGCGCTCTGCAGAACGATGGGTTTGTCAATAAAATTAACGAGTACATTACAAAGAAGGTGGCGGACAAGCTCTCCGGCATGTGCAAAACCGAAAAAGAAGAATATGAGAAATACTGGGACGACATCAGCCCGTTTATCAAGTTCGGCTGTCTGAAAGACGATAAGTTCTGTGAGAAAATGACCGATTATATTCTCTTTAAGAATCTGGACGGCAAATACCTGACCCTTCCGGAATGCCTGGAGGTCGCAAAGAGCGACCCGGAAGAACAGGAGGAGACTGCGGGAGCGGGCGAAAGCGATGCTTCGGCAGAAAACGCGGATGAAAACGCTCCGGCGGAAACTGCGGGTGAACAGGGCGAAAACGGCGGGGATGCCGAAGAAAATCAGGATACGGATGAAGGCGCTGAGGATACGGAGAGCGGCCGGGCCGTAGACGAGAACGGCGAGAAGGTCGAAGCGGAAGTCGTTGACGAAAACGCTGAGGCGGAAGAAGATGCAGAAGAGGAAAAGAAAGAAAAAGTCATCTACTATGTGACGGATGAAAAGCAGCAGAGCCAGTACATCAATATGTTCCGGGCTGCCAAAATGGATGCGGTGATTCTGACACACAATATTGACCAGCCTTTCGTATCCCAGCTGGAAGCGAAGAATGAAGGCGTTAAATTCCAGAGAATCGACGCTGATCTGACGGATACGTTCAAAGCGAAGACTTCCAAAAAAGCCGAGAAGGAAATGGAAGAGCAGGCGGAAGAAATTGCCGGCATCATGAAGAAAGCATTGAAGAAAGATTCCATTACCGTTAAGGTAGAAAAGCTGAAAAACAAGAAGATTTCTTCCATGATCACCTTATCCGAAGAAAGCAGAAGGATGCAGGATATGATGAAGATGTATGCGATGCCCGGCATGGATCCCGGAATGTTCGGCGGCAGAGAGGGCGAAACGCTGATCTTAAATGCAAACCATCCGCTTGTACAGTATGTGCTGGAGCACAAAGACGGCGAGAATACGAAGATGATCTGCGAACAGTTATACGACCTTGCGCTGTTGCAGCATGCGCCGCTGGAACCGGATGCGATGACAAAATTTATTGCAAGAAGCAACGAGATTATGCTGCTTCTGACTGTATAGGAACGATTCCCGTAATCGCCGGAGTGGAAAGTCCGGCGGCCGAAAGCATATGATATTCGCATCCTGCTGTCAATATGCCGAAATCTGCATATAATAATGAGAAAGATAATAAGGTTAAAGCAGGTAATTATATGAACGGGAAAACGTTTAAAATGGCGCAAGGGGAAGGAGAGCAGACCGGCGGACTGCAGATTAATGTGACCTCGGATATCGGATTGATTCCGATTCAGAACGCCGTGATTTCCATTGCCTATACGAGAGCACCTGAGACAGAAGTGGAAACACTGGAGACGGATATATCCGGGCAGACGGAGGAAGTGCAGCTTTCCGCACCGCCTCTTTCTTACAGTCTGACGCCGGAATCACCAATGCCTTATGAAGAGTACAATGTAACCGTACAGGCGCCCGGATATGAGCCGGTTATGATTTCCGGCGTGGAAGTGCTGCCGGATGTAACGGCCGTACAGAATATACGGATGACGCCGGAAGAAACCGCAAGAGAAGCGGAGGAAATGCTTGTCATTCCGGACCATACGCTGTACGGGGAATATCCGCCGAAAATTCCGGAAGAAGAAATCAAACCGATGGACGAAACCGGGGAGATCGTTTTAAGCCGTGTCGTCGTGCCTGAATTTATTGTCGTTCACGATGGTCTGCCCGGTGACAGCAGCGCGCCGAATTACTATGTACGGTATAAAGATTATATCAAAAACGTGGCTTCTTCCGAAATTTATGCGACCTGGCCGGAAAGCAGCATTTATGCGAATATTCTGGCAATTTTATCTTTTACGCTGAACAGAGTATATACGGAGTGGTAGGGCGGCCGACGCTGATTCGCGGTAAAGGCCGCGGGGAGGCCGTCGGCCGCGGTTTTGAAAAAAGCATCCTGTCCGGTCAGCCGCGGAAGCGTATTACAATCCGGGTTCCGGTTACTTCGATTCGTTCTGCCAGTCTGTTGATGATGACGCGCTTCGCTTCGGGAGAGGCCTGCAGGAAGAGCTGCGGCCAGGTCGGAAGAACAGCCCCTTTTGTCCCGGCGCCGTTTTGTACGGCCGGATTTGTGTGAAAGAGCCTGTCATGATTGTCTTCCAGCTCTTTCAATGCGCCTTCCGTATCCCGGATTTTCCGTTCCAGCAGAGATTTCTGTTCCGTGCACCGTCTGAGAGCGTCGGAGAGTTCTTCCACCGGGAGCGGGTAGTTTCCGGCCACGGCGTCCGGAATGTGTTCCCGCAGAACGTTAATATCCAGTGTCAGTCCGGACAGCTCTTTCCGGAAACGCCGTCGCTCCGTTTCCAGCTTTTTCTGCCTGAAAAGCAGTTCCTTCCGGTACAGGCCGGCCATGTCTTCTTCCCGTAAAAGGGCGTCGATACGGCCGGCCGCACAGTCGAATATGATACGTTCCAGCAAGTCGGCGCGGAACTGCGCGGTTCGGCCGTGAGAAATTCCGCCGCGGGCCGCCGGGCATCGGTAAAGCGGAATTTTCCGGCTCTGCCTTTCGCCGGTGGCCCGAAGGGTCCAGTAGCTGTATCTTGTTCCGCGCACCATTTTCCGGCCGCAGAAACCGCAGTAAAGGACGTCCTGCAGGGGCAGGCGGCCGTCGTTTCTTGCGATCACGGGAAATGCGGCGCAGCCTTGCGGCGGCGCGTTTTTCTGATACCGGGCGGCCCGGTTCTTTCTTTTTTCCTGCGTCAGATTCCAGAGAACTTCGTCGATGATACACAATTCCGGGGCGGGATTTTCCGACCTTATCCAGTCGCGGCTGTCTTTTCTGCGATTCTTTCCGCCAATTCGTTCCCGGCGTTTATAAACGGTATATCCGGCATATACCGGATTGGTAAGAATCCCGGTGACGGTACCGCATTTCCATTCCCCGTGGGGCGCCAGCGAACGGTCGTATTCGTCCGCATTCAACAGGCCGGCGATCTTGACGGAACCAAATTCCCGGTAACAGGACAGCTCATAGATTTTTCGGACGAGCGCGGCCTGTTCCGGAACGATTTCCAGTTCATGCAGCGCCCGCCCGTGTTTGCTCAGTTTTCCGGAAAAAACGAGACGGTAGCCGTAAGGCGCGGCGCCGCCCATGAACCTGCCCTCCCGGACCAGTTTTTCAGCCGTATCCTTGACGCGCATTCCCGTATCGGAACTGCTTTTCTGGGCGTTCCCGTAACGGAGCGCGAGCATCATCTGCCCCATGATATCATCGTTTTCCGGGGAGATGCAGCCGTCTTTTACGGTGTAGATATCGACGTTGCAGCTCTTCAGCGTCATCACATAGGCGCCGATTTCCCACATCCGCCGTCCGATTCGGTCGTCTTTATAGGCGGCCAGAATATCGTATTCGTTTTTCTTTGCGTCTGCCAGCGCTTCCTGTAAAATGTCCCTTTTGCTGACGGCGTTTTTATAACCGCTGTTGCTTCCCTCAAAATATTCCTTGTCGTCTAACAGCCAGTCTTCGTGCCGGCCGATGTACTCTCTGACGAGTCTGCGCTGTACGGAAAGGTCGCCGTCGGCGTCTAACTGCTGGTTGGAGCTGACCCGCAGCAGGATGCGCACCCTTTTCATGGCTCAGTTCCTCCCGCATTCTGCTGCTGCGGTTCCGTCTCTGTTCTTTCCATTGACGGAAGCCGGGATAATTCTTCGCCGAGAACGGCAGCGATATCCCGGCAGAGGGCGCTTCTTTGAGCTGTTTGTTCCGGGTTTTCCGGAAACTGCATGATAAGAAGGATTTTGTCCGTTCCGTATTCCGCTTCCCGGCGGATTTCCGTTACGGATTCGGAATTTTGCATATCTGTCATAGGCTGTCTGACCATAAAACGGTTTTTCTTCATCATATTTGGAAACGGGACGGTGTATTCATTTTTTTGCAAGGCGTTGATGACATTTAAAACGGGGCATGTTATAATGGGATGTACATAAAATATAACGAAAGAATTTGCAGAACACTTCGGAATGGAGGAGAATGGTTTTGAGAATGAGTAACGTAAGAAAAATTTTGTTAGCGGTAATGACGGCGGCCGTTCTGACGGTCGGCGGCGCTCATGTCTGTGACAATGGCCTGCAGCATGTTGAGGCGGCGGGACGTCCGGTTTCGATCAATTCCTGTCAGATAGCGGGAACGGATGTTGTCTGTCAGCTCAGTACGGGCAGCGTTCCGGCGAACGATGACGGGAAATTCTATGTTTACGCGGATGAAGTTTTTCAGGATGGAACGACGGGCAGCGTTGTGGCAACGGTTGACGCGGGAACTTCGGTTACGGTGAGTTTTCCTTTGAACTATAATACGGCGGAATCAAATTTAAGCCGTAAATTCCTGATTGCCGTGAAGCAGAACGGACAGATGGTTCAGGTGAGCGACGAGCACTATATTACGAACCCGGAAGCGATAGCGGCGTATACCGCCGGCCGTATGGATAACGGCATCAAGGGGATTCTTCCCGATCTGACGAAATCTTCCAGAGAAGAAGTGCAGGAGCTCGGCATCAAACAGGTCGTATATAACATGGCGGTCGATGATATCTGTTCAGGGGCATCGGAGCCGGGGGCGCTTCCTTTTACCTATAACGGAACGACTTACTACTTTAACGGCAATATGATCGGCAAGTTCGACTCCATGTTCAAGAGCTTTAATCATTACGGCGTACAGGTGACGATCGTGCTTCTGAACAGGGGAGAAAACCCTTATTCACAGGATCTGGTTCATCCGATGGCTGTGGGGGCGTCATGTCCGGGATATGCGCTGAATGTGGCGGATGAAGCCGGCGTCGATCATCTGAAGGCGGTGGGCGCATTTCTGGCACAGCGTTATTCGGGAAAATTCGGCTGCGGACAGGTCGATAACTGGATTCTGGGAAATGAAGTCAATGCAAGAACCTCCTGGTGGTATACAAGTTCCGATTCGCTGGATTTCAATGTCGGAATTTATGTAAAGGCATTCCGGATTATTTATAATGAAATGAAAAGCATGAATGCGAATGTCCGTATTTATAATTCCATCGACCAGGAGTGGAACCGGAAATCCAACCCGGGAAGCTTTCTGGCAAAGGACTATCTGGATAAATTTAATTATTATATGACAAGAGAAGGCAATATTGACTGGGGACTTTCCTTCCATCCTTACAATTCTCCGCTGTATGACCCTTATGCGTGGAACGGTCCGGCGGTTTGGGTACAGGACAGCATTACATCGCCTTATATTACGATGCAGAATCTTCATATTCTGATCAACTATATGCACCAGAGCAGTTTATTGAATCCGGCAGGAGAGGTGAGAAGCATTTCCCTCGCGGAGATCGGTTATACTTCCAGTTTCGGAAACGAGCAGCAGGAAGCTTCCATCGTTTACGGATATCTGAAGGCCGCGTCGTTCCCGGAGATCGATTCGTTTATTCTGTTCCGGCAGACTGATGAAGCGAGCGAGATGGAAAGCCACCTTGCGCTTGGCCTGTTTGACTTGAACGGCAACAAGAAGCCGTCCTATGAGATTTATAAAAACCTCGGCACAGCCAATGAAGCGGCGGCAAAAGCGAGAGCTTCCGAGATCATCGGAATGGATATCGACCAGATGATCAGCCAGAACATCATGTGGACGAGAAGCGGCACGGGGGTAGTACAGTAACCTGCGCAGACCTTGATTTTCTCCAAAAAAACATTGATTTCCGATGGTAAATATTGTATGATGGCTTTACATAATATATATTTACATAACATGGGATAATGTCCGCTTTTATCGGTTTTGGATAAACGATGGGGAGAAAAAGGAGTGTGATAGGTTATGAAACGGGGAAATTATGTAAAGTTATTGCTGGCGGCCGTTCTGCTGTGCGGTATGTTTGTGATGCCGGCCGCTTCGGCAAAGGTACGGGCGGCGGAAGTGATCGCAACGGTGCATGGAACGGTATCGTCCGGCACGACTTCGGAGTTACTGCGGCTTTCCACGCGGGAAGGGGAAATGCAGATCAAACTGGACAGCGGGACGGATACGAGCGGCTGTAAGATTTTGCTGCCGGGCAGCAAGGTGTCGGTTTCCGTATCGCATGGTTCCGACGGATACCTTCACGCGGTGAAACTGACCGGAGAAGTGCAGACGCCTTCGACAACGCTTGATTCTTCGACCACGGCCACCGTGACAGGCACGATCGGGGATAAAAGCAAAGATGACGTGCTTTGCTTTAAGACGCAGCAGGGAGAGATGGAAATCAAACTCGACCCGTCAACCAATCTAAGCGGCTGTTCCGTGCTTGTGGCGGATAAAACGTATACCATCGTCTGCGTGCGCGGTTCGGATGCCTATATGCACGCGGTGAGTATTTCGGACGGGGCGTCTTCTTCCGGGACAGGCTCGGCGGATACGAATTATACGGGGATATCGCCGGCCCCTTCTTCGCCTGTCGGCGTGTCCACCTCAACGGTTACGGGTACGGTAACAGGTGATACGAAAGAAAATCTGCTTTATTTATCGACCAAAAGCGGCGATATGCAGATTGTGATCGATAATAATACGGATTCCAGAAACGGTATGGTCCTGACACCCGGAAATAAACTGAGCGTTTCCGTTTACCGCGGTTCGGACGCTTATATGCACGCGGCGACGATTTTCGGTACCAAAGACGGTTCTCAGGCTTCTGTCGATACTTCTTCCGTTGCAACGGTGACAGGAACGGTGGGCAGTAAATCCAATGAAAATCTGCTCTATTTATCGACAAATTACGGAGAGATGGAACTGAAGCTGGATTCGGTCAGCAGCGTCAATAATCTGAAAGTGCTTGTGAGCGGCAAGAAAGTGACCGTAACCTGCGCGCGCGGAAACGACGCTTATATGCACGCGCTTACCATAACCGGATCATAAACGTCCGGTGCGGAACGGACGGGTTCCGGACTGCCCGGAGCGGGTTTTGTGACGAATGAGCTGCGGCGGCGGGGTATCGGAACCAGGGCTACAATTTTACGATAACATCTTCTACCGCCTATGACCAGAAATGGATTCGGGGCAGAAATACATTTGAGAATATTGACCGGCTCGTGGACAGCATCTTTGCAAACTATCTTTCCAGGCCGGGAGTCAGACAGCCTATATTTACTTCCTATTGCGACGGCCAGCGCGTAACCTGCGACGGCCTGAGCCAATGGGGGTCCAAATATCTTGGAGATGAAGGATATTCCGCGATCGAGATCATACGGTATTATTATGGCAGCGATATGTATATCAATTCGGCGGTCAGTGTGGCCGGAGTGCCTTCTTCCTGGCCGGGATATAATCTCGGTATCGGTGCGTCGGGAGAAAAGGTCAGACAGATACAGCAGCAGCTTAACCGGATTGCACAGAATTTTCCTGCAATTCCCAGAGTTACCGTGGATGGCGTCTATGGGTCTGCGACGGCGGAGGCAGTACGGGTATTCCAGAAAGTATTCGGGCTGCCGGCAAGCGGAATCGTCGATTATCCCACCTGGTATGAGATCTCGGATATTTATGTGGGAGTCAGCAGGATTGCGGAACCGGTTTGACAAAATAACGCCGGGGCGGAGAACTTTTCTCAGGCCCCGGTTTTTTAGAGAATCCTTTGGAAGCGTGGTATAAAATTGAAGCAGATCATTCGAGAGATATTAGACGGAAATTTTAAATATGAGAACGGCACGCTGGATTTTTCATGCCCGCGTATCGAGTTGTCCGTCCGGGCCGGGGAAATGGCGGAGGGTTCTTTTTTCATTAATGGAGCCAAAGACGCCATGACGGAAGGCCATATCGTATCTTCGGATCTTAGGATGGCATGCCTTTCTCCTTCTTTTGGGGGAAGCCGGGACGAGATTTTTTACCGGTTCGACGCGTCGGGAGCCGAGGCCGGAGAAGAGGTCAAAGGCGCTTTTCATATGATTTCAAACCAGGGAGAATACTATCTCCCTTTTTCAGTCTCCGTGGAGGAGCCGCCGGTCGATTCCAGTCTCGGGGCAATCAAAAATCTTTTTCATTTCACCAATCTGGCCAAAAGCAGCTGGGAAGAAGCCGTAAAACTTTTTTACAGCCCGGAATTCGGACAGATACTTACCGGAAATGACAGGCAGTATTATGCGGCGTATAAAGGGCTTTCCGCCGTTTACGGCAATGAACATAACGTGGAAGAATTTCTGCTGGAGATCAATAAGAAGAAGCCGGTGGAATACATGCCGGAAGAAGCGGAAATCCGGATTGAAGAACCGGCGGCAGAGATGCGTTATACGCTTGTTATCCACAGAAACGGCTGGGGATATACTTATCTTCAGATTGAAGCGGAAGGCAGTTTTTTGAAAGTTGACGACAGAGTCGTTACGGAAGACGCTTTTCTCGGCAATCTTTACCGTTTATACTATTACATACAGGATGAAAATCTTCATGCGGGGAATAACTACGGGTGTATCCGCATCAAAAGTTTTGAAAAAACCGTCACGGTTCCGGTAACCGTTGTCTGCCATGCGGAGTACGGGCGGAAACTGACAATGATGAAACGGGAGCAGAAGCGTATTACGACGCTGCTTATGCAGTATTATCAGGAATACCGTCTGAAAAAAATAACCGCCGGAACATGGCTGAAAAAGTCGGGCGGCCTGGTGGAGCGTTTGAAAGAGGTGGACGGCAATGACCTTTCGGCAAGGCTTTTTCAGGCACAGCTTTTCGTGACGCAGGAGCGTTTTCACGAGGCGGAATGGATACTGGAACAGAACCGGGTGGAAGTGGAGTGGTTAAAGGAAGAAAAGCCGGCGTTATATTGTTACTATCTGTATCTGACGACGCTGTATGGCAAAAGCGACAGATATGTGGACGAGGTTTCCAGGAAAATCTCATATTTTTATGAGCGAAACCGCGGCAACTGGCGGATTGCGTGGCTCTTGCTGTTCCTTGCAGATGAATATACAAGAAGCGCCGCCAGAAAATGGGCGCTGTTGGAAGAACTTTTTGCATATCGGTGTTACAGCCCGGTGGTATATGCCGAGGCCTGGAATCTGATCTGTATGAATCCGGCGATTCTGATGAAGCTTGGCGATTTCGAATTGCAGATACTGCATTTTGCGGCCAAAAACGAAGCGATGAAAGACGATGTGATGATACAGCTTCTGTACCTGGCCAACAAACAGAAAAGCTATTCCGATCTGCTTTTGCGGATTTTGGTTTCCTGCTATGAGAAAAAGCCGCAGAGCGATCTGCTGCATGCCATCTGCGCAACGCTGATGAAGGGCAATAAACAGGGCGGGAAATATTTTAAATGGTATCAGGCGGGCGTGGAACAGAATCTGCGCATTACGAGGCTGTACGAGTATTATATGATGTCCGTTACGCTGGATGACAGGCAGACGCTTCCGAAAATGGTTTTGATGTATTTTTCCTACCAGAGCGATCTGCATTATGAGATTACGGCCTGGCTTTATGCGTATGTATGGAAGCATCAGGAAGAAATACCGGAGATTTATATCAATTATCTGCCGGCCATAGAACGGTTTGTCATGGAACAGATTGGGCATGGGAGAATCAATAAAAATCTGGCGTATCTGTATCGAAACGTTTTGGAGCAGTCCATGATGGATGCGGAAACGGCGGGCGCGCTTATGGAGCTTTTGTTTATGCAGGACATTGCGGTAGAAAGCGACGCCATAAAACAGGCCGTTCTGGTATATCCTTATGGGGTACGGGAGATGCGTTATCCGGTGACGGGAAGGCGGGCGCAGGTTCCGCTGTTTGACGAAGCATGTACCGTCGTGCTGGAAGACGGGGAACGGAACCGTTATACCGCCAGCGTGGTCAGCAGGCGGGAACCGCTGATTACGACGGGCCGCCTGTTCCAGCTAGTAACGCCCTATATCAGGGAACATCTCGGATATGCGCTGCATGTCTGTTACGATCATAAGGACGATGTGAGCATACAGGAAGAAACGCTGGAACGATTCCGTTATCTTGCGGATTCGGATTTCCTCGCGGAAGAAAACCGTCAGGAAATTCGAATCCGGCTTGTGCAGTTTTATTATGAAAAAGACAGAATGTGGGAACTGGATGATTATCTGCTTTCCCTGCATCCGGAAGATATCGCGGCAGGCGACAGGAAAGAGGTTATCCGCATGATGGTGCTGCGCGGCATGTACAAAGAAGCCTACGAGTGGGTGCTCGTTACAGGTCCTTACCGCATCGAGGTGAAGACGCTTGTCAGACTGTTCTCCAGGCTGCTTGCCGGCGACGCCGTAACGGAAGAAGACGCGTTTATGACGGGCATTCTGCTTGATGTCGTCAAAAAAGGGAAATATGACGAGCAGATTTTGAAATATCTGGTCCGCTATTATAACGGGAGCGCGAAAGATATGCGGGATATCTGGAAGGCCGCGTCGGACTTTGGCGTGGATGCCTATGAGATTGCCGAACGGATCATCGTGCAGACCCTTTATACAGGCTCCTTTATCGGCGAAGAAATGGAAATCTTTTTATCCTATGCCAGAGCCGGGGGCAAAGAAGAGGTGATTTCCGCCTTTTTATCGCAGACCTGTTATGATTATGTGATCGGGGAAAAGGTAACGGATGAGACTGTTTTTAAAAGCATCCGCCAGCTGTACCGTGAAAAGGAACGGATTCATCTCGTATGCAAAATAGCGTATTTGAAATATTACGCGGAAAACCCGGCGGAAATAGCGGAAGATATGAAAGAAATGATTTCGGATTTTCTGCGCGATCTGCTGAACCGGAAACTGGTTCTGCCTTTGCTTAAATCCTATCAGGGATATCTGCCTGCGCTGGCCATGCTTCAGGACAAAGTGATTTTGGAATACCGCGCGAAGCCCGGCCACCGCGTGAAGATTCATTATCTGATCGGGCGCGAAGACGGCAAAGAACAGGAATACTGCAAAGAGACGATGAAGGACATGTTCGGGGGCATTTGCGTGAAAGAATTTATCCTGTTCTTCGGCGAGCGGCTTCAGTATTATATTACGGAAGAGGCGGACGGCAAAGAACAGGTGACGGAGAGCGGAACGATCAGCAAAAGCGACAGCAGCAGCCAGATTCATGCGGGCAGCCGTTTCAATCTGTTAAACGGCATTATGATCGGCAGGACGCTGCAGGATTATGATACGGTGAATACGCTGCTGGAAGAATATTATAAAAAAGACTTTATGACCGGTAAGCTGTTTACAATAGCGTAAAGAGAAGTTTTAAGAGTGCCTTGAAAAAGCGGTTAAAGCGGGTGTGGATATGCTTTTTGACAAAAAAACGGATGAAAAAGTGCATAAGGGAAGCATTCTGGCGGGCTATGACCTGGGAGACGATTTTTCCCAGATCAGTTACTGCGTTTATGGGGAAAATGTGGTAGAAAGCGTGCCGACCGTCGTTGGGACGAAGCAGTATAACATTCCGACGGTATTATGTAAACGAAAAGGAGTGAATCAGTGGCTGTATGGCAAGGATGCCATCCGGTACAGCCAGGAAGAAGAAGGATATCTCGTAACCAATCTGATAGAACTTGCAAGAAAAGGCGAAATGATTACAATAGATGATGAGACATTTGATTCCGTTGCCCTGCTCACGCTGTTTATGAAAAGGAGCCTCGCGCTGCTGAATTTTCTGGTGAAGGCGGAAAACATCGGCGCGATCATGTTTACAGTGGAAAATCTGGACGACCGGATGGTGGATGTGCTTGCGAAGGCGGCGGTGAATCTGAACCTGAAAACGCCGCAGATCTATTTCCAGAGCCATGTGGAGAGCTTCTATCATTTTGTGCTGTATCAGCCGGAAGAACTGTGGAACTACCAGGTGATTGCCTGTGACCATAACCGTTCGCGGCTGAAAGTTTACCGGTTCGAACGCAATAAAAAGACGACCCCGATGGTCGTTCTGATCGAAGAGCAGACTTTCTCATCCATGATTCTTCCGGATGAGCAGGAGGACGAAGAAATAAAGGCGGACAGTTATCGGCTGGCGGATGAAAAATTTCTCGATATTCTGAAAGAACAGTGCGCGGACAGAATTGTTTCTGCCGTTTTTCTGCTTGGCGACGGATTCCGGGAAGAATGGGCGAAGGAATCGCTGCGCTTTTTATGCCGGAGCCGCAGAGTTTTTCAGGGGAACAATCTTTTCTGCAAAGGGGCCTGCTTCGGCCTGCTGGAAAAGCTGGAGCCGAGTCAGATGGGAAAAGAGCATATTTTCCTGGGAGCGGATAAATTGAAAGCCAATATCGGCATGAACGTGTTAAAGCGGGGAAAAGAATCCTATTACGCGCTGTTGGATGCGGGCGAGAACTGGTACGAGGTATACAAAGAGTGCGATATCCTTTTGCCGGGAGACGAAAACGTCCTTTCTTTTCTCGTCACGCCGCTGACGGGAAAGCGCGCCCAGCTGCGGGAATTTATTCTGGAGGATGCTCCGGTCAGGACGGGGGCATTCGGCAGATACTTTATCAAAATCAGAATGACCTCGGCGGAATGCGTGGAAGCGCAGATAACGGATCTGGGATTCGGGGAACTGTTTCCGACCAGCAGTAAAGTGTGGGTCAAACAGTTCGCGGTCACATAGGAAAAGACAATACGGAGCCGGATAAAAAAGGCCGCGGAGACCGCAAAATAAGGCCGGCAGATCACATGGGGAAAGGCGGGCAGTATATGAGCCGCATTATATTGGGGACGGGGAAGTGCGCGGAAATCCCATATTTTTTTGAAAAAACTTATGTAAACTTATATTCACTGGAAGAGTTGTGTTACTGCTTTATGGAAAATGTGGAACTGATCGATCAGGAAATCGTCAGCGATAAGCTGGCGCGCTGGCTGGACGATCAGTGCGGCCTTCCGACGCTGGCCCGTGCGCTTTATTCGCTCGTGAATCAGAAGGGAAGCGCCAGCGCGTATGTGGGAATGATATTGGAATATGCCGGTCTGTATCCTAAAGAGATGGTATCCCATGCGGAGACGGTCATTCGGAACAGCGCCGGACTGAATCCTTATGAACGGCAGAAAACGAAGGCGGATTATATGCTGCAGAACGGCCATTATATGCTGGCGCTCGACCGTTACGACGAGCTGCTTTCCGGGCTGCCTGCCGGGGAACGGGAGCTGCGGGGAAAGGTGCTGCATAACAGGGGCGTTGTCCATGCGAAGCTGTTTTTGTTTGAACGGGCGCAGGAAGATTTTCTGGCGGCTTACCAGGCGAACGGCAGCGAGGAAAGCCTGGCGTTGTATTTAACGGCGAGGCGTATGCAGGATAAGGAAAGCGACTATGTGGATTTTCTCGCGCAGCATCCGGAATGGCATGATGTTTCGCTCAGGGTGGAACGCAGGATGGAACAGGCGGCGGGCGCATATGAGATGACCGACGAAAACCGGATGTTATTCACGCTGCGCGTATGCAGGGAGGACGGCAGCAGCACCGCGGGGAATCCGGCGTCGTATTATGAAGAGATAGAAAAACTGACGAATATGCTGAAAGACGAATACAGGGAGTGTATGAAACGTTGAAAAAAGGGACGAACATATTTAAGCGGATTTTTGGGAAGTGGAAAAAGAAACAGGAAGAGATTGACTATGAAGAAGACTGGGAAGATTCCGCGGAAGAAGAGCGGGTAGACTTTACCAACCGGGAAGTACGGGAAGCTTTCGTCCGTAACTGCCTGGAAAAGATGAAGGATGCCACAAAAGAACTGGAAAACCTGAACTTTGAATACAATACGGTGACTTCCTATCTGAAAGATATGGAGGAAATCGAGGCGCTTCCGGAAGAAGAAGCGGAAGAACTGAAAAGCTGTGCCAAGCGGGTAGAGCTTTTGCAGAACAGCCGGGACGATTATATGGGCAGAAAGCGGCGGATGAGCGATTCGCGTTATCAGCAGATCGAACGGATGTTAGACGAGATCGAAGAAGGGTGCAGCAGGCTGAAAGAAGCGGAGGCTTACCAGGACCTGATCAAGAAAGACTTAAACCGTCTGGAAGGAGAAAAACACGCCTACTATTACCGCAAAAACGAGCTGACGAGCGCCATTGCGGATACGAGGGGAATGGCGGTAATCTGCGTAACCGCTTTGGGGCTGTGTTTTGCGCTGCTGCTGGGCCTTCAGTTTCTGCTGGAAATGGATACAAAGGCCGGCTATCTGATTACCGCGGGCGTCGCGGCTTTGGCGATTACGCTCATCTACGTGAAGCATACGGAAGCGAAGCGGGACTTACAGCGGGTTGAGCTGAGCATAAACAAAATTATTCTGCTGCAGAACCGCGTCAAAATCCGTTATGTCAATAATACGAATCTGCTCGATTACCTGTATCTGAAATACGACGTGACGAGTGCGGAAGAGCTGGAAAAGGCATGGAATCTGTATTTTCAGGAAAAGGAAGAGCGGGAAAAATGCAGGCGGGCGGAAATCGATCTGGATTATACTCAGCAGGAGCTGATTAAAATTTTAAGAAGATATCAAATCAAGGACCCGGCGATCTGGCTTCATCAGACGGAAGCGATTCTCGACCGTAAGGAAATGGTGGAGATACGGCACGGCCTGATTATCAGGAGACAGTCGCTCAGAAGAAGAATGGATTATAACAAGGATATGGTGGCGGGCGGCGCTCAGAAGGAAATCAAGGAACTCGTGAACCGCTATCCGCAGTATGGGAAGGAAATACTCGAAACGGTTGAAAAGTACGAGAAAAGTATGTAAAATAGTTTAAGACAGGCTGGCATGGAAAACCTGTGCTGAAGCAGTATCGGAAATGTTTTCACAATATGAAGGAGGAGCGCATAATGCAGAAACTGGAACAGCTTTATGAAGGAAAGGCAAAGAAGGTATTCAAAACGGAGGATCCGGACGTACTGATCGTGGATTACAAGGATGATGCGACGGCTTTTAACGGAGAGAAGAAGGGAACGATCGTAGGGAAAGGCGTAATCAATAACAGGATGACGAACCATGTTTTCGGACTGCTTGAAAAAGAAGGTGTTCCAACGCATTTTATCGAAGAACTGAGCGATCGGGAAACGGCGGTGAAGAAAGTGGAAATCGTACCGCTTGAAGTGATCATCCGTAATGTGGCGGCCGGAAGTTTTTCCAAGAGACTCGGCGTCGAGGAAGGGACTCCCTTTGAAGAGCCGACAATCGAGTTCAGCTATAAAAACGACGAACTCGGCGATCCGTTGATCAACAGCTATTTTGCGGTGGCGATGAAGCTGGCGACATGGGAAGAGATCGAGACGATCAAAAAATATGCTTTCAAAGTAAACGAAGTGCTGAAAAACTACTTTTTACAGGCGGATATCAAACTGATCGATTTTAAAATTGAGTTTGGACGTTATCACGGACAGATTATTCTGGCTGACGAAACAAGCCCCGACACATGCAGACTGTGGGATGTCCACACCAATGAAAAACTGGATAAAGACCGTTTCCGCAGAGATCTCGGCAATGTGGAAGAGGCTTACAACGAAGTATTTAAGAGGCTCGGCCTTTCATAAGGAACCGAAAGGTCAGATTATTCCGGAAAGAATGTCTCTGATGAAATATTCTTGACGGCAGGCTGAGGAAAGGACATGGTTGGAAACGGAATCAGATGGAAAATCGGATAAACAAAACAGACAGGCTAAGGGAAGAGTGTGGTGTTTTTGGTATCTATGATTTTGACGGAAACGATGTGGCTTCCAGTATTTATTATGGGCTTTTTGCATTGCAGCACAGAGGGCAGGAAAGCTGCGGCATCGCGGTCAGCGATACGAAAGGGCCGAAAGGCAGAGTGCGCAGCATAAAGGAAATGGGCCTTCTGAATGAGGCGTTCATGAAAGGAGACCTGGAAAAACTGGAAGGCGATATCGGCGTGGGACATGTCAGATATTCGACGGCGGGCAGCAGTACGAGAGAAAATGCCCAGCCTCTTGTCCTCAATTATGTAAAGGGAACGCTGGCTCTGGCGCATAACGGTAATCTGATCAATGCGCCCGGGCTGCGTCATGAGCTGGAATATACCGGGGCGATCTTCCAGACGACGATCGACTCGGAGGTGATCGCGTATCACATCGCGAGGGAACGCTTAAACTGCGGCACTGTGGAAGAGGCCGTAGGGCGTGCCATGCGGAAGATTGAGGGAGCCTATTCCCTTGTGATCATGTCGCCCCGGAAACTGATCGGGGCAAGGGATCCGTATGGATTTAAGCCGCTCTGTATCGGCAGGCGGGATAATGCCTATATTCTGGCATCGGAAACCTGCGCGTTAGATACGATCGGCGCGGAATTTATAAGAGATGTGGAACCGGGAGAAATCGTTACCATTTCGCCGTCAGGCGGAATCGTGTCGGACAGGACGCTTTGTATCGCGAAAGAAAAACAGGCGAGATGCGTCTTCGAATATATTTATTTTGCCAGGCCCGACAGCCGTTTTGACGGCGTGAGCGTGTACGATTCCCGTATTCTGGCGGGAAAATACCTGGCATTGGATTCGGCCGTGGAGGCGGATCTTGTGGTGGGCGTGCCGGAATCGGGATACTGTGCGGCGCTCGGTTACGCGATGCAGTCGGGGATTCCTTACGGACAGGCTTTTGTTAAAAACGCCTATGTGGGACGTACCTTTATCAAACCGAAACAGAAAAACCGGGAAAGCAGCGTCCGGGTAAAACTGAACGCCATCCGGGAAGCCGTAAAGGGAAAAAGGATTATCATGATCGACGATTCCATCGTCCGGGGAACGACTTCCGACAGAATTGTCAGAATGCTCCGGGAAGCAGGGGCGGCCGAAGTACATATGCGGGTGAGTTCACCGCCGTTTTTATGGCCCTGCTATTTCGGCACGGATGTGCCGGCCAGGGACCTGCTGATCGCTTACGGACGTTCCGTGGAGGAAATACGCAGGATTATCGGAGCGGATTCGCTGGCTTATCTGAAGGTGGAACGTCTGGATGAAATTGCGGGACATCTCGGGATCTGCAAAGGCTGTTTTACCGGAAAATATCCGATGGAACCGCCGCAGGAGAACATTCGGGGAGAGTTTGAGAAATAATGCCGGCAGAACAGGCCGGCGGAAAACATGTCAGGAGAACAATACGGAAAGGGTAAGGTTATGTTATGGGAACAGACAGATATGTGAGTCCGTTATCGGAGCGGTATGCCAGTAAGGAAATGCAGTATATTTTTTCGCCGGATATGAAGTTCAGAACGTGGCGGAAACTGTGGATAGCGCTTGCGGAAACGGAGATGGAACTGGGCCTTAGCAGGAACGGAGAACCCGTCATAACACAGGAACAGATCGACGAACTGAAAGCCCATGCGGACGACATTAATTACGATGTTGCGAAGGCGCGGGAAAAAGAAGTGCGCCATGACGTCATGAGCCATGTGTATGCCTACGGGCAGCAGTGTCCGAAAGCCGCGGGCATTATCCATCTCGGCGCAACGTCCTGTTATGTCGGGGACAATACGGATATCATCGTTATGACGCAGGCTCTGAAACTTGTCAAAAAGAAGCTGGTCAATGTGATCGAAAAACTGGCGGAATTTGCCGAAAAATACAGGGCGCTTCCGACCCTCGCCTTTACCCATTTTCAGCCGGCACAGCCGACGACCGTAGGGAAAAGGGCCACGCTGTGGGCACAGGAATTTTGTCTGGATCTGGAAGATCTGGATTATGTCCTTTCAACGATGAAACTGCTGGGTTCTAAGGGCACCACCGGTACGCAGGCTTCTTTCCTGGAATTATTTGACAAGGATCAGGAAACGATCGACAAGATAGATCCCATGATCGCCAGGAAAATGGGATTTGAGAAATGCTATCCCGTATCCGGCCAGACCTATTCCCGGAAAGTGGATACGAGAGTATGTAATGTGCTGGCCGGCATCGCGGCGTCAGCCCATAAGATGTCCAATGATATCCGCCTGTTACAGCATCTGAAAGAGGTGGAAGAGCCCTTTGAGAAGAGTCAGATCGGTTCTTCCGCGATGGCCTATAAAAGAAACCCGATGCGGAGCGAGAGAATTGCGTCTCTTTCCAGATTTGTCATGGTGGATGCGCTGAATCCGGCAATGACTTCCGCCACCCAGTGGTTTGAGAGGACGTTGGACGATTCCGCCAATAAACGCCTTTCTATTCCGGAGGCTTTTCTGGCGGTGGACGGCATTCTCGATCTGTGCCTGAATGTGGTGGACGGCCTTGTCGTATACGATAAAGTTATCGAGAAACATCTTTTGAGCGAACTGCCTTTCATGGCCACGGAAAATATCATGATGGATGCCGTGAAAATGGGCGAAGACCGTCAGGAAATGCACGAGAAAATCAGAGAGCTTTCCATGCAGGCCGGCGCGAGGGTAAAGAAGGAAGGAAAAGAAAACAATCTGCTTGAACTGATCGCCGCGGAACCGGCGTTCCATACGAGCCCCGAAGCGTTAAAAGAAACGATGGATCCGGCCAGATATGTCGGCTGTGCGCCAAAACAGGTGGAGAAGTTCCTTACCGAGGTGATTAAGCCGATTCTGAAAGAGAACCGGGAACTGCTCGGGGTGACTGCGGAGATAAACGTATAAATAATACCTCTTTTTTGGTAAGAATCAGGATATGCTGACTCTTATCGAAAAGGAGGTTTTTTTATGCCTTCGAAAAGAATCATTATGACGTTTGACGGTATTTTTGTTTCGGAAAAAAGAGTATTAATAAGCTAAGGGAAAGGCATGGCCATTCGTAAGAGATGGAGCCCTGGAGAGGGCCTGAAAAATAAAACCATAATTAAAACTTATAATTAATATAATAAATATTGATTTTACTTATGATTAAAAATGAAATATAATCATAAAGTAAGAAGCAGAGAATAAAAACATGGAGGAATGATTATGGTAAAGGCAATCGTAGGCGCCAACTGGGGCGACGAAGGGAAAGGAAAAATAACGGATATGATGGCGGGGGAAGCCGATATAGTGGTCCGTTTTCAGGGAGGCGCCAATGCGGGCCATACAATCGTGAATAACTATGGAAAATTTGCGCTGCACACGCTGCCGTCGGGTGTTTTTTACGATCATGTTACGAGCGTGATCGGAAACGGCGTCGCGCTGAATATTCCGATTTTGTTCGACGAGATCAGGTCGATCACGGAGAGAAACGTGCCGAAGCCCAGAATATTGGTATCCGACCGCTGTCAGATCGTGATGCCCTATCATATTTTATTTGACCAGTATGAGGAAGAACGGCTGGGCGGAAAATCGTTCGGTTCCACGAAATCGGGAATTGCGCCTTTTTATTCCGATAAATATGCAAAGATCGGTTTTCAGGTGAGCGAGCTTTTTGAGGAGGCGCTGTTAAAAGAAAAGGTGGAGAGAGTCTGTGAGACGAAGAACGTCATACTGGAACATTTATACCACAAGCCGCTGATCCGCCCGGAGGAGCTTTTGGAAACGCTCCATGAGTACCGGAATATGGCTGCACCCTACGTCTGCGACGTATCCGCCTATCTGGACCGGGCTTTAAAGGAAAATAAAACGATTCTGCTGGAAGGTCAGCTGGGTACGCTGAAAGACCCCGATCACGGCATTTATCCGATGGTCACATCCTCTTCGACGCTGGCGGCTTTCGGCGCCATCGGCGCAGGGATTCCGCCCTACGAAATCAGACAGATCATAACCGTATGCAAAGCGTATTCTTCGGCGGTAGGGGCAGGAGCATTCGTCTCCGAGATTTTCGGGGAAGAAGCGGACGAACTGAGACGCCGCGGAGGCGATGGCGGCGAATATGGGGCGACAACGGGCCGCCCGCGCCGTATGGGATGGTTCGACTGCGTGGCGTCCAAATACGGATGCCGTCTGCAGGGTACTACCGATGTGGCTTTTACCGTACTGGATGTGCTCGGTTATCTGGATGAAATTCCTGTCTGCACGGGTTATGAAATAGACGGCAGTGTGACGACGGATTTCCCGGTCACGGCAAAACTCGGAAAAGCAAAGCCCGTACTGCAGAAACTGCCCGGCTGGAAATGCGGGATACGCGGCATTAAAAATTATGAAGAACTGCCGGAGAACTGCCGGCATTATATCGAATTTATCGAAGAACAGATCGGCTGTCCGATTACGATGGTTTCAAACGGACCGGGCCGTGAAGATATTATTTACCGTGAAAGCCCTCTTTCCCGGAGGCAGGAAAGCGTGAAGTAAAAGAAACTGTATTTACCCCGTCCGCTGAGGGGATGGGCGGGGTGGGTGGATGGTCTGCCGATTTGAATTTATAAACCAAGGGGGCTTTTGAAAGAATAGTATAAAAAGTTAATTCTGATTTACTTTTCAAATTAAAAGATCACAAGATGAAAAATATTAATCTTAGTTATTCCAATAGTCCTGTTTGTGAATACATTGGTTCAAAGATATATGAACTGGTTGGATTACCTGTTCACAATACAATTTTGGGAACAAGAAATGGGAAAATTGTAGTAGCTTGTGAAGACTTTTTAAAAGATGGAGATAGGCTTTACGAGTTTGATAAGATAAAAGTCACTTTTGAACCCCATTTTTTAGATTCTAATGGAAATGAAACAAATGGTATTGGTGTAGACTTATATGAAATTATGATGACGCTGCAGGAACATCCATTTTTGCAGAATATTTCAGGAGTAGAGGAACATTTTTGGAATATGTTTGTAATGGATGCCTTAATTGGAAATACAGATCGTAATAATAGTAATTGGGGAATCATTTTGCGAAAAAGTGGTTCAAAGGAGATAGCTCCTGTTTATGATAATGGTAATTGTTTAAATAGTAAATGGGACGATGAAAAGATGCAAATAGTTATGGATGATGTTGATAAAATAGAAGCAGAGGCATATAAAGCACGCAGATGTATTTATGAATTACAAGGAAAGAAGATTAATCCTTATCATATAATAGAAAGTATGAAATATCAGGAATGCTCAGATGTGGTACGAAAGCTAACTCCCAAAATAGAAAGTAGTATGAGTAGAATACGTATAATGATAGAAGAAATCCCGGTTTTGTCAGAGATACAGAAGCATTTTTTTACATTAATAATTCAAAAACGATATGAGAACGTATTACTGCCAATATACCAGATATTGACGTCATAATGATTGAATTTTGACGGTATAAGAAAGGGATGTTCATGTATGTATATTGATGAAAAAGTTAAATTAAGAGATAACCTTCCAACGGGATTGCAACATGATTTTGAAGAATTACAGGAATACTTTGAAGCAGGTGATTGGTTTATGTTTGATACTGTTTTCGAAGTAGTGGAAGCAAGCGTAAAAGCATATTATTTGGCGGGGAAAATCACTAAGGATGATTTGAATAGTATTTTTAGAAAATATGGTATTTCTTGAAATATGGGTTATAAGATTTTCATTTCAGGTATTGTTTGCAGGAATTTAAAAATAATAAGAAGAAGTAAAAAGTCAGGGAAGCCTCTTGGCTTTTTTGCTTATATAATAACTCGGCACTTACTTACCATCAATTCATTTACTTATCATTGATTTTTGCCCGACTTATCATTAATTTACCATCAGTCTGACGAGGTTACAACTATTTGACGTAAACGGGGTATGTATCGGTTTGTGACGAAGATAGTTTATCGGGGCAGAATAAAGTAGATTTTCAATAAAAATATTTGCACAGAAGCCCGAAACGCGATATGATAAGGTATTGAAAAGCACCGGCGGATTTTTGACCGGGCGGAAATGGAGTGTTACGGATATTATGCTGGAATTAAGAAATATTTCTTTTGAAGTTTCCGAAGAAGAAAACCAGAAAGAAATTGTCCGCGATATCAGCCTGACGGTAGAAAACCACAAATTCACGGTGATTACCGGGCCGAACGGCAGCGGCAAGTCCACGTTGGCCAAGCTGATTGCGGGAATAGAAAAGCCGACTTCGGGCCGGATTTATCTGGACGGAGCGGATATTACGGAAAAAAGCATTACGGAGCGTGCGAAGCTTGGAATCGGCTATGCCTTTCAGCAGCCGGTGCGGTTTAAGGGGCTGGAAGTCATAGATCTTCTCAGGATAGCGTCAGGGAGGCAGCTTTCCGCCGCGGATGCCTGTGCGTATCTTTCGGAAGTGGGACTCTGTGCCAGAGATTATATCAGAAGGGAAGTAAACGCGAGCCTTTCCGGCGGAGAACTGAAGCGCATCGAGATTGCGACCATACTGGCAAGAGGAAGCAGGCTGTCCGTTTTTGACGAACCGGAGGCAGGCATCGATCTCTGGAGTTTCCAGAATCTGATACAGGTTTTTGAAAGGATGAGAAAAAGGAACCAGGACGGTTCGATTCTCGTTATTTCGCATCAGGAGCGCATACTGAACATTGCGGATGAAATCATCGTGGTAGCGGACGGCCGGGTTGCACAGAAAGGGCCGCGGGAAGAGATCCTTCCGGGGCTGCTCGGTACTTCGGCGGCGGTTGTCCGGTGTACAGGAAAAGAAATCATTCCCGAAAGAAATGCCGACGCAGTTTCTTCGGATCAGTAAGCAGAACAGGCAGATTGAAAGGAGTCATTCAATGATTGATACAATACAGAAGCGGCTTCTGGCGGAGGTGGCGGATTTGCACGAGGTGCCGGAGGGAGCCTATAACATCCGGGCGAACGGGCAGATGGCATCACGGAATACGACGGCCAATATCGATATCGTTTCCAAACAGGATGCGAGCGGCATTGATATTCATATCAAACCGGGGACAAAGCATGAAAGCGTGCATATACCGGTCGTTTTGAGCCAAAGCGGTCTGAAAGAAATGGTATATAATGATTTTTATATCGGAGAAGGGGCCGACGTGACGATCGTGGCGGGCTGCGGCATCGACAACTGCGGCGTGCAGGATTCGGAACATGACGGCGTGCATCGCTTTTATCTTGAACAAAACGCGAAAGTAAAATATGTGGAGAAACATTACGGCTCCGGGGACGGAAGCGGGAAACGCATTTTGAATCCGGGAACGGAAGTCTATATGAAAGAAAACAGCTTCATGGAAATGGAGATGGTGCAGATCAAAGGCGTGGATTCTACCGCGCGGACGACGACCGCGAAGCTGGAAGCCGGGGCAAAACTCGTCGTCCGGGAACGGCTTATGACGCATGAGGACCAGCAGGCGGTCAGCAGTTACGAGGTGTATCTAAACGGGGAAGGCGCCAGCGCGGATATCGTTTCCCGCTCGGTTGCCCGAGATACTTCTTATCAGAAATTCGATTCCCGCATCATCGGAAACGTATCGTGCACAGGCCATACGGAGTGCGACGCGATTATCATGGATGATGCCCGTATTCTGGCGATACCCCAGCTCGAGGCAAATGATGTGGACGCCGCACTGATTCACGAAGCGGCAATCGGCAAGATCGCCGGTGAGCAGATCATAAAGCTGATGACGCTCGGCCTGACGGAGGCGGAAGCGGAAGAACAGATTATTAACGGATTTTTAAAATAGCAATAACAAACCCCATTCCCAAATCGTCGCCGCCGGGCGACGATTTTTTAATGCTTGTTCAAAATAGCAATAACAAACCCCCATCCAGGGGAGAATGCTTGTTCAAAATAGCAACAACATGTCCCCATTTTAGGGGAGAATGCGAAGCATTCTCATAATCGTCGCCGCCGGGCGACGATTTATTATTCTCATTCAAAATAGCAACAACAATCCTCCATCCAGGGGAGAATGCGAAGCATTCTCATAATCGTCGCCGCCGGGCGACGATTTATTCACGCCCATCCCAGCAATACGTACATAATTTTGATTTATCGATACCGACCGAATCGATCATATCGTCCAGACGGTTATAGCGGAGAGAAGTAAAATTGAGTCTCTCCCTTATTTTTTCCAGCATGTCATGATATTGCGCGGATTCCGGATCCGCATAGGCGGTCAGGTTCGGATAGGGATTGTCCGCTTCCATTTGCTGGATGACCTGTCTGGTAATCAGCTCCATTTCGGAAGATGAACGCGAGAAATTCAGGTATTTACAGCCGAAAAGAAGCGGCGGGCAGGCGGGACGGATATGAACTTCCTTCGCGCCGCTCTGGTACAGAAATTCCGTCGTTTCCCCAAGCTGCGTCCCGCGCACGATGGAATCGTCGATCAGCAGCAGACTGCGGTCTTTGATGAGATCGTGTACCGGAATCAGCTTCATTTTCGCAATGAGATTCCGCTTGCTCTGGATAGACGGCATGAAGGAGCGGGGCCAGGTCGGCGTATACTTAATAAATGGTCTGGAAAAGGGGATTCCCGACTCATTTGCATAGCCGATCGCGTGCGCCGTGCCGGAGTCCGGTACGCCGGCAACGATATCCGGCCGGACATCGTCTCTCTGCGCCAGTTTGGCGCCGCAGTTATAACGCATCTGTTCCACGCTGATGCCTTCGTAAGCGGAGGACGGATAACCGTAATAAACCCAGAGAAACGTACAGATTTTCATATCATTTCCCGGGGCTGAAAGCGTCTTTATGCCTTCAGGCGTAACGATTGCGATCTCGCCGGGGCCGAGCTCTCTTTCATCCTGATAGCCCAGATTCAGATAGGCGAAGCTTTCAAATGAAACGCAGCAGCCGGACTCTTTTTTACCGACCACGAGCGGAGTACGTCCAAGACGGTCTCTGGCGGCATAGATGCCTTTCGGCGTCATGAGCAGCATCGTCATGGAACCTTCGATCAGTTCCTGGGCGTATTGCAGGCCCTCAATCAGGTTTTCCTTCTGATTGATGATCGCGGCCACAAGTTCGGTCGCGTTGATGTCTCCGCCGCTCATTTCCAGAAAATGAGCGTGTCCGCTCCGGAAAAGCTGATCGACGATTTTTTCCTTATTATTGATTTTACCGACGGTGGTGATGGCATATGTTCCGTGATGGGAACGAATGATCAGCGGCTGTGGCTCGTAATCGGATATGCAGCCGATGCCGAGCGTGCCGTTCATTTTATTGATATCTTTGTCGAACTTGGTGCGAAAAGGCGCGTTTTCGATGTTGTGAATGGCCCGGTCAAAACCGTGCTCTTTGCTGTAAACGGCCATACCAGCCCGTCTTGTTCCGAGATGGGAATGATAATCCGTGCCAAAAAATAAATCAAACGTGCAGTCTTCCTTAGATGCAACGCCAAAAAATCCACCCATAATATCCTCCATGTTCTGTCTGTGCGCATAAGATGTTTTTGGTACTAATAATAGTATATAAAAATTCATGGGACAGGGCAATGGGGTATTTGAAAAAAATGCAATAGCCCGGCCGGGGGGGCATGGGGCATGGGAAAGGCAGAAAATGGGAAATATCTTGACGTATGGCCTTAAAACCGTTATAATATACACACAAATGAGGGAGTAGTCGGCGCCGGCATGGCGCGGTATATCAACATACTGGTGAAAGCCTGGTATATCTTAATTGATGAGACTCATGTGGGGCGGAGTGCTGTACATGTGTCTTTTTTTATGGAACAGAGAGAAATCTTTGGCCGCGGCCTGTAAAAAAAGGCGGATACAGCAATGTACCCGCTGCTTTGCTCTATAGGATAATTAACAAAAGAAAGGAAGCGGTAAGATGACGATTTTTCTGACAGTTCTATTCACGATATTTATTGCGGAGATGGGGGATAAAACACAGCTTCTGCTCGTGGCGATGGCCGGAAAGTATAAGGTTTCCCATATTCTGACGGGAACCTGGCTTGCAACGGTTCTTTTGAATGTGCTGGCTGTCGGTGTGGGAGCGGCGCTTGGAAGCTATCTGGATATGAGGATTATCAAGCTTGCGGCAGGCCTTGCCTTCTTCTGGTTTGCGTATTCGACCCTGAAAGGGGAAGAAGAGGAAGAAGAGAAGGAAATGAAGCATAAGGCCGGGCCCATTTTGGCAATTTTCGGTTCTTTTTTCATTGGAGAGCTTGGCGACAAGACGCAGCTTTCGGCGATTACCCTTGCGGCAAATTATACAAATCATCAGTTGGTAAGCGCTTTTCAGGTATTTTTGGGCTGTACGCTCGGGCTGATTCTTGCCGATCTGATCGGACTGATTGTCGGTGTGGTTTTAAAAAGCAAGATGCCGACAGGCATTCTGAATGCCGTTTCCTTTGGGATATTTGCGGTATTTGGCGTGATAAGCATCCGGGAGGCAATGCTGCTTATTTTCGGAGCCGGGATAAAAGCCGTGGCCGGCTGTCTTTTCATAACAGTTGTTTTTGCAATTTTGTGTCTGTATATTTTCGGAAAAAGGCGTGCCGGGAAACATTGAAGTTTCGGAGAAATTCCGGAAAGAGCCTGATATGAATCAACGGAGAGGGGAACGGTTATCCATATGATCTATAAATGTAAGAACTGCGGCGGCAATACGATTTATGAGCCATCCAGAAAAAGAATGTATTGTCCGCACTGTGAAAGCCTGGACAGCGAGAACATTGTGAGGGACAATTCCCTGGCACAGTGCGGTAACTGCGGCGCGCCGATTACGCCCGGCCAGTATGCGTCGGCGGGAAGATGTGCGCATTGCGGCAGTTATATTGTTTATGAGGAAAGAATCGACGGCGTTTTTAAGCCTCACCAGATTCTGCCTTTCAGGCTCAACAAGGATATGGCGGTGGAGCGGCTGAATCAGGAGTTTCATAAAAAGACATTTCTCCCGGCGGGGTTTCTTTCACAGAAGAGTCTGGAAAAGTTACAGGGCATTTACGTTCCTTTCTGGCTGTACGGCTATCAGGCGCATTATGACTTTGAAGGCGAAGGCACGAGGGTGCGGAGCTGGCGGCAGGGTGATATGGAATATACGGAAACTTCATATTATCATATTATCAGACAGATGGAGGCGGATTTCGATAAAGTGCCGGTAGACGCGTCCTTTATGATGGATGACGGCGAAATGGATTTGATGGAGCCTTACGCCTATCAGGAACTGGAAGAGTTTGATCCCAAATACATGTCCGGTTTTGACGGAGAAGTCTATAACCAGAGCGCGCCGGAACTGGAAGGACGCGCCCAGGTGAAGGTGCGGGATGCGTCGGAATCGTTGATGCAGGGTTCTCTTTCGGGATACAACACCATCAGGCCGGGGCGAAAGAACCTGCATTTGCAAAGGAATGACATCCGTTATGTGCTTATGCCGGTGTGGATGTATCTGTACCAGTATCAGGGAAAGACCTGGCGGTTCCATGTGAACGGGCAGACAGGGAAAGTAACCGGTAAGACGCCGGTATCCGGAAGAAAAGTGATTTTGTACGGTCTGACGACGATGTTTTCCGTCAGTGCGATTTTTTATCTGATCGGCGCCATTTTGGGAATGCTGTAAGCAGATCGGTTCAGAAAGCCGCATTTGCGGTATATGGGGAAAAAGTATGAAAGAATATTTCAGATATTTTAAATGGATATTTATTGCGATTGCGGTTCTCGCGGTTATACTCGGAGCTGTAAAAGGCGTGCAGGGCATAGCGGCGATGAAAGGAAATCACGAGCGGACGAATACGGCGTGTAAGACGACCCGGCGTGTATTTGACCATGCGGATGTGCTGACGGACGAAGAAGAGAAAAGTCTGGAAGAGCTGATCGCCAGAAGAGAAAAGCAGACGGGATGCGACATCGTTCTCGTTACGCTGTATGAATCGCTGGAGGAATACGCGAGAGAGATCGAGCCGGATGTGCCTTATAATCAGTTTGTCAGAGTTTTTGCGGAAGAGTATTATGAGGAAAATAATTTCGGCTATAATAAACCGAACGGAGACGGCGTCATACTGGTTGACAACTGGTTCCGGGAGGCTGACGGAAAGATACATACCTGGTTCTGCACGACGGGCATTGTAAAGGACGCTTATTCGGATGCGGATATTGACCGCATTCTGGACGATGTGTATTTGTATGTGGAAGATGATCCCTACCGCGCGTATAAGACTTATGTGAATGAATTTTACCGGGATATGACGGGAAAACGGGTTCTGAACGTGAATTTTCCCGGCTGGCTTCCGTTGCTGGCCGGAATAATAGCGCTTGTTATTTATATCCCGGCAAACTGGAAATCCGGAAGCGGCAGCAAAACAACGACGGCAGTTACCTATCTGGAAGGCGGCGTAGAGCATTTTACAAATAAACAGGATATTTTCATCAGAAAAACCGTTACGAAGCGCCGGATCGAATCGAACAGCGGCGGCGGAAGCCATAGCGGCGGGGGCAGCAGCGGAGGCGGGGGCGGAAGCCACGGAGGAGGCGGACACAGCCGCTGACCGTAAGCATCTGCCAATGAAAAACGCCAACGCCGATCAGAAATCATTTTAAACAATAAAAAACAACCCACATGACGGTATGGGTTGTTTTTTATTATAATATAATGTATTATTTATTTTCTCAGACCAGGCGTAAATCCTGACAGCACTTATGCCATCTTATTTACTGTCTGTGCTAAACGGGATACTTTTCTGGCTGCGTTATTCTTGTGGAATACGCCCTTCGAAGCGGCCTTATCAATCGTAGCTGTAGCAGCCAGTAATGCGGACTTTGCAGCTTCTTTATCGTTTGCGGCAACAGCAGCATTTACTTTCTTCATAGCAGTTTTCACGCCGGACTTAATCGCTTTATTTCTATCCGCCTTCGTTCTGTTTACTAAAATTCTTTTCTTTGCTGATTTGATATTAGCCAAGATGCACACCTCCTGTTATAATCAGATTTTTTAGGAAAGTGTCTCATTAATCCGGACACGGACGTTTTAATGGAAACACACAGCTATTATTGTAGAATAACTACTAAATTCTGTCAATACATAATTTGTACATTTTTGCGAAAACTAAAGCCATGCTTTATACTGCAAAAACAGACTGATCGTGCCAGCACGTATCAGACTGCTTTTGCAGTATAAAATAGGGCGAAGCCCGAACCGAGATGGAGCGAAGCGGAATCGAGGTTGCATGGCTTTAGGCTGGCGCCTTGCTGCACAGCCGGGCTGATCGTGCCAGCACGTATCAGACTGCTTTTGCAGTATAAAATAAACCGAGATGGAGCGAAGCGGAATCGAGGCTGCATGGCTTCAGGCTGGCGCCTTGCTGCACAGCCGGGCCCATGCACCTGCCCCCCTTTGCACGCATATAATAAACCTAAGGAACCGTAAATAAAACATTCCGGCCCGCCCCCGACCGGCCCGCTTATTTACCCTTCCTGAGAAAAAGGAAAGAAGAAACGAGGACATGAGATATGAGTTGGTTTCAGGTCAGAACAGACTTGGCGTTGGAAGCCAGAGAAAGTATTGACGGGAAAGAAAACGAAATTCATGGTGTAAAAGTAGAAGAAAACTACGATAAAGACAGCGATGTGCACATTACAAAGGTCATTATCGAGACGAAGAACGGCTCCCGCGCCATGGGCAAGCCGATGGGAACCTATGTGACGCTGGAGGCGCCGGCCATGATCGAACCGGAAGAAGATTACCATCAGGAAATTTCGGACATTCTGGCCGGAGAGATCAGAAAACTTTTAAAAGAACCGGAAGAGGAACAGTCGATTCTCGTGGTCGGTCTGGGAAACCGGGATGTGACTGCGGATTCTCTCGGCCCCAATGTAGCCGATAATCTTTTTATTAACAGGCATATCGTCATGGAATATGGCAAAGTGGCCTATAACTGCTCCAGAATGAATATGGTCAGCAGTTTGATACCAGGTGTTATGGCAAAGACCGGTATGGAATCGGCGGAAATTATCAAGGGCGTCATTGAACAGACAAATCCCGATCAGGTGATCGTGATTGACGCGCTGGCGGCAAGATCTACGAAACGGCTGAACCGCACGATTCAGATCACGAATACGGGAATCCATCCGGGTTCCGGCGTCGGAAACCATAGAAATGCCCTGACGGAAGAAAGTTTACATGTTCCGGTGCTGGCGATCGGCGTGCCGACGGTCGTGGATGCGGCGACGATCGTGGGGGATGCTGTCGGAGAATATCCGAGCGCGCTTTCGGAACTGAATAATATGTATGTTACGAGCAAAGACGTGGATTTTCAGATACAGCAGATCAGTCATATTCTCTGCGACGCTCTGAACAAAGCGCTGGATATCTCCTTATCATGAGAACGCACATCTGCCGCATATAATGAACAATGGGGCAGGCAGGTATTTCTGACGGCCCGGCCGGGACGGGAAAGCAAGGTTGAAAAGAAGCGGTTTCAACTTTTGATTTGCTTGTCTACTGAAGCGGACAGATGGGTGCATACATGAAAAAAAGGCGGTTATTTGGAAATTGGAACGGAGAGATTCATATCGGGCGCGGTGTGCTGCGGATTCTGTTTCTGATTCTGTGCATAATGGCGGGCATTGCTTTTTTACAGGAGCTTTACAACAGCGCAAAAACACAGGAAAAAGAAGAGACGGGCAAATTGCAGGCATGGTTTGAGCAGTCTGTTCAGAATGTCTGGCTGCCGGGTCTTACCGTTTTGCGGCCGGAGCAGAGAAAGGCCGGTGACAGTCTGCTCGACAGGCTTGTGTTGAAAAATCTCCCGGTTTTTCTTTACAGCATGGAACAGCCGGGCGAATACGATGCGGAGGCCATGAAAGAAAGCGATTACGCACAGCTGCTTTTGCTGGAAGGGACAGATGAAAACAGAAAGGATATCGCGGAAGGTTCTCTGGAATATGGAGACGATGCAATTCATCTGGATAAAAGTCTGGAAGAAGCTTTTCTCGCAGAAAATGGACTTGCCGACGAGAACAGAGCGGCCTCAGAAGAGGCGGAAGAGATGCCGGAAGATATTGACTTGGAAGGTCAACAGGCGGAACAGGTTTTTCATGAAGTAGAAGAACCGGCATACCGCTATCAATGGCAGAATTTGCAGGACTATACGGAACTGGTTAAGGCTTTTTACGCGGTCGATTCTACCACGTCGGCGGGGGCGGAACTGTTAAACACGCAGGACCTTCTTTCCAAAGATATGCGGATGCAGGGAACCAGTGATAATCCGCAGATTTTGATTTATCATACCCACTCTCAGGAGGCTTTTAAGGATTCCGTTCCCGGAGACGAATCGACAACGATTGTGGGAGCCGGAGAAAAACTGGCCCGCTTGCTACGGGACAAATACGGATATAATGTCATACATAATACGGATAGTTTTGACAAAGAATCGAGAGATTACGCATACAGCAATTCGCTTCCGGTGCTCGAACAGATTCTTGCGGAAAATCCGTCGATCGAAGTCATTATCGATCTGCACCGGGACGCGATGCCGGAAGACAGACGCCTGGTCGTGGATCTGCAGGGCAGGCCTACGGCGCAGTTTATGTTTTTCAACGGTCTGAGCCGTACGGCGCGGAGCGGAAAGATAGAGTCGCTGGAAAACCCTTATCTTGACGATAATCTGGCTTTTTCCTTCCAGATGCAGACAGCGAGCAACGAATATTATCCGGGTATCGCGAGACGAATCTATCTGAAAGCGTACCGCTACAATCTTCATCTTCGTCCCAAATCCCTACTGATTGAGCTGGGGGCCCAGAACAATACCGTGGAGGAGATCATGAACGCCATCGACCCGCTGGCTCATATCATTCATCTCGTGCTTGTAGGGGAAGAGCCGGATGCAGATGAATGGTAAAAAAACGATGGACACGGCCGGCTATCTCCTATAAAATAGAACTGATCGGAACAATAGATACAAATGAGAGGGAGAATGGTGATGGAAGAACTGTTAAAAGATATGAAAAAAAGGTCGGTCGGGAATATCTGGTGGATAAGCGCGTTTCTGCTTGTGATTGCCGTCGTCCTGTTAATAATCAACGGCCCTGCTGTGCCTCAGTTAATTTCTTTCTTAACGGGAGGAAAAAATCTGCAGCGTATGTCGGGAACAGAACTGTATAATAAGATCGCATACTGTGACATCGATCTGGTCTACGACTGCTTTGCGGAATATGAAACGAGCAGCGGCGTAGTGTATGACTACTATGTCATTCCTTATGGAGAGAGCGGATTTATCGGTATCTGTGTTCCGGAAGAAAAAGCAAAGCAGATGGATGATATCTGCGAGGCTACATGGGAATATCTGGTCGGAGATGCCAAATCACCGAGTCAGACCGTTACCGTAAAAGGAAATGTCCGTCCGATGGATGGCGACGAGCTGTATTATTATAAAGAATGGTTCCGCGCGATGGAATACAGCGATTCGGAAAGGCAGGAAGTTGCGGTGGATTATGTTCTGGAGGATGGAAAGTTCGCCGACGGAATCAGTCCGGTCAGAGTATATCTGATGGCGGCGGGCAGCCTGATTCTGATTATCTGGAGCATCGTACTCCTGTTAAAAGCGCTTTCGGGCAAGTATCTGAAAGATATTAAGAAGGACTTTGAGCAGTCCGGCGTTCCGGAAAGTCAGATCGCATCGGATTATCAGAGCGCCCGTGTCATTAATAAGGATATCCGCATCGGCCGTCTTTTTACCTATAATGCCGTATCGACTTCGCCGCGCGCCTATCTGAACAGAAACATGGCATGGGCATATATGTACCGCACAAAGCATTATACGAACGGCCTCTATACCGGAAGCAGCTACAATGTGATGATTTTTGCGGCGAACGGAACGAATCAGGTGGGAGATATCGCGGTGAAAAAGAAGTACAGCGATCAGATACTGGAATATTTTGCGAACAATTTCCCGCATATGGTGGTCGGTTATTCGGATGATCTGAAGCGGCTGTACCATAACGATCACAATGCTTTTCTGGCGCTGCGTTATCTGCCGGCCCAGGATACATTTCAATACTAGTGTACTGCGTCATTTGGCTGAAAATGAATGATACAGCACACTGGAAATTTCAGAAAAAAGAAAGGCACGAAAAAAATATGACAACAGTAGATCAGAGCAGAATCAGGAATTTCTGCATTGTAGCGCATATTGACCACGGAAAATCGACGCTGGCTGACCGGATTATCGAAAAAACAGGACTTCTGACAAGCCGGGAAATGCAGGCCCAGGTGCTCGACAATATGGAACTTGAGCGGGAGCGCGGCATCACGATCAAAGCGCAGACGGTCCGCATTATCTATCAGGCAAAGGACGGGAAAGAATATGTATTTAACCTGATCGATACGCCCGGCCATGTGGATTTTAATTACGAAGTCAGCCGAAGCCTTGCCGCCTGTGACGGGGCGATTCTCGTCGTGGACGCGGCGCAGGGCATTGAGGCGCAGACGCTGGCCAATGTGTATCTCGCGCTGGACCATGATCTGGATGTTTTCCCGGTTATCAATAAAATCGACCTGCCGAGTGCTGACCCGGAGCGCGTTAAAAACGAAATCGAAGATGTGATCGGGTTAGAGGCGCAGGATGCGCCTCTCATCTCTGCCAAGAACGGAATCGGCATCGAAGATGTGCTGGAGGCCGTCGTCACGAAGATTCCGGCTCCTGAGGGCAGGGCGGACAACCCTTTGCAGGCGCTTATTTTTGATTCCGTATATGATTCCTATAAAGGCGTTATCGTTTTCTGCCGTATTGTAGAGGGTAGTGTGCGCAAAGGCATGAATATCAAAATGATGGCGACGGGAGCGAGCGCCGAGGTGGTGGAAGTCGGCTATTTCGGCCCCGGACAGTTCATTCCATGCGAGGAGCTTTCGGCCGGGATGGTAGGGTATCTGACCGCTTCGATCAAAAATGTAAAGGATACGGCGGTCGGAGATACAATAACAGATGTTTCTAATCCCTGTGCGGAACCGCTGCCCGGTTATAAAAAAGTAAATTCGATGGTGTACTGCGGTATGTATCCGGCGGACGGCGCTAAATATCCCGATCTGCGGGACGCGCTGGAAAAGCTGAAACTGAATGATGCTTCTCTGAATTATGAACCGGAGACCTCCATCGCGCTCGGATTCGGGTTCCGCTGCGGTTTCCTGGGGCTGCTGCATCTGGAAATCATACAGGAACGGCTGGAACGGGAATATAATCTGGATTTAGTCACAACCGCACCGGGTGTTATTTATCGTGTGCACAAAACGAACGGAGAAATGATCGAGCTGACCAATCCTTCCAATCTGCCGGACCCTTCGGAAATCGATTATATGGAAGAGCCGGTCGTTGCGGCGGAAATCATGGTGACGTCGGAATTTATCGGCCCCATCATGCAGCTTTGTCAGGAACGGCGCGGCCGTTATGTCAGCACGGAATACATCGAGGCTTCCAGAGCTTTGTTAAAATACGATTTACCTTTGAACGAGATCATCTATGACTTCTTCGATGCGTTAAAATCCCGTTCCAGAGGATATGCTTCTTTTGATTATGAGATGAAGGGGTATGAAGAGTCCAAACTCGTGAAACTGGATATTCTGATCAACCGCGAAGAAGTGGATGCGCTTTCTTTTATCGTGCATGCGGACAGCGCTTATGAGAGAGGCCGGAGAATGTGTGAGAAGCTGAAGGACGAAATACCGAGACATCTTTTTGAAATTCCGATTCAGGCGGCGGTGGGCGGTAAAATTATCGCGAGAGAGACGGTCAAGGCTATGCGTAAGGACGTTCTTGCAAAATGTTACGGCGGCGATATTACCCGGAAGAAGAAGCTGTTGGAGAAACAGAAGGAAGGCAAGAAGCGGATGCGTCAGGTCGGCAATGTGGAGATTCCGCAGAGCGCTTTTATGAGTGTTTTAAAGCTGGACGAGAATTAGTACATCGAATACGCAAGTTGAGAGAAAGGCGTGATTTAGAATGGGCGTGCGTGAACTGAGCCTGTATCTCCATATTCCATTCTGCATCCGCAAATGCCGTTACTGCGATTTTCTGTCCTGGCCGGCATCCGCACAGGAGCAGGAGGAATATCTGGAGCTGCTTTTGGCAGAAATAGAAAAACAATCGTTTTTTTTTAAACCGTATCAGGCGGCAACTGTTTTTATCGGCGGGGGTACGCCTTCGCTGCTTTCGCCGGAGGCCGTTAATCAGATTTTTGAAAAATTAAATCATAATTTTACTATTAAAGACGACTGCGAAATCACGCTGGAAGCGAATCCCGACAGCGTAACGATGGAAAAGCTTGCGGCCTGGTTACAGGCGGGCGTCAATCGTCTGAGCATCGGTTTGCAGAGCACGGATGATGAAGAGCTGAAGCGGATTGGAAGGGTTCATGACTACCGGACATTTTGCAATGCTTATGAGATGGCACGCCGGGCGGGATTTGGGAATATCAATGTCGATCTGATGGCGGCGCTGCCCGGCCAGACGGTCTGTTCTTACCGGCGGACGCTGGAGCGCGTTCTTTCCTTACGTCCGGAGCATATTTCCGCTTACAGCCTGATTCTGGAAGAGGGCACATGGCTTCATGCGCACAGGGATGAGCTGGCTTTTCCGTCGGAGGACGAGGACAGAGCGTTTTATGAGCTGACGGGCAAACTGCTGGCAGAAAATAATTACATGCGTTATGAAATATCGAATTATGCGCAGCCCGGCTATGAATGCAGACATAATCAGGTTTACTGGACGAGAGGAGATTATGTGGGGTTCGGGCCGGGGGCGGCATCGATGGTAAACGATGTACGCTGGAGCAATCCGCGTTCCATGCCGGAATATCGGGAAGCGGTGCGGCGTATCGGTTCGGAATCTGCGGAAAAGCAATATTTGAGCAGACAGGAACAGATGGAAGAATTTATGTTTCTTGGGCTGCGTCTGACAAGAGGCGTCAGAAAACAGGATTTTCAGGAGAAGTTCGGGCTTCCGATAGAAGCGGTATATGGAGAAATTCTTGAAGAACTGCGGCGTGACGGCCTTTTGATTGTGGAAGATGCTGTCCGTTTGACTCCTTATGGAACGGATATTAGTAATTATGTTATGGCAAAGTTCCTTTTTGGATAATGGATATTGAACTTTGCACAATTAATTTGTATAATATATTTGAACAGAATATCAAAATAGGACACTTTTATTTGGTGGAAAGGCACTCGAACTGTCCCGAAGTCATAGAATAGAATAAATGAACTTTGGGGGCTTCTTTTGAAAACATTTAAGCAACCGCTGACGGCGAAAGAAGAAGCCGCATATCTTTGCCAGCTGAAGGAAGGGAACAGTCGGCAGAGGCAGACCGCCAAAGAAATACTGGTTGAACGGAACCTTCGTCTGGTAGCGCATATCGCCAAGAAATATCAGAATGTTGATGAAGACATGGAAGATTTGATTTCGACGGGAACAATCGGGCTGATCAAGGCGATAGATTCTTTTGATGCGGGAAAAGGAAAGCTCAGCACCTATGCGTCAAGATGTATTGACAATGAACTGCTGATGCTGCTGCGGGCGAAAAAGAAAACTTCCAGGGAAGTATCGCTTTATGAGCCGATCGGAACGGACAGAGAAGGCAACGAAATCAGCCTGCTGGATATTATAGAGCAGGAACAGTCCGATGTGATAGAGCAGATGGAAGTGAAGGAACATTTAAAACGCCTGTCCGGGCTTCTGGAAGAAAAGCTGGATGAGCGGGAAAAAGAAATACTGAAGCTTCGTTACGGCCTGGTGGATGATGAGGAAGTGACACAGCGGGAAATCGGGAGAAATCTGGGAATTTCCAGAAGTTATGTTTCCAGGATTGAGAAAAGGGCGCTGGAAAAGCTGAGGGAAGGCTTTGGATAATTAGAACAGGGGGGATAAAATCATATGATCTTTGTTAAAAGGGATGATTTAAAGACTGGAATGCGGCTGGCCCGTCCCATTTATAATAAAAACGGCGTTCTGCTTTATGAAAGAAACTCGAAACTGACGGCGCAGGGAATGAACAGCATCAAAAATTTCGGCCTGCTGGGTGCGTTCGTGCTGGAACCGGCGGAACCGGTTCCGCCGATGACCAGGGACGATATTGAATTTGAGAGATTTCAGACGATCTGCGTTTTTTCCATTCAGGAAGAACTGGAACGCATCATACAGACTTCACGGTATTCCAAGATACAGACGATTACGTCCAGTATCATTAAAAGCTACGGACACCTGGACCGGAAGATTAATTTTATGCAGAATCTCCGGAGCAAAGAAGACTATTTTTATAAACATTCCCTGAATGTTGCCATACTGTGCGCCATGATAGCGCACACGATGAAGGTGCCCGCATCGGAACAGCTCGATGCGGTGACTGCGGCTATTGTCCATGATATCGGCAAGCTGTCGGCGCCTAAGAACCTGATGCTGTCAGATACCTGGACAGAAGCGGAAAGAGATCAGATGCGGAATGCGGAAGTCGCAGGCTTCAGTAAAATCGAGCATGTATTTTCGAACAATCCCAATATTAAACGTATCTGCATGCAGGCACAGAACAATCTGGATAATCTGCAAAGAGGCCGGAAAACGGACATGAGCAAAATGATTACGGGCGCAAAAATCCTGTCCGTGGCGGAAGCTTTTGATACGATAACGGCGGTACAGCTCGACCGGGAGCGCCAGTCCGAAATAGCGGCCTTTAAGCATTTTTTGAGGAATCCCCTGTATTTTGACGAAAAAGTGGTGAATGCCCTGAGCAACTCCATCAATCTGCTTGTGCCCGGCGTCAGTGTGGAACTGAACACGGGTGCAAAAGGGCTTGTGCTGGTGGAAAATGAGAGAAATATTTTGAAACCGCTTATTCTGACGTTTAATGATAACCGGATCATTGATCTGGGAAACCGCGTGTATGATGGGCGTATAGAGATTGTGGATATCATGAAGACAATGGATAACCGCCATGTGATGAACAGGGAACTATTGAAAAGACAGGGTATCGAAATCGAAGAACCGGATTATGTAGAGGCCGGTCAGGGAGAGGATGCGGAAGAAGAGTATATTCCCGGCATGATGTAGGAGACAGAATAAGGAAGAAGGGTTTATCAAATGCCAACAATCGAGGAAATTATGAGGACAGCTAAGGAGGCAGGCGCATCGGATGTACATATAACCGTCGGGATACCGCCCAAAATGCGCGTGAACGGCAATCTGATTACGATGAACTATCCCAGGATGATGCCTGCGGATACGCTGAGCGTTTTACTGGAAATCATGTCGGATCCGCAGCGGGAAAGATTCGAAGAGCGGGGGGAATTCGATATGTCTTTTTCGATTCCCGAACTTGGCCGATACCGTGTCAATGCCTATAAGCAGAGAGGTTCCGTTGCGCTGGCGCTCCGCCTCGTCGGTACCAAAGTTCCTTCGCCCGAATCTCTCGGCGTCCCCGAATCCGTCATAAACCTGTATGAAAGAAAACGAGGGCTGATTCTCGTCACGGGGCCCACCGGAAGCGGTAAATCGACGACACTTGCCGCTATTATCGATAAAATCAATAACAACAGGGACGCCCATGTCATTACCCTGGAAGATCCCATCGAGTATCTTCATCAGCACAAAATGGCGATGGTAAACCAGCGGGAGATCGGTCTGGACTCCCAGAGCTATGCCAATGCGCTGCGCGCCGCGCTGCGCGAAGATCCGGATGTTATTCTGGTCGGTGAGATGCGTGATTTCGAGACGATCAGTGTCGCTATTACAGCGGCGGAAACGGGACATCTTGTCTTGTCCACCCTGCATACGATCGGCGCTGCCAGTACGGTAGACCGTGTAATCGATGTATTCCCGCCGCATCAGCAGCAGCAGATCCGGGTGCAGTTTGCGAATGTTCTGGAAGCGGTTATTTCCCAGCAGCTGATTCCGACGCTGGACGGAAGAGGCCGTGTGGCGGCTTTTGAAGTCATGCACGCGAATCATGCGGTCCGCAACCTGATTCGCGAAGGAAAATCCCATCAGCTCGTATCCGTTATGCAGACAAACCGCAAACTGGGTATGATTACGATGGATGAGAGCATCACCCAGCTTTTCTATGAAGGAAGGATAGAACGGGAAATGGCGATACAGTTTGCCCAGGACCCGGATGGGATGCAGAATAAAATTATATAGGCAGTTTATTTGTTTTGCATGATACCGCGTTACCCGATGCCGGTATCGTGCAATTTTTTTCTTGACAGCTTTTTCTTTTTTCATTATGATAAGAATATCATTACGGGGTATTGTAGCGGACAGTCCGCAGCAGTAAGCCCCATTCTCAATATTCTGACTATGAATCCAGGCAGATCGCCGCAGCATTCAGAATGATTCAATAACAATAGTAATTTAAATTAACGGGCATGACGGAAAGTCAGTGCTGTTTTTTACGCAAAGGAGGAAAGCTTGTTGTTTGCTTCAATTACATCAGGCACGATTCACGGAATCAGAAGCCAGCTGATTCATGTGGAAGTGGATGTTTCCAAAGGCCTGCCCTGTTTTCAGATGGTGGGGCTTCCCAATTCGGAGGTAAAGGAGGCGAGAGAGCGGGTAAAGGTTGCGCTGAAAAATGCCGGAATCCCGCTTCCGTCGATGTGTATCAATGTAAACCTTTCCCCGGCAGATCTGCGAAAAGAAGGCTCGCTGCTCGATCTGCCCGTTGCCATCGGGATACTGACGGCGCTCCGGCATTTACCGCCTGAAAATACTGCGGATATGCTGATTATCGGCGAACTCGGCTTAAACGGAGAAGTGAAGCCGGTAAAAGGTGTGCTTCCGATCGTCAGGGAGGCCGGGAAACAGGGGATTTCCTGCTGTATTTTACCAAAAGAAAACGCGGCGGAAGGCGCCGTGGTGCAGGAGATGGAAGTCATCGGCGTTGCCAGCCTTCAGGAGACGCTTGCTTATTTGCAGGCGGAAAAGGAAAGGCGCGGAAAACTGATAGCACCGGCCAAAATCGACGTGGGCACCCTTTTCGATAGGAAAAAGAATGGTGTTTCTCTGGATTTTGCGGATGTGAACGGCCAGCAGACTGTGAAAAGGGCGGCGGAAATAGCGGCCGCGGGATTTCATCATCTGTTGATCGTCGGGCCGCCCGGTTCCGGCAAGACGATGATTGCCAGACGCCTGCCCACGATTCTGCCGCCGCTTTCTCTGGAGGAAAGCATGGAAGTTACCGCAATTTACAGCATAGCCGGCTTGCTTTCGCCGGAAGACGTGCTGATGACGGAGCGGCCTTTCCTGGCGCCCCATCATACCATGACCGGCCGGGCCCTTGCGGGAGGCGGGAAGATACCGGCGCCGGGCATTGTCACGCTTGCCCACCGCGGCATTCTGTTCCTGGATGAGATGCCGGAATTTAAACGGGAAACGCTGGATATTCTGCGTCAGCCTTTGGAAGACAGACAGATTCAACTGGCGCGGAGTACGGGAAATTATATTTATCCGGCCGATTTCATGATGGCAGGCGCCATGAATCCCTGCCCATGCGGTTATTATCCGGATATGCAAAGATGCAGCTGTACATCCTATGAAGTGCGCCGCTATCAGGAACGCATATCCGGACCGGTTTTGGACAGAATCGATATCCGCGTGGAGGCTGCTTCCGTGGCGGTAACGGATTTGACAACGCCTGTTATGCAGGAAAGCAGCGAGCAGATAAGGAACCGCGTAATGGAAGCGAGACGCATTCAGCAGAAGCGCTTTGCCGGGACCCGCCTGCGGTTCAATACCGATATGGGGGCGAAAGAGATCTGGAAATACTGCGCCTTGCCGCAGGCTGAAAAGAGGCTGATGGAACAGATTTTTCAAAAGTGGAAACTGACTGCAAGAAGTTATCACCGGCTTTTGAAAGTGGCGCGTACAATCGCCGATCTGGCGGGAAACAAAGAAATTCAGGAAGCACATCTGATGGAGGCGCTTATGTACAGGACCGCCGATCACGGAGGAAGCGGAACCGGAAAAGGGGGATGACGGATAAAATGAAACGGGAAAAGGAAGATAACGGATAAAATGAGACGGAAAAAGAAGAACGAAGGGTAAGATGAAACGGGAAAAGAAGGACGAAGGATAAAACAATACCGGAAAAATATAATGATGGGAGAAACGGAAAGGAGGAAACATGGAAGGGATGAAAACGGAAGAAACGCTGGCAGCAGGAGCGGATACGGACAAAGACAGACAGCAGCTTTCCTATGCTCACTGGCTCTATAACGTGCCGGGGGTGGGGCGCGGAACAATCCGGCACCTGCTTTCGGAAAAGGAATCGCCGGAAGCTGTGTATCATGCGGAGGAACGGGAACTGGAAAGCCTGTTATCCGTTTTGCCGGGGAAGAAGAAGCTGGCGCAGCGGATAACCGAATCAAGGCGAAACTGGAATATCGACGAAGCCTATGCAGCGTTGGGAAAGCGGGGAATCCGTTTCGCCTGTTTTGGAAGTGCGGCTTATCCAAAACGCCTTATCCGGATTCCGGACGCACCGTACGGCATATATTTCAGGGGCAGGCTTCCGGCGGAAGAGCGTCCGGCCGTTGCGATGATCGGCGCAAGAGGCTGTTCCGAATACGGAAGGCAGATGGCACAATACTTTGGAAGCGCGCTGGCGATGGCGGGCATACAGGTTATCAGCGGCATGGCGAGAGGAATCGACGGAATCGGCCAGAGCGCGGCGCTTTATACGGGCGGTTATTCGCTGGGAGTGCTTGGGTGCGGTGTGGATATCTGTTATCCGGCGGAAAATAAGGAGTTGTTTGAAAGGCTCTGCGAACAGGGCGGTATCTGCTCGGAATATCCGCCCGGAACGGCTCCGCGGAACAGCCTTTTTCCTCCCCGCAATCGTATTATCAGCGGTTTTTCGGACGCACTTCTCGTCATCGAGGCCAAAAACAGAAGCGGCACGCTCATTACCGTCGATATGGCGTTAGAGCAGGGAAAAGAAGTATATGCGCTGCCCGGCCGGATTACGGATGCTTTGAGCGAAGGCTGTAACCGGCTGCTTCAGCAGGGCGCAAATACCGTTATTTCCGCGGAAGACCTGATTCACAGCCTCACCGGACAAAGGACCGGAGGTAATGCGGATGGAAAGGGGCTATTATCCGAATTGCAGATGGATTTGCTGCAAAATCTGGAAGATGTGCCGCAGTCGCTGGAAACAATAAAAGAACGAATGTTATTGAAATGCGGGAAAGAAATCCCGGCGGCGGAACTGATGAATCAACTCGTAAGACTGAGTCTGACAGGATATGTAAGGCAGATCGGCAACAGTTATTTTGTACGGGAGTCATGACAGAAACCCGCCCCTAAAGCCATGTGCAAAAGAATGTCCGGTGCTTGCCTATTATTTCTAAAAAGTGTAGAATAAATGATAAAAGAATTTTCCAAATATAGCATGGGACAGAAGAGGTAAACGTTTTATGGATAACAGCAGAAAAAAATTGCGGCTTGGCGATGTTTTGGTAAACAGCGGCATTATTTCGGAAGAACAGCTGCAAAAGGGCCTGGAATTACAGAAAGGAAGCGGCCGGAAACTCGGAGAAACACTGGTGGACGAAGGCTTTGTAACGGAAGAAAATATTGTCAATGCGCTGAGCAGTCAGCTGAATCTGGATGTCATCGATTTGCAGAATGTGACGATATCGGAGGAGATCCTTGCCCTTGTTCCGGCCAATATTCTGAAGAAATATAAAATTCTTCCTTTCGAATATTCGAAAGAAAGCATGAACATTCTCCGTATGGCGATGGCGGATCCGATGGATATGACGGCAATGGACGATATCACCATCATAACCAATTTACAGGTGGAGCCGGTCGTATCCACGACTGGAAGCATTATGCTTGCGCTGGATAAATATTACGGACAGGCGGAAGTGGATTCCGCGCTGGAAGAATACACGAAGGAAAAAGAAAGCCAGTTTGCGGAACAGGAAAATATGTACAGCGAGGATGTCAATAATTCCCCGATTGTACAGCTTGTAAAAAATATGATAGATCAGGCGGTCAGACAGCGTTCTTCCGATATTCATATTGAGCCGATGGAACGCCAGGTGCGCATTCGTTACAGGATTGACGGCGCGTTATACGAGAAAGCTTCTTATAATATCAGACTGCTTCCCGCTATGGTAGCGCGCATCAAAATTATCGGCGGCATGGACATTTCCGAGAAAAGAAAACCGCAGGACGGGCGCATTACACAGATCGTAGACCGGCATGAATATGATATCCGTGTGTCTATCCTGCCCACCGTATACGGCGAAAAAGTCGTTATGAGACTGACGTCCAAGAACGCGCTGACAAGAGAAAAGAGCCAGCTTGGTCTTGGACCTGCCGATATGAAGAAGTTCAACCATATTTTACAAAATCCGCATGGTATTCTTCTCGTCACAGGGCCGACCGGAAGCGGTAAATCTACGACCCTGTATACGGCGCTCAGCGAACTGAACAGAGAAAACGTGAATATTATTACGGTAGAAGACCCCGTCGAAGCCAATATTGACGGCATTAACCAGGTGCAGGTCAATCCCAAAGCCGATCTGACGTTTGCCAATGCGCTCCGCTCGATTCTCCGCCAGGATCCCGATATTATCATGATCGGTGAGATACGCGATCAGGAGACTGCGAGCATTGCCGTACAGGCTTCCATCACAGGACATCTGGTTGTGTCCACGCTGCATACCAATTCCGCGGCAAGCACCATTACCCGTCTGGTGGATATGGGTATCGAACCTTATTTGATTGCGGATTCCACGATCGGCGTTATTGCACAGCGTCTTGTGCGTCGTCTTTGTCCGGAATGCAGGAAGGCCGGGAAAGCGAACGCGGAAGAACTGGAACTTCTGAACAGGGCGCCGGATGAAGACATTACCATTTATGCTCCCTGCGGCTGTCCGAAATGTGACGGCACGGGATTCCGGGGAAGAATCGGTGTTTATGAAATTATGGAAGTGACACAGCCTTTAAAAAGAATTATCAGCAAAAACGGAGATGCGGAAGCCATTAAGAAAAAAGCGCTGGAAGAGGGCATGCATACTCTCCGCATGAGCGCTGCGGAATATGTGCTTTCGGGCATAACGTCCGTCAGCGAAATGATTAAGGTGTCGTTTGACCTGTAAATGAACTCCGGCATGATATTATGGTAAATTTTTACAAAACGTTTCGGCATGACTGAAAAGCATTTCAACAACGCTGAATGATTATCTATTGGAAATACTCGGTGAACCGCGTCAAATGGAATTGGGTTTTTCAGACTGAATCAAGGGGGAGAGTAATCATCATATGTGATTATTCTCCTTTTTTGTGCCCTGTTTGCCAAAACACGAAACCATAGTAAAATTGCGGTCAGCAGATATGCCGTAATAAAGAGCTGATTACAAATCAGGCTGAAGCCAGTCATAGTTTTTAACGAAAGGAATGATGATATAGTGTATCGAAAAACATGGTTTTACGCTCCACGAAAAACGTGCCGATCGGCAGGAAACAGGAAAACGAAAAAACATGCAAAATATTCGCCTAAAATATAAATTATTTTAATATTTGTACAATTTGACCAGAAATAGCATGTGATATGAATGCGTAGAATGAAAAGTTGAACAAAAATAAAAACAAATTTTGTTTGATATGACGGAAAATGGCAGCTTGCGGTACCTTGTAAAATCCTGACGAAAAGAGTATAATCAGAGCTGTACATAAGTACTAAATGAAATGTAAATTTATGACATAAATTAGTATAGAAACGACAGAAAAAAGATGACGGAGGTCCGGTCATGGCGGCGTGGGGATTTGTAGCCATTGATAAAGGCGGGAAAGAGATAAAGGGCAGCAGGGAGGCCGACAGCGAAGAACAGGCGCTCAGAGAGCTGAAGGCACAGGGCTTGATCGTTCTGGAAATGACGGAACAGAACGTTCTGACCAGGGACATCAGCATTGATTTCGGCGGAAAGCCGTCAGCCAGAGATTTATCGGTGTTCTGCCGTCAGTTCGCCAGCATCATCCGTGCGGGTGTTACCATTATTGAAGCGCTTCGTATGCTTGCGGAGGCGACGGAAAATAAGAAGATGCAGAAAGCGCTTCTGAATGTCCGGGCCGATGTGGAAAAGGGTGAAGCGTTTGCCGATTCCCTCGCGAAACATCCGACGGTTTTTCCGGAACTGTTGATTCAGATGGCGAGGGCCGGGGAAGCTTCCGGTAGTCTGGAAATCTCCATGGAGCGTATGGCGATTCAGTTCGAGAAAGCCGCAAAAACCAAAGCGCTGGTAAAAAAGGCGATGATTTATCCGACCGTTGTTATGATTGTGGCGGTAGCGGTTGTTATTGTAATGCTGGTGGTCGTTATTCCGTCTTATACGGAAATGTTTCAGGAATTGAATGCAGAGCTGCCGGCAATCACGATTGCGGTTATCGCCATGAGCGATTTTGTGAAAGCATACTGGTTCATTCATATACCTGTGATTATTGCGATCATTTTGGCAATAAAAGCTTATGCAAAAACATATGGCGGAAAGCGTTTGTTTGGCAGGTTACAGCTGAAGATTCCGGCTGTCAGGAATCTGATTGTCAAAAGCGCGTCGGCGATGATGGCGAGAACGCTGAGTACTTTGCTGACGGCCGGCGTGCCGCTCAACGAGGCGGTGGGAATCGTGGCAAATACGATGACGAATATCTGGTTCAGAGAAGCATTGCAGGAAGCGATGGAACAGATCATGATTGGTGTGCCGCTCTCACAGCCTTTGCAAAGCTGCGGGCTTTTTCCTCCGATGGTCTACTATATGGTCCGCATCGGTGAAGAAGCCGGTTCCACCGAAGAAATGCTGAACAGGCTTGCGGATTATTACGAGGAAGAAGTGGAACTCGCCGTACAGTCCCTGATGGCGGTGCTGGAACCAATGATGATCATCGTGCTGGCAGTCATAGTCGGCGGTCTGATTGCCGCCGTTATGGCGCCGATGATGAAGATGTACGAAGCATTGGATAGTCTGTGATTCTGAATTAAATATGGCTGGCGAGTAGGGAGCGGTCATGTTTAAGATATAAAAAGATGGAATAAATTATGGGAAAAGGAGAATGGGAAATGGAAAAGAAAATGAACAACAAAGGTTTTTCCTTAGTGGAGTTAATCATCGTGATTGCCATCATGGTTGTTTTGGTAGCTGTTCTGGCTCCGCAGTATTTAAGATATGTTGAAAGAAGCAGAATAGCCGCGGATACACAGACCACAGTAGAGTTTATCAATGTTATGCAGGTTATAGCAGCGGATCCGGAAATTGACCTCACATCCGGAACTGATTATAGTATAACAAAGGCTGGCGGCGATGAAGGAATTGATGTAAGTGGTCCATTAGCAACAATACTGACAGCAAATGGATTTTTAGATCAGGCGGCGATAGACGGCGCTGCATATCAGTCTACGGCATATACCGATGCGGAACTTGATTTGAGTCTGGAGTTTAACAATAATGTATGGACGGTTACAGCTGATGTTAATTCTGATATTAATACCAGCGGAACAATTACACCAACACCATAAAAGTGTTTTAAGTTTATTCCCCGACTAACCCTACAGTCACAAAAACCATAACATCAAAGGAACAAACATACTATGCTCTGGACAATACTTTTCTACACAACCATATTTCTTTTCGGAATCGTCATCGGCAGCTTTGTGAACGTCTGCATTTACAGGATTCCGAAGAAAGAAGATATTGTCAGGGTAAGGTCTCACTGTATGAACTGTGGGTATCAGCTGAAGTGGCACGATTTAGTGCCGCTTTTCAGCTATTTTGCCCTGCGGGGCAGATGCCGGAAATGCAAGGCCGCGCTCTCCGTCCAGTATCCGGCCGTGGAGGCGGCAAACGGCATTTTATATGTAACGGTTGTGCTGGTAAACGGCATAAACGTAGAATCCCTACTCTACTGTTTGCTGACGTCAGCGCTGATAACCCTGAGTGTGATCGACTTCAGGACATATGAGATTCCTGTCGGAATCAATATCTTTATACTGACAATAGGGCTGATCAAAGTTGTAACAGACCTTTCCGGCTGGTTGTCATATCTGATCGGCTTCTGTTCTGTCAGTGTATTTCTTACAATTCTCTATTACGCAACGAAAGGAAGAGGCATCGGGGGCGGTGATGTAAAGCTGATGGCAGTCTGCGGGCTTGTGCTTGGCTGGAAACTGATCATACTGGCTTTTTTCATCGGATGCGTTCTTGGCGCTGTCATTCATGTTATCAGGATGAAAGTAAGCGGTGAAGGCCATGTGCTCGCGATGGGCCCATATCTTTCTGCGGGTGTTTTTCTTGCAATGTTGTGGGGAAATTCAATGATAGAGTGGTATTTGCATTTTCTTTAGGCGCAATGCCAAAATACAAGGTGACAAAACGGCTGTTTACAGACGATTTTGTCAATTTGTATTTTGGTGCTGCGAATAACTTTTAAGGAGGAACCCAATTCATGGCTGGCAGAGTGCTGAGTATTGAGATTGGTTATTCATTGACAAGAGTCTGTGAACTGGATTATAAAGCAAAAACCCCGAAAGTATACAAAAGTTTTACCGTTCCGACACTGGACGGCGTCGTAAACGACGGCGCACTTCAGCATGACACCCATTATCTGGAAGGATTGCGGGGTGGTATGCGTGAACATAAGATCAAGGCGAAACAGGTTATTTTTTCCATCAGCTCCGGCAAAATCGCCAATCGTGAAGTGACGATTCCGTTTGTCAAGGCAAACCGTATCGGCGATGTGGTAAGGGCGAAGGCTTCCGAATATTTTCCGATGGATTTAAGTCAGCATGAACTGGCTTATACGATTCTTGAAACGATAGGAGAGGACAAAGGCAGTCAACAGTATAAACTGATGGTGCTTGCGGTTCCGGCGGCCCTTCTGAAAGGATACTATGATCTGGCGGCGGCCCTCCGTCTGGATGTGGCGGCCATTGATTACGCCGGCAACAGCCTTTTTCAGATTGTAAAAAAAGAATGTACGACGGGGACGCATCTGATTGCGAAGATCGATGAACGTTCCACGCTGATCATGGTTATTAAGGACCGGAAAATCGCTTTTACAAGAAATGTTGCCTATGGTGTGGATGAGGCCCTGCAGGTTGTTGGCGACAGTACGGCTTGGGGAACGGTGCGGAATATCCGGCAGGCGATTCAGATCGTGGAGCAGAACCGGTGTATCGATCTGGAAGCGGATAATGAGGAACGCGATACGGCGGCCCTTTCCAGGGAAGATGCGGCAAGGCGGCATGTGACGGAAGCGCTTGTGCCTATGGTGGGCGGCATTGTCAGGGTTATTGATTATTATATTTCCAGAAATCCGGCGGTCATCGACACGGTGCATATTACGGGAGTCGGTGCGAACTTTCTCGGCATGGACGAGCTGATGCAGAAGGAAATCAACTATCCGGTTTCGGTGATCCGGAAGGTCGAAGGGCTGAATCTGGAAAAATATTTTAAGGACGGTTTTTTTGGCGAATATCTGTCCTGCATCGGCGCGGTTATGGAGCCGGTGAACTTTAAGCTGCGTGAAGACAGGAACAAGGGCAGGCGAAAAAACCCCGGAAAAGGCGGCGCGTCTTCGGGAGGCGGCGTCAGCCGGGGCGGGACGGTTTTTGCATGGGCGCTGTTCGTCCTCGGCATTCTGTCCGCCGCCGGCATGACGGCTTTTTCCATCCTGACCTATCTGGAAGTGGAAAAAGAAAATGTGGATTTGAAACATCAGGTTGAGGAGTTGAGGCCGATTATAGATGTTTATAACGATTATGTGGATGTGCAGGCGGAATATCTGAAAGTAAAGGCGATGTATGAAATAACGGAGAGCCGGAACGATGAACTGTATGAGTTTATGCTGGAACTGGAACAGAAACTTCCTTCGGATGTCAATGTGACGGCTTTTACCTCCGACAGAAGCCAGGTAACCATTACGATGAATGTCAGCACGAAAGGCGAAGCGGCGGCGGCCATCGAACAGCTGCGGACGTTTGAGAGCCTGCTTCCGGAAAGCGTAACGGTAACGTCGGTAACGGAAGAGGTTGATGAGGAGAACAACAGCATTACCGTCAGCTTTACGGCGGCGGCGCTTTATGCACCGGTTCAGCATGAAGAGGAAGCCGCGGAAGAGGGAACGGAGAGCGCGGAAGAGGGCGCGGACGCGGCGGAGAACGAAAACCGGAATGCGGCTCAGTAAGACCGGCGGAAAACGGAGGACAGCGGAATGAAGGTATCGAAGAGAGATATTTTATTATTGGTCGGTTTTATCGGGATATTGTTTTTCGGCGTAACGCTCTACTGGGTTTTTTTGCCGGCACAGGAAAAAGTGGAAGAAATGAAGGCGGAAAATCTGCAGTTAAGGCAGCAGATCACGGATTTGACGATAAAAACCAATAATAAGGAAACCTATCTGACAGAGATGGAAAAAATGGTAAAAGAGATCGAAGATATTTATCGGGTATTTCCGGTAAATGTCAAGGCGGAAGACGTAATTCTGATGGCGATCAATCAGGAACTGGTCTCTCCGATGGTGGTGGAGAACGTCAATATCGAACAGCTCGTTCCGGTGCGTTTTGAAGAATTTGTGGCGCCCGGAGAGGAGCATGACTATACCTATGATCTGGGCGAGAACGACGTCCTCGGCGTCGGTGACGAGCCGTTGGACGGAGATGATGCTGTGACGGCGGCGGAGGATTCCGCGGAGGAGGAAATCGACTGGCTTTATAACAGGCAGGCGACCTTTAATTATGGCGTTTCCTACGAAGGACTCAAAAGAAGCATCCGGCACATCGTGGACCAGCCCAACCGGATGGCGATCGAAACGCTGACGGTTACCTTTGATGATTCTACCGGACAGCTGGTCGGTTCAACGACGTTAAACATGTATCTTGCGCCGTACCAGACCGGCAAAGAATATGTACAGCCGGATTTTTCATCCGTTCTGTTGGGAACCGACAATATTTTCGGTACGATTCAAATTCATGGTGAGGCGGGGCTGCCGGAAGTGGAAGCTATGGCACCGGAAGACGGTGTCGGGAACGAAGAAGACGGCGCCGGGAACGCGGAAGAATAATACCGGTGTCTTGACCGGAACAGGAAATGAAACGGGCGATGCAGGGTATGCCTGGAAACGGAATGGCAGACAGGCGGGAAACGGACATGGAAAAAAAGAATGGCAATTTCCAACAACGGAATAAAGATGCCGGATTTTCACTGGTAGAATTATTGATTGCGGTCATTATTCTCGCGATTATCGTCGTTCCGATGCTGCATGGGTTTGTGACTTCTGCGCGGATGAACGGAAAAGCAAAGCAGGTGCAGCGGGCGACGACGGTTGCACAGGATATTATGGAAGGGCTGAAAGCTTACGATATAGAAGAGCTTCAGGCGCAGTTCAACGAGCCGGCGGATGGGTTTTATGTGATTGATGCCCGTCTGATTCATGGAAGCATCAAGGAAGATTATTTTGAAAAGTCGGTTACAGGCAATGAAGATGAAGATATAGAATACCGGCATGTGCCAAAAGATGAGGTGCCGCCGGGGATTTATTATTTTACAATGGAAGGCGTGCGGCTGCAGGGGAGCGAGTATGATGCGCTGATACGGATAGATGCGGTCGGATATGAAAAAGATGCGCATGGAAATCCGCCGGCGAATCACGATAACGCATTCAATAATGCGGATATTACGTCTCCTTCCAGCATCATCAAGGGAAAAACAGGAAAAGACGGGATCTATGTACAGTCGGCCGGACAGGATTTGTCGGCGGCCGAAGCGGTGAAGAAGGCATGGGATTTGGAGGACAGCGAAGACGAACTGGCCGGAAAGCCTTTTACGTTCCGGACTTTTGCGGATCAGGGCGGAAAAGTCACACGGACGATAACGCTGTCAATGGAAAACGACGGGGTGGACGCGGAGGGAAACCGCTGCTGCAAAGTGTCCGTTCAGTATGCTTATGATTGTACTTACAACGGAGCGACCTGCCCGGTCCAGATTACAGGCGATTTTCCAACCGGTGCGGTTCCCTGCGGGGAAAAGATTCCGGAAGGCGGAAATATTTATCTTTTTTATTATCCGTTATATGCGGAACGGGGAACGGCGGCCGGAAGTCCGGGAGCTCTGCCTGAAAATAAAATCAAGGATAACATCGTCATTAACAATAAAACGGGCCTCCCTTTCACAATCTATATCGTGAAACAGGTCGACAGCGTTACGGCCGCAAGCCTGCCGGAGCAGCAGCTTAAAATAGCGGAAGAAAAATATGCGCCGGCAGTAAAGGGAACGGGTACCGCAGAACTGACAATCCGGACGAATCTGGGAACAAATCTGGTCGGCCCGGCATTTGGGAGCAGCGGCGGAAGTTCGCCAAACGATGGTAAACTGGCGACAGACCGGGACAAAATGGAAGACCAGATGATACCGGTGGCCGGCCAGAAAGCGGGGATTATAGGTTTCAAGAAAGTCCTGGGCCTTTCGCAGATGGAAGATGATAAAATAACGGAAGTTATTTATGATGTCGAAATCTGTATTTACAAAGCAGGGGCAGGAAAAAAAGATTTTGAAGACTGTCGGCCGATGATTGTCATAAAAGGAAGTAAAAATAATTGATGAAAAGAAAAACGGATGGACATGGAAAAACGGAAAAACTGAATAAACGATTCCGAAATGACGACAGCGGTTCCGCAATCGTGATCGTGATCATTGCGATGGCGTTGATCGGAATCCTGGTAAGCGCTATTTTGTGGTCGGCATATATGAATTATATGATAAAAATAAGCGATATCAGGAATAAAAAGAGTTTTTACTCGGCGGAAACGGTAATGGAACAGATCGTAGCCGGTTTACAGCATGAAGCGTCGGCGGCGATTACGCTCAGCTATCAGGAAGTGATGCAGAACTGGAATCCGAATGGCACACAGGATACCGTGGTGGAGGGAGAAAAAGACCGTTCCAGCCGTTTTACAACGCACTATCTGTCCGTTTTGATCGGGAGCCTGAAAGCCGCGGATTCTTCCGGACCGGTTCCGCCGGGGCCGGTTGACCCCTCGACGCTCCGGACGTATTACTATGACAGGGAGAAGCTGCGCGGATTTATCGATACGGATTTGTACATGCAGAATGTGGAGAATAAAACAGAATGGGAGGGGACTGACGATGAAACCCGAGATGACAATATTATGGAAATCGTCAACAATTCCACGCTCATTCTGCGCAATGTCAGGGTTGTTTTCACCGACGATAAGGGATATGTCTCGATCATTAATACGGATATCTGCATCGATGTGCCGGAACTTGTTTTTTTCCAGAATCCGTCGATAGATTCGTTATATGACTATGCGCTGATTGGAAATACGGGGGTTACGGCTGTCAGGAACAGCGGAACTTCCGTTGTTTACGGCGGCATTTATGCGGGAGTGGAGAAAGACAGTAAAGCGGGAGGACTTATCGTTGAGCCGGGAAGTTCGCTGACGGTGGAAAATGCCCGGTATGTGATCTCCAAAGGGGATATTTCCGTAGAAGGCCCTTCCGCTTCCCTTATTGTGAACAGCGGGATGTCGGGAAACGATAAATCCAGACTCGTCCCGGAAGTATATGCGGACAATCTGCATGTAGACAGCGGCACGTTGAAACTCGACAGCAAGACTTATGTTGCGGACGATCTGATACTTTCCGGTACGGGAAGCAAAGCGACTCTGATGAAAGAATATTACGGATATGGAATTTCCCATCTTTCGGGTACGGAAGAAATTAAGGCGGGAGAGAGCAGCGCAATTTTGATTAACGGTAAAAATGCCACGGTAGACTTACGCGAAGTGACCAAATTTTTACTGGCCGGACGTGCGTATATCGGCCAGAAATCTCTTGGAGGAAGCAGTATTCTGCCGGAGACGGATTCGAAGCAGCCTGTATTAATGGGGGAATCCATCGCGGTAAAAGGGAATCAGATTGCATATCTGGTACCTGCGGAATGTATCGGTACACTGGACGGGAAGACGATGATCGGCCAGAATCCCCTGAACGGGGAAACGGCTTCTTCGATGGAACGTTATAAAGAGCAGTATGGGGAAGCGTTTCAGGAGGTCGATGTAAATAAGCCGGTTTATAAACTGGGAAACCGTACATTGAGCGATTTTGGCGTAGGCGGGAACGATTTCCGCAAAGTCTATACGCAGTATAACAGTGCGGACAGCGAGAATAAAACGCTGCTTTATTACTATCTTGTTTTGGAAAAGGAAAAAGCGGCGGAATATTTTGTACAGTATTACAATTTTAATACCAATAAAGAAGCGATCGACAAATACTTCGGAAAATATGCTTCCGGCGGCATTATATTGGGTGATTACGAATCGCCGAATACACAGTATACGATTTTAGGAAACAGCCTTGTGTCGGTGGTTCCCTCCGGCAGCATTACCGCAAATGGAGAGGTTACTCTTTTGACGGGTCTGCAGCAGCCGGTTCCCGGAGAGGGAGAGGACGGGGAAGGAGAACCCGAAACGCCGGAAGAGCCGGAAGCGGAAGGATATCCGGAAATCTCGGATAATGTATCTTCGATGGAAAATGCGAAAGCCGAAGAAGAAGTCATGAATCAGGCAAAGGAGTACGAGAAGACCTATACCGCATTAACGACAAATCTGACGACGGAGGCTTCAGGACTTCAGCCGGACCAGAATGTGTTCAACAGTATTATCGATGAAAAAGAACTGCGTAATTATCTGAAAGGGCCGGAGGGTAACGGCGGAACGATTACGGTTACGGTAAAGAACGGAACAAGGGAAATCAAAGCGGTGCTGACGAACAAAGATTATGTCGTGAAAGATTCGGACGTCCGGCTTGTTGTGGCGATTGCCAAAGAAGAGGACGGTGCGTCCGGCGGCAATGTAACCATCAGTAAGAGTTTCAACGGGCTTGTGATCGCACAGGGAAAGATAACGATCGACAACGGTGTGAAAATCAATGATACCAAATATGATAACACCGATATCAGAAGGGAAATTTATGCGGTGCTGAACGAACCTTTTTCGGAAGAGACAACGAGAACACCGATTTCCTTTTTTGTGAATGGCGGCGGGACTCTGTCCGAAGAGGTGACGGGAAGCGCGCAAGTGGATGAAAACGGCGTTTTGAATGTCGATCTGTCAGAAATCGTCAGATACACGAACTGGATTAAGAAATAGAAGCGGCCCAGGGCTCGCAGGCCGGGAGAAAGGCATGGCTATTGGTATGAAAAAAGATAACAGAGGTTATTCTTTGGTGGAACTGATCGTTGTCATCGTGATTCTGGCTCTTTTATCGGGAACCGCGCTTTTTTCCATTTCCATCATATTTGGCGCGAGCGCGAAAGCCTGTGCAAACGGTATTAAGGAGGCGCTGGCGGAAACCAAAGTGACTGCGATGGGAAAAAGCGAGGCAAGGCTTCAAATAAGCCGTTCCGGTGAAGATGACTGCATCTATGTAACGCAGCAGATAAAAAATGTCGGTGATACCGACTGGAAAGGCAGTAAAGTGGATGAAACGGGAGATGCTGTTGCGGAAAAGATCGGAAATTCCAGAGTATCCGTTACTTATAAAAAGGAAGGGGAGGCCTTACAGGAATTGAAACAGGGCGAATCCATATACCTGTCTTTTGACAGGGGAAACGGTTCTTTCAGCAACAAAAGCGAGGACTGTATTCTTTGTGAGGAAATCTATGTCAGGGGCGGCAGCCGTTCTTACAAGCTGACGCTGACAGAATTGACCGGAAAGGTAACGATTGAACTGGAATAGCCGGGAAAGCGGGAGATTGCTATGGATAAGCGGGGGAAAAGAGGAAACTGCATAAAAGACCGGAACGGTTTTACGCTGGTAGAACTTCTGGTCGGCATCGTGATTTTGTCTGTCGTGACCGCGGCGGTCTGCTCTTTTATTGTCATCGGTTCGAAAAACTATGCGAAGGCGAATACGGAAATCATGTTACAGCAGGAAGCGCAGCTCGCATTGAATCAGATTTCCGACGTGGTGATTGATACAACAGGCAGCGTCAATTATGAAGGGGCGGAAATACGCGGGGACGGCACATCCGGCAGCAGTATGTTTGCGGAAAAAGACGCTGATTTTACATTTGAGCCGCAGACGAAGATACTGACAATGTATAATGGGACAAAAGAATTCATGCTGGATTCGGACGGAAACAAAATACAGGCGAAAGACGAAGAAGGAAATCCGAAAACAGACGAAAACGGGGATCCTGTTTATGAAATGAAAATAGAAGAAGGCACCGGAGGCAACCAGAATCATTATCAGTTCGTCTGGGATAAAAAGAGCTCTGTACTTTATTATAATGAAGTTCCGGTTTCCGGGGATGGGAAATTTGACGCTGACAAAAGGGTGGTTCTGGCGGAGAGTGTGACAGCATTCAGCATTGACTTGTCTCAGGTAGAGGAAAAGCGGGTTGTTCAGGTTTCCATGACATTTGAAAGGGATCATAAGACATACCAGACGTCGAACAATATTACGATTCGTAATAAAGTGCAGATTAATGACAAAGACCTGGAACAACTGGATAAGATTGTAGAACTGAGATTAAAAGCAAGGGAAAATTCTGTTTATCTGGAACCGGGTGAGGAATACACGTTTTCCACGCCCCTCTTTTCGGGACAGAATATTATGGATAAGAGCGTAACATGGAGGATATCGGACAGCACGCCGGTTACGGAGCCGTCTTCCGGAGAACAGAAAACAGCTTTTATCGATGACCGGAGCGGAACGATTAAAATATCTTCCGGAGAAACGGTCGAAAGTTTTGACGTGATTGTCAGAACGAATGCGATAGATTCCAAAGGAAATTATGCGGAAGACGTTGTCACCGTCCATATAAAAAGAGCAAAGAATGTGAATCTTTCACTTGACGGCGGAAACCAGGAGATTACCGCCGGAACAGATTTCACGGTCAATGCGAATGTAGGGGGCAGTCATCTGGGCGTATCCTGCGACGGCTGTGAAAATCTGCCTGCAGAAGACAAATACGTGGTGGCGGATGAAGCCGAATATTCCGCTTATCAATGGAAAATCCTTGCAGGAGAAGAATATGTCGAACTGGTAAGCAGCGGTCATAAATCCGCGTCTTTCAAAATCAGCGCGGATGCCAAAGGCGGCAGCCAGGTTATCATTCAGGCGACCTCGCTGTTATCTGCCAAAAGATCTTATACAAAAAACGGCCAAAGGGATATTGTATCGGGCACGATTGTCCTGACCATAAAAGAAGACGAAGGCATCCGCCTTGACTGGAACGGCGATCTGTTGTACGGTAACGGCCCTAATTTATTCAATGCGGTCGGGATTAATTCGGATGATCCGGTATTTCTGATCTGCGTGAGAGTCAAAAAAAGCGAGGATGCGCCGGTCGAAGATGATATGGTTATGGTATATACGACGGAAGGCACGAATGCGAGACTAAAACCCGATACATGGCTTTTAAACCTGAACCAGCAGTATTTTATTTCCATACAGATCATCAATATTTTATCGGATCCGGCCTTACGGGATGAAAACCATAATAAAACACAGGCGTATTACGATCTCAGAAACGTACTCAGCGCGTGGTCGGGAAGCGGAGGCAGCTGGAGTTCACAGCAGCCGGGCGGATGGGCATACGAAACGCTGAAAAATTATGTGGAAAACACATTCTGGCCGGAATATACGAGTCATCTGAATCCGGCGACAGGCGCTTATAACGGGTCAAAATATCCGGAGTACTCCAATCTGATGCCGGGGGTGGTTCAGACGCCGAAGATCGGAATTGAATCATATCTCGATGGAGAGACGCATTATGACGGCGTAAATGCGAAAACCATTTATACCGTGCAGAGACATGGAAGCCCGAACCAGCTGGACATTCCGTGCCGGATCGGTACGGTTACGAGCACATGGAACTCGGCTGTGTTCCAGAACAAAGCATTCTTTAATGTGTATAAAGGGACTGGTGAAGACAGTTCAACTTGGGAAAAAATTTATTATTCGCCCGAAAACAGTTTATGGCCGGAGCAGAAATCGCCTTATGAGGGAATCGGAGAGATCGGAAATGTGCTTTTGTTCAGGGAGAGCGATCTGAGCAATTATGTAAACACCAAAGTCAGGGTGCATTTCTACAATAACAGAGGCGATCAATATAACAATCATAACTATGAGACGAAAAAAACGGCGGTAGGTACTTACCATTATGTTCCGGCGGTACCTTATGTAAACCAGCCGGAAGGCGTGTATCTGAAAATCAGCGATAATTATGAGATAAACGCCGGAAAGCAGTATGTTTATGATTTTACAAGTACTTTCAATTTTGAGGTAAAAGACGGAGGCAACCTGACATTATGGGCGTATACGGATGCCGGATTTAAGAAAGGGCAGATTTTCTTTCCGGTACCCTCTGATTCGCTGCAGTTTCCGGATCGCTTTAAAAATCCGGGGGCGGACGAAGTATCCATTTACAACTATGACATGACTTATCTGCTCGATCAGGACGGGAAGCTGCACGAACCGAAATTTTCCGAAGCAAAATGCCGCTATGATGCGGACAGGAACCGATATGAGCTGAAGTTGTATTATGATTATACGGACAGCATATGGGGGATGAGCAAAAGATGCTGTGCGGGGACTTTTATCTGTGAACCGGATGGAGACGAATGGAGATTGTTCAACAAAGGCGATTATGACGAGCAGTTTGAAGCCGGTCAATTCGATTCCATTCAGATTGACGGGAGCAACGTTTCTTTTGTGATGAAAGATAACGATGGAAATCCGCAGAATGTTAAGGCATATATTCCGCTGCCTTCGGATAAAAAATTTACCGACAGCGGATGGGGAAATTTTGGCTTTAAGCTGCAGCAGGAAGGACAGCAGGTCATTGAGAGTCCGTTTGCGTATGAATTTCCGTATCAGGTCATTGGCAGCAGTAATATCAGCAAGCGTAATTTGTTTAAGATAACCTGTTCTTACGATAAGAATACGGATACCTATACGCTGGAGTTTGTGACATCGCCCGGCTGGGACTGGGGGAACAATCAGCCATGGGGACCGACAGATACCATTAAAATGACTTGTAAGATCACCGACACAAAGTGGACACTGGTCAAATGACAATAAGGGCAATCAGCGATGAAAAGGAAAAGAGTAGCAGCTCGTTACAGGTATAAATACCGGAACAACAGAATAAAACCGCGTGTGGATAAAAAACTTGTGCTTGCTGCAGCTGCGTCTGTTCTGACAGTCTCAGCCGCGGGCGTTTCTTTCTGGAATTTTTTGCAGAGTGCGGCGCCTGTGGAGGCACAGGAGTCTTTTGGCGGCATCGGCAAGGTGGTGGAGGCGCACAGTGAAGGGGAGCCTTTTGTAATACTGGATATTGTACCCGGAACGGCTTCCTATACCTATACCCTTTCCGACCACAGCCAGACAATCAGCATTCCGAATGTTTCGCTCGGTACGATCGGTTATCTGACGGACGGAACGGTACTGACCGGGGAAGACCAGGTGTCGGTGGAAGAAGGCCTGAAAATAACGTTTGATGACTATCAGGAAGCTTTCTACCATTATGAGGAAAGGGAGGCGCTCGCTTCGTTACTGTTGCCGGCGGGGATGGACTCTTCTCTGCTTCAGCCGCATTATCAGGAGGGTTATGCGGGCATTACGCCGGATTTGTCGGAAGAAAACGGGTGGCGTCAGATCTACGACAGCTATTTTCCGGAAACCGGCGCTGTGCAGAAATATAAACAGAACGGTTTTGTCCATGCGATGGTGCAGCAGTATGTGGAAGGCAGCGGCGCCGACAGGACAGGGTTTGATTATAACCTGGCGGGCGGTACGTTTGGAACAAATGTATCCGGCGGCGGTACGGTATATGAATGGGCCGGCGCGGACGGCGCATATCATGTGGTTTTTGCCTGTCAGCCAGAGGCTGCTTTACAGGGATACGAAGTGGTGGATGCCGTACAGGTGACGGGAGAAGAGGGCGAATATCCGGCGGCGACCGGCGTTTATCTGCTGCAGGACGGTATTTTTTCCTATGCGGGACAGTTTCAGGACCTCCCGGATAACGTGTTTTTCCCGGATGATGAAGAAGGCGGGACCGGGGAAAATCCGGTATTGCCGGACGTGCCTGCGGAAACTCCGGTCGAACCGGAAAATCCGGATGTTACGGAGCCGGGGCCGGAGGATGGAGATCATTCGGATTCCGGTGAGGATAATGGAAATCATGGTTCTGACGGCTCCGAAGACGACGGTACGAACGGCCCGGGAGAAGGAAACGAAGACAGCGGAAACGACGATACGGGCGGTTCGGGAGAAGGAAACGAAGACAGCGGAAGCGACGGTACGGACGGCCCGGGAGAAGGAAGCGAAGACAGCGGAAGCGACGATCCGGACGGTTCGGGAGAAGGAAGCGAAGACGGCGGAAACGATGATACGGACGGTTCGGGAGAAGGAAGCGAAGATGGCGGAAACGACGATCCGGACGGTTCGGGAGAAGGAAGCGGAGTCGGCGGAAACGACAGCGCAGGCGGTTCGGAAGATGTTGGCGGAGCAGAAGGAGGCGATGCCGGCGAAAGTACTGTGAGTGAACCGGCAGACGTACAGGAGGCGGTGCCGTCGGGCAATATTTCCGATGTGGCGGGCCTTGCCTGGCGGAAACTTGTTTCGGTAAAAGAAAGTCGGTATGTACTGGCTCAGACGGCATTACAGCCGATAGAAGGAGATTCACCGCCGGATGCGCCGGCGGGTACCGATCGACCGGAATCGACGCCGACTGTTCCGGTCAATCCCGATGCGGCAGCACCTCCGGCCCCCCCCATCCCACCGGAGGAAGAAGATACAACGGGCGGAACGGGGGAGACCAGTTCTCCGGAAACGCCGGATTCCGCGGATAATCTTCCGTCTGAGGGACAGAATCCGTCAGATACGACGCCTCCGGCAGATTCCGGGGTTTCGGACACAGCCCCGGACAATACAACGCAGCCGGATGCGGAAGCGCCTTCGCTGCCCCCTACGGCCGGCGCAAAAGAAACAGGATATTATATAGTGCATTTTCGTTATGTCAGCGGGCTGGAAGAAGCGAGACCGCTCTATCAGCCCGAAAGCGTGATACCGGCGGAAGAAGCGGCGGTTGACGGTGTGCCTCCTTACGGCACTTATAATCCGGTGGGAGACAGCGCCTTTGCAGGAGACGGTATATCGGCAGACGACGGCGCTTTAACGGGTGACGGGGCGTATACGGATAACGGAATCCCTGCGGCATCGGAAAATGCGGCGGAGGAAGGAAGCGAACCGTTGATGACCGGAACGCCGGCGGATGCGGTTTTTGTATATGCCGGTGCAGGACAGGGAGAATATAAACTGGAGGAGACGGCGGAAGAAGACGGAACGGGATATAATCTTCTTATTTATAATGCGCCGACTTTTTTCCGGTGCAGCGGCGGTGCCGACTGGCTGGAACGGTATGTATTCCATTCTCTGGCAGGCGGCGATAATGAATCGGAGTCTTTCCGCATTCAGGTAAAAGTGCTCACGGCGAGCCAGGTGACGCCCGACGATGTAATGAATGCCGATCTGGTTTATCTGGAAGCCGGTCTGGGAGAACTGCTTGGAAGCGGTGCGGCCATCCATTATATGACGGAATTTGGCGGCGATATGTCGGCTGAGGTCCTCTTTAACGTTATTTATCGTGCGGTTGTTGATCTGATGCCGGTCATTGCAGATTACGGAATTATTGAGGCTGATTACGGCTATATGGGTTCCGATGCAGGTCAGCTGCCGGATACCGGGCAGAATCCGGATGCAGGTCAGACGCCGGACGGTGAACAGAAGCCGAAGATGGTTTACCAGAAACTTGTTCAGATTTTGCTCAAAAAAAATCTTTCCATGTATTATCAGGATATGGAGAATTACGATAACATGATGATGAATATCGGAGCATCGAAATATCCGGACAAGACAGACAATCATTATCATTATGTAAATCGAAACATTTATATTCTGAACGATGAGATGCTCGTATCCGAAGATTTTTATGCGCCGTTTGACGACGAAAAGGTTTCGGCAGGTTTTATGGAAGTACTGGCGGCATTGAAGGCGGAAAACAGCACGCTTCCGGATGAAGATAAAATATCGGAAATTATCAGCAAAGCCAGAGTGATGCAGTATATTATTAATTATTCGGTAGGTCTGATCAGTGATTTTCGGGATATCCGCGTGCTGGAATTACAGCCGACGACGAATGCGCATTCCGATTTGAAAACGGGCGGCGGCGAAGCGGACGGCTATACGGTCCTTTATTGGGAAAAGGAGGGCTCTTCCGGTCCGGGGCAGCAGATTCTGCGAAGCTCAAAGGTGATTGATATTGTTGTGGATACCCTTTCTGTGGCGGAGTTTTCCGGCAGCCAGCGCGACATTAACGACCGGTACCAGATGGTCTTTATCGGTCTTGACGGTCAGCGGCTGAACCATGAGCGAAAAGACGGAATCCGTTACACCGTTTATAACGACGGGGAGATGAATGGTATTGTATACAGCGCCGAAGGCGATATTGCGACCGGAGACGGTGAGCGGTATGACGGCATTGATATCACGCCGCAGAAACGGGAAGCGCTGCTTGATTTCATGCGGGCAGGTTATCCGGTTGTCGTGGAAGACGATTTCTTTACAGGACAGTCGGCGAAAGACGCGGGCGTGGATGAAATTAATACCGATTATGTCGACGGCAATTCCCAGATGTATGATTTCCTGCGGACTGCGGTCAATGAATACGAAGAATATCTGTATACCATTTCCGATGTGCACAGCAGCGCGGTTTTTGCGGCACAGGTTAATATACGCCGGCCGCAGATACGATATGCGGATGCGGAGGAAAACGAGGGAGAAGAGGAAATCAGGCTGGTGCAGCAGATCAAAGCCGACGGGGAAGGGAAATATCGCGGAACCGTTCAATTCCGGGTGGAAGATGACAGAGAGGAAGCGTATTCGGACAATGTGGATATCCGTCTCTATCTGGATCAGAATCAGGATGGCAGATTTGCGCCTGATGAGGAGGTTTACAGTGGTTTTTCGACGGACAACGGGGAATTTACCATCGAGTTCGAGTCGCCCCAGAAGGGGATTCTCCCCTGGAAACTGGAAGTGTCCGATGCGGGCAATTCTTACAGGCGCGATGCGTTGATGGGATTTTTTGAAATTTTTGATCCTGTTCCGACGAAGATACGCATTTTGCAGATTGCACCGGGAAATATCGACACGATGAGTGATGCCGACAAAAACGAGGCAGCCAAATACAATCTGGCGCTGGCCTATCTGGCGGCGGATCAGACGATGATGGGACATTTTCTGAAAAATGCGGAAGTGCAGACCGGTTCGGAATTTGAAATAAAGACCATATCGGCAGCGGATCTGGAACAACAGCTTGCGCAGAACGGCAAATATCTGGAAGGTTTTGACGTGCTTGTCCTGGGCTTTGGCCCGGCGGAGAATATGGAAAATATATCCTGGGCGGTGAATCAGTTCATTGCGCAGGGAAGAGGGGTGCTGGTGTCTTCATCAGCGGCTCTTGGCGATACCGGCAGATTGGGCATCGACAGTGCGCTGCTTGGTCAGAGGGATACCGGAACATACGGAAAACTGGGACAGGAGAAAGGGGATTTGTCCTATTACCGCTATGCGCCGTTAAAAGCGGATATGTTCGGCGAAAAAAGCGGTCTGGCCATAAGACAGGTCAATGACGGCTCGATTTCCCATTACCCGTTTGAAATCGGCGGAAGCGGCAGACTGGCCCAGCCTGTCAAAGGGGCGGACTATGTGCTGAATCTGCAAAATAACGGCAGCGAGGATTCCATAGCGGATGTTACGGCATGGTATTGTCTGGAAGATGATGCCGGTGCGGATTCGATGAGCGCTTATGATGTTTCCGGAAAGGATGCGGCAAACAATTATTATCTTTACAGCAGGGGCAATGTGATCTATATCGGAGAAGACTATTATGCTTATAAATTCGAAGAGGCGCCCGGTATGGAGCCGCCGTCCACGCAGGATGGCGTTCTGGAATGCCGTCTCTTTGTCAACGCGCTGATGGCGGCCTATAACGTGGGGATTAAAAATCCGAAAGTCGCCATTGTAGCGGGACTTGCGGCAGATGCGCCGGAAATCGAGAGCATTTGCATTCCTTTTGATGAACAGATGGTGGATACGGCGGACGGAAACGCCGGCCTCCTGGATGAAACGACAGATGTATATTTTAAAATAACGGAACCCAATCTGGCGTTCGGAAAAGAAGTGCGGATATCTTTTTACTATCAGGATGACACGGCCGGCACACCGATCGATATTGGCGGAAAAAGCGTGCTCGCAAGCCCTTTTATATCCAGTGTATACACGGTGGAAGAAAACCGCCTGGTGGAAGTCGGAACCGAGTTTCGCCCTGTTCCTGGTAAAGTATATCAGATCGAGGCTCCCGTCATACCGCTGCAAAACAAAAGCCGCACCAATGCTGACATATATATCGTGGTGGAGTCGCGTTTTCATCATTTCGGCACGGATGAACCCGTGACCGGAAGCGATTCCGTTGTATTGAACAGGGCGCAGCTGTTTCTTTTGGAGTAGGAGCGTGAATAATATGCCTGCGGGCAGGAAGAGGGCTGTTTTTTGTGAACGGTCCTCTTTTTCGTGCAGAACACACATCAAAATTCTGCCAGCCTGTCAATCGAACTAGCACATAAGCTTTGGGATGAAATTTTCAAAGCGCTCCGGCCTCTTTATAAGATGCGGCCGTGGCAAAATTTAGAAAGAAAATTTCCCTTGCAACCTTTCCCAACATGCTGTATAGTAATTCTCGTTAAGCAAGAGAAAAGTGTACTGACAGGAATGAGGAATTGCTATGGCGAAGTATCTGGTGATTGTGGAATCACCTGCAAAGGTGAAGACAATTAAAAAGTTTCTGGGGGCAAACTATGAAGTGGCCGCAAGCAACGGGCATGTGCGTGACCTTCCGAGAAGTCAGATGGGCATTGACATCGAGCATGATTTCGAGCCGCGTTATATTACGATCAGAGGAAAAGGCGATATACTTGCCGGCCTGCGCAGGGAAGTGAAGAAGGCGGATAAAATCTATCTGGCAACGGACCCTGACCGTGAGGGAGAAGCAATTTCATGGCATTTGCTGCATGCGCTGAAACTGGAAGGGAAAAAAGTATACCGCATTACATTTAATGAAATTACAAAGAATGCGGTGAAGGAATCTTTGAAAAATGCCAGGGAAATCGATATGGACCTGGTGGATGCACAGCAGGCAAGACGGTGTCTTGACCGTATGGTGGGCTATAAGATTTCGCCTCTGTTATGGGCGAAGGTTAAGCGCGGACTAAGTGCGGGACGCGTTCAGTCGGTGGCGCTCAGGATAATCTGCGACCGGGAAGATGAAATCAATGCGTTTATCCCGGAAGAATACTGGACGCTGGATGCGCTTTTCCGGATTCCGGGGGAGAAGAAGCCGCTTTCAGCAAAATATTACGGAACGACGGAGAAAAAACAGGAAATTTCTTCCAAAGAAGAGCTGGAAGCGATAAAGAAAACGCTGGAGAATGCCGTATACAGGGTAGCGGATGTAAAGCATGGCTCAAGGGTGAAAAAGCCGCCGCTGCCTTTTACCACGTCAACGCTGCAGCAGGAAGCCAGCAAGATGCTGAATTTTTCCACGCAGAAAACGATGCGGCTGGCACAACAGCTATATGAGGGCATCGATATCAAGGGAAACGGGACCGTGGGTGTTATCACTTACCTGCGTACCGATTCCACCAGAGTTTCCGAAGAAGCGGAAAAGGCGGCAAAAGATTATATTAACACGCAGTACGGTGCAGAGTATGCCGCAGAGGCCGGAACCGAGAAAAAAAGCAGCCAGAAGATACAGGATGCGCACGAGGCCATCCGCCCTACGGATATCGAAAGAACGCCTTTTCAATTAAAAGAATCATTATCAAGGGATCAGTTCCGGTTATACCAGCTGATCTGGAAGCGATTTGCGGCGAGCCGGATGTCTCCGGCGCAGTATGAGACGACATCCGTGAAGATAGATGCGGCGGGGCAGCGGTTTACGGTGGCGGCTTCCAGGGTGAAATTCGACGGTTTCCTGAGCGTTTATACGGATGAGGAAGAAAAAGAAGAAGATAATACGCTCGTTAAGGGAATCGACGGGAATACGCAGCTTGCGTTCGATTCTTTTGAGGAAAAACAGCATTTTACGCAGCCTGCGCCTCATTATACGGAAGCGTCCCTGGTACGCGCGCTGGAAGAGCTTGGAATCGGAAGGCCGAGTACCTATGCGCCGACCATTACGACGATTCTTGCAAGGCGCTATATTGTTAAAGAAAATAAAAATCTGTATGTGACGGAGCTTGGCGAAGTCGTCAATAATATCATGAAAGAGGCTTTTCCATCCATTGTGGACGTGAATTTTACGGCGACGATGGAGGCTCTTCTGGACGGCGTTGCGGACGGCAATGTCAGGTGGAAAACGGTCATCGCCAACTTTTATCCCGATCTGGAAGAAGCGGTTATAAAGGCGGAGAAAGAGCTGGAAGAGGTGGAAATTGCAGACGAGCTGTCGGATGAGGTCTGTGAAAACTGCGGCAGGCAGATGGTAATCAAATACGGACCGCATGGCAGATTTTTAGCCTGTCCGGGATTTCCGGAGTGCCGCAATACCAAACCTTATTTTGAAAAAATCGGCGTGGCCTGTCCGAAATGCGGTAAAGATATTGTCATGAAAAAGACGAAAAAAGGGAGAAAGTATTACGGATGTATCGATAACCCGGAATGTGATTTCATGGTATGGCAGAAACCGGTGGACAAAAAATGTCCAAAATGTGGTTCTATCATGCTGGAAAAAGGAAATAAACTGTTATGTGCGGATGAGAACTGCGGTTATGTGGAGGCCGTCGTGCAGCCGGCCGAGTCATAACTCTTTCATTACCAGTAATTGTCTGAAAATTGTGCCAAAATTCAGTTAATATACATTGAAAATACTGAAAAAATATGTTAGAATGTGCGTATGACGGACAGAAAGTATTGTGACGTGACAGATATCTGACTTTGAAAGGCGGGGCACATGAGCAGCGTACAATTATTGGATAAGACCAGAAAGATAGGAAAACTTCTGCATAATAACAATTCGGGAAAAGTTGTTTTTAACGATATCTGCAATGTGCTGAAAGAGATTCTTGCATCAAATGTTCTGGTGATCAGCAAAAAGGGAAAAGTTCTCGGCGTGGGCGATCTGAATACGGTGGAGTCGCTGACGGAACTGATTGTGGAGCATGTGGGCGGATTTATTGATCCGATGCTGAACGAAAGATTCCTTTCCGTGCTTTCGACGAAGGAAAATGTCAATCTGGAAACGCTTGGTTTTGAGAATATCGACACGAGGAAGTTTCAGGCTGTCATAGCGCCGATTGAGATTTCGGGGGAAAGGCTCGGTACGCTGTTCATTTATAAATGCAACGAGCAGTACGATATCGATGATATTATTTTATGCGAATACGGCACAACGGTAGTGGGGCTTGAGATGCTTCGGGCGGTAAATGAGGAAAACGCAGAGGAAAACCGGAAAGTTGCCGTTGTTAAGTCCGCAATCGGTACGCTTTCCTTTTCGGAAATGGAAGCCATCACCCATATTTTTGACGAACTCGGCGGCATGGAGGGCATTCTTGTGGCGAGCAAGATCGCGGATAAGGTAGGCATTACCCGCTCCGTCATCGTAAATGCCCTGCGTAAGTTTGAAAGCGCGGGCGTAATTGAATCCCGCTCCTCCGGCATGAAAGGCACTTATATTAAAGTCCTGAACGATGTTGTGTTTGAGGAAGTGGAGAAGTTAAAGGTACAGGGCCGGTAGGAAAAGAAAACGCGGAACCGGATAAAATTGAACAGGGATACAAAGCCAATGGATTGGCCACGGATAAAAGGATTTATAACAGCGGGATACTCGGCTTTATAAGTCCTTTTTTGCCTTATTTTTGTCAAATTTTACCTTGTAAGGGGCCAAAAGTACTAAAGAAAGAACATATTTTTTTTGGCTTTTGACTTGTAATTTTGGCTGAATGAATTTATAATGGTTTAAGGATTTTTACCTTGAGTAAGTCCGTCATGAGATGGGCTTCAGGTATATAAGGGTTTTTAAATAATACGAATGGGGTGTGATTATGAGTTCTTTATTGAACACGAATGTTTTCGACTATGTCAATGTGCTTGACAAAGCCGCAGATGCAGCATGGCTGCGGAATGATGCGATCAGCAATAATCTATCCAACGTGGATACGCCAGGCTATAAAAGACAGGATGTGGACTTTCAGTCACAGCTTGCGAAGGCGCTTGGCAATTCCAAATATATTTCTATGGATTCCAAAGTGGCAAATCTCAGGACGAACCGTCTGGCTCCAATCTGTTATACGGATTACGCGAGTTTTTCCTACCGTCTTGACGGAAATAACGTGGACGTGGATACGGAAGGCGTTTATCTGGCAAAGAATCAGGTTACATATCAGGGATTGAATCAGTGCATCACACAGGAATTTAAAAACTTACAGTTAGTGATGAAGTAGGGGGGATATAGATATGGGCATGTTTACGGCTTTTGATATTAACGCGTCGGGTATGACTGCGGAACGCTATCGTATGGATATTATTGCGGAGAATGTTGCCAATGCCAATACGACCCGCACGGAAGACGGTACACCGTACCGCAGAAAAGTAGTTGTTTTTGAAGAAAAGAATTCGCAGACGCCTTTTCGGCATGTGCTGAATGCGGCCAGGGACCGTTATTCAGGTACCGGCGTGAAAGTAACCGGCGTGTATGAGGATGAATGGACGGAAATGAAAATGGTTTATGATCCTTCCCATCCGGATGCGGACGAGAACGGATATGTGACTTACCCGAACGTCAGTACGATAACCGAGATGACGAATCTGATCGACGCGAGTCGTGCTTATGAAGCAAATTCAACGGCCTTTTCGGCGAGTAAGAGCATTGCGCTGAAAGGTCTTGAAATCATGCAGGGCTGATAAAAGCCGGACGATATAAATAACAGACGGAATACTAATATTGAACAGTAACATTAACGTAAAAGGGAATTGATTTGGAGGGGAAGAAAAATGGCTATAGATATTACGGCGCTGTATAATGTATCTTCCGGAGCGATTAAGGAGGCGGCAAAAGCTGCGCCGACGACGAAGGCGGATACATATACGGATACCAGTTTTAATAATTTTCTGGATACGGCAATTGACAATATTAATACGACAAACAGTTATCTTTCCGATGCCGAGAACGAAGAGATCAAGTGGGCGCTCGGCGAAACCGAGAATACGCATGATCTTTCTATCGCTCTTCAGAAGGCATCGACTGCACTGCAGTATACTGTTGTCATAAGGGATAAGCTGTTAGAAGCCTATAAAGAAATTATGCAGATGCAGATTTAACGGCATATGGCAGATTACTTAAGGAGAAATAGTTGCTGTGGATAAATTGTTAGAGAAGTTAAAGGAGTTAGGAAATCGAATATTAGAATGGTGGAACCGTTTTACGACGAAGCAGAAGACATTGATCGTTATGGTTATCTCTGCTGTCATACTGGCGATCGTGATTCTGGTTACGGCGCTGAACCGCCCGCAGTATGTTCTTCTGAAAAACTGTGAGGATACGACGGAGGCGGCAAGTGTCAGGGATCTTTTGCAGGAAGAGGAATTGAATTTTACCGTTTCCGACGACGGGCTGGAATTTCGGATTTTAAAGTCGCAGCAGTCCGACGCTATTTTACTGCTTGGTTCCAACAGCATCAGGACGGCCGGTTACGGAATCGAAAATGTGACGAACGGCGGTTTTTCAACGACCGAATCCGATAAGCAGAGACAGTATACATATTATCTGGAGAAATATATCGAGGATAACGTGCTGGAACCGCAGAAAGCTGTCAAGAGCGCAACGGTAACGCTGAACATCCCAGAGAATACGGGGACTTTGATCGATTCCGACAAAGAGTCTTATGCGAGCGTTACGCTGGAGCTGAGTGAAGAGATGTCTCCGGAAACCGCTGCATCCCTTGCGCGGGCGATTGCAACCGGAATCGGTAATCCGACGACCAGAAATATCGTTATTATGGATGCGGACGGAAATATGCTGTTCTCCGGTGACGACGATTATTCGGCGTCGGGGACGGCCAATGCACAGCTTTCCGTAAAAGCGGAAGCTGAGCGGATTGTTACGAGTGAAGTGAAACAGGTGCTGCTTGGCACGAACGAATTTGATAAAATCGAAGTGGCGACGAATCTTGTTCTTGATTTTTCCACAAGTTCCAGAACGGATCATACCTACGCCGCACCGGAAGGCCGGGAAGAAGGACAGCTGAGCCGTGAAGACACTTTCAGTCAGGTCAATGAAAACGGCGTCAGCGGTGTGCCGGGGACGGATTCAAACGGCGATGACGGTACTACATATGTTTTGGAAGATGACAGTAATTCAAGATCTGAAACGTTGGAATCATCCCGCGAATATCTGCCGAACGAGTCGATTGTAACGACGGATACGCCGGCCGGCCTGATTAATTACGGACAGTCTTCACTTTCTGTTGCGATGATACGGCATATTGTTATCCGGGAAGAGGATATTGAAAGACAGGGGCTTCTTGATACGGTTACCTGGGAAGAATATAAACTGGCCAATCAGGAACGCACTAAATTGGAAGTCGATGAAGATTTGTACAATGTCGTTGCGAAGGCGACAGGCATCAATGCCGATAATATAGCAATCGTTGCTTACAGCGAGAATGTCTTCTTTGATGATGAAGGTTCCGGTATCAGTGCAACGGACATTATGCAGATCGTTCTGATTATTATAATTCTCGCTCTGCTGGCATTTGTTGTACTTCGGAGTATGCGCGGCGAGAAACACGAAGAAGAAGAGGAAGAACTTTCTGTCGAATCGCTTTTACAGTCAACACCGGAAACACAGCTTGAGGATATTTCATTTGAAGATGAGTCTGAGACAAGAAAGCTGATCGGTAAATTTGTAGAAGAAAATCCGGAAGCGGCGGCGAATCTGCTGCGTAACTGGCTGAATGAGGACTGGGGGTAAAAACGATGGCAAAAACTGAAGAGAGAATAACCGGTCTGCAGAAAGCGGCCATCCTGTTGATTGCTCTCGGACCGGAAAAATCATCAAATATCTTTAAACATTTAAAAGAAGACGAGATTGAAGAGCTGACTTTGGAAATTGCCAATACGAGAACGATTACGCCGCAGGTCAGGGACGAAGTGCTGGATGAGTTCTATCAGGTCTGTCTGGCTCAGCAGTATATTGCGGAAGGCGGCATCAATTATGCGAAAGAAGTGCTGGAGAAATCTTTCGGCGCAGACAAGGCGAGGGATGTTATCGGCAAGCTGACGGCGTCGCTGCAGGTAAAGCCGTTCGAATTTGTCAGAAAGACAGATCCTTCACAGTTATTGAACTTTATTCAGGATGAGCATCCGCAGACGATCGCTCTGATTCTGTCATACTTATCGGCGGCGCAGTCGGCGCTTATTATCTCCGCATTGCCGCCTGACAGGCAGGCCGATGTTGCCAAGCGTATTGCGATAATGGACAGAACGAGTCCGGATATTATCAAAGAGGTGGAGAAAGTTTTGGAATCCAAGCTGGCATCTTTAGTAAATCAGGATTACACCATCGTCGGTGGTGTCGACGCGGTTGTAGAGATTTTGAATACGGTAGACCGCGGTACAGAGAAGCATATCATGGAAACGCTGGAAATCGAAGAACCGGAGCTTGCTGATGAAATCAGGAAGAAGATGTTCGTATTCGAAGATATCCTTCTTCTGGACGACAGAGCAATACAGCGTGTGCTTCGTGATGTGGATAACAGCGATCTTGCAATCGCGCTGAAAGGCTCCAATGAAGAAGTACAGAACGCTATTTTCAACAACCTGTCAAAACGCCTTGCCGTTATGATCAAGGAAGACATGGAATTTATGGGACCTGTTCGTATGAAAGACGTAGAAGAAGCACAGCAGAAGATCGTAAATATTATCAGGAAACTGGAAGATTCTGCGGAAATTGTTATCTCCAGAGGTGGAGGTGACGAAATTGTTGTCTAGGAACGTATATAAATCGAACTGGGTTGTTGTAGAAAATGATGATAAATGTCTTATCGACAGTAATTCCCGTCTTGTCAGCCGAATCGAGCAGCGGGAGGCGGATAAAAGAAGACGCGCTGCGCTGGCGGCCGGCGAGCCGTATGATGAAAGCAGCTTTATGGGCGGACTGACGGGAGAGAAAATCGATACGCAGGAATATGATGAAGACGCCGAAGGCGGCATTTTAAAGGCGTCGGAAGATGTGTCGGCCGGTCCTACACCGGAAGAACTCCGTGAGCAGGCGGAAGCCGAGCTGGAGGCGGCGAGGCAGGAGGCGGAACAGATCCGTCGTATGGCCAGCGCGGATGCCGCGAGGGAGAAACAGGAGGCGGCGGAAGAAGGCAGAAGAATCGGTTATGACGAGGGGTATCAGAAGGCGCAGTCCGAAGTCGACAGAATGCGCAGGGAGCTGGAAGAAGAGCGTTCCAAAATGGAAATGGAGTACGAACAGCTGATTGAAGAACTGGAGCCTCAGTTTATCGACACAATTACGGCAGTTTATAATCATGTTTTTCAGGTGGAACTGGAAAACGAAAAAAATATCCTGGTGCATCTGATTGAAACAACTTTGCGGAAAATTGAGAGTAGCAGGACTTTTATTGTGCATGTTTCCAAAGATGATTATGCTTATGTCAATACCCGGAAAAAAGCATTGGCAGAAGAGAGCGTAGGAGAACGCGGCATTGTTGAAGTCATAGAAGATATTACACTGCATAAGAATGAATGTATGATCGAAACGGACGGCGGTATTTTTGACTGCGGCGTCGGAACACAGCTGGAAGAACTGACGGCAAAGCTGAAACTGCTGTCTTTCGAAAAATAAAGACAGAAGAAATGCCGGGTGTAAGAAGGGGACTATGGTAGATTTTACGAAATACAGCAAAATTGCAGATTATACTTTTTATAAAAGTAAGGGAAAAGTAGAAAACGTCATAGGTCTTACGATAGAATCCGCAGGGCCGGAAGCAAAGCTTGGTGATTTATGTAAAGTTTTTCCGGCAGATAAGAATCTGCCGCCGATCATGTCGGAGGTAGTCGGATTCAAGGGAAAGAAGACCCTGCTGATGCCTTATGAAAAAACGGAAGGCATCGGCATCGGATGTATGGTAGAAAATACGGGAATCCCGCTTTCCGTTCCGGTAAGCGATATGCTTTTAGGACAGGTATTAGACGGACTTGGAAGATATGACGGTATGGAACTGGCGGGTCCGATGATAAATTATCCGATCGAAGCGTCCCCGCCGGATGCGATGGAAAGGGAGATTATCGACGAGGTGCTTTCTCTTGGCGTCAAGGCGGTAGACGGACTGATGACGATCGGAAAGGGCCAGAGAATCGGAATTTTTGCCGGTTCCGGCGTCGGAAAGTCTACTTTAATGGGAATGTTTGCCCGAAATACCAAAGCCGATATCAATGTGATCGCGTTGATTGGAGAGCGCGGCAGGGAAGTAAGAGAATTTATTGAACGGGATCTGGGACCGGAAGGAATGCGTCGTTCCGTTGTTGTCGTCGCAACTTCCGATAAACCGGCTCTGGAAAGAAAAAAGGCGGCACAGACCGCAACTGCGATCGCGGAATATTTCAGAGATCAGGGCAGGGATGTACTGCTTATGATGGATTCCCTGACACGTTTTTCCATGGCGCAGAGGGAGATCGGCCTTGCCAGCGGGGAACCGCCGGTATCCAGAGGTTATCCGCCCAGCGTTTATTCCGAAATGCCCAAACTCTTAGAACGGGCCGGACGTTCTGACAGGGGTTCTATTACAGGACTTTATACGGTATTGGTAGACGGCGATGATTTTAATGAGCCGATTACCGATACGGCAAGAAGCATTCTGGACGGTCATATTATGTTGAACCGAAAGCTTGCGCATAAAAACCATTATCCTGCGATCGACGTATTGCAGAGCATTTCCCGCTGCATGAGTCAGATTGTGCCGAAGGAACATAAAGCGGCGGCCGGAAAACTGAAAAACGTACTGGCGACCTATAATGAGGCGGAAGACCTGATCAATATCGGCGCGTATAAGAGCGGCAGTAACAAAAATATTGATTATGCAATCGAAAAGATTGACGCCGTGAACGATTATCTGATGCAGGATGTGGAAAGCAAATATGATTATGAACAGGAACTGGAACTGCTGAAAGAGCTGTTTGCAGAATAAAAGAGCTGTTTGCAGAATAAAAGAGCGTGCGGAAGGGCTGAGGAAGCATGGCGAAGTTCGTATACAGAATGCAGAGTATCCTGAATATCAAGATCCAGATGGAAAATCAGGCGAAGATGGAGCTCGGCCAGGCACAGCGGAAGCTGCTTGAAGAGGAGGAACGTCTGCAGACGCTTTATGACAGAAAAGAATACTATCTGGAAGAAGGCAGAAGACTTCGGATGGATTCATTAAAAGTGTTGAGCCTGCGGGATAATGAATACGCGGTGGCGCGTATGGAGGAGTACATAGAAGCGCAGAAGGAAAATGTTAAAAAAGCCGAACTACAGGTGGAGGAAGCAAGACAGAAGCTCCAGGAAATCATGACGGAGCGAAAAGCACAGGAAAGACTGCGGGAAAAGGCGTTTGAACAGTTTATGCAGGAAGAAAACGCGAAAGAAGGCAAGGAAGTAGATGAACTGATAAGCTATACCTATGGACAAAAAAGGGGTAAATCGATAGAAAGGCGTGGTTAGTAGGATGGCAGAGGCATTTAATGATGCGGTAGATACCAAAGCGGAGAAAAAAAGGCTCAAAGACGAGCGCAAAAAAATAAAAGACGAACAGAAGGCGCAGAAGAAGGAAGCAAAGCAGCGTGCAAAAGAGATTTCGGCACAGGAGGCGGAACTGGAGGATGAAGGAGGCGGGATATCAACCTTTTTCATAACGATCGTCCTTGTGATTATCTGGATTGGCATCTTATGCCTGCTCGTAAAGCTGGATGTAGGAGGTTTCGGTTCCAATGTGCTTGCCCCTGTCTTAAAAGATGTGCCGGTTTTGAGCAAGATTCTACCGGCAGAGTCAATCGTATCAACGGATGACGAAGAAGCTTACGGCGGTTATACCAGTCTGAAAGAGGCTGTTGATTATATCAGAGAGCTGGAGCTGGAGCTGGCACAGGCACAGTCCGCAAGCAGTATGGATTCGGAAGAAATGGAAGAACTTCGGGCAGAAGTGGAACGACTTCAGACTTTTGAAGATAAGCAGGTAGAATTTGACAGAATTCAGACGGAATTTTATAACGAAGTCGTTTATGCGGAGAACGGACCGGGGCCGGAGGAATATCAGAAATATTATGAACTGATCGACCCGACGAATGCCGAGTACCTGTATAAACAGGTGGTGGCACAGATTCAGCAGGATGCGAAGCTTTCGGATTACGCGCAGGCTTATGCGGCGATGGAACCGGAGGCTGCGGCGAAGATTTTCGAATCCATGACGAATGATCTGGATCTGGTAGCTAAAATACTGAATCAGATGAACGCGGCGAGCAGGGGAAATATTCTGGCGAACATGGATGCCGAAATTGCCGCAAAGGTAACGCGGATCATGGATCCGGAATCATAATTACGGTCGGAAACTCTTCATAAACAGGGAGAGTTTTACGATATATATTTTAGAACTCCGTAAAGTTTTGCAGGTACAAAAATTTTAAAGGCGTAAAATTTTTACGGATGTAAAATAAAAGAAAGGAGGAAGGAAAATGGCAGGTATACCTGTGAACAACAACCTGAATGCGTTTGCTCCTGTGGTGAACAGAGCTGTCGGAATGAAACAGGAAGACGCGCCGAAAGACAGCTTCGACGTGGTAATGAATCGTGTTAATTCCCAGACAAAAGCGCTTGTGGCGGTGAAAACGGCTGCCGGAAACCGCATGATGTCGTCGAATACAGCTGCCGAAAGCGTGAAGCAGAGCACGGTAGAGAATGAAAAACCGGCCTGTGCGGAAACTGATAAATCCGCGGAAACCGATCATAAAGTTTCGGATGCGGAGCAGAACGTCGAAACAGAAGGCCAGTCCGCGGCAGACAAGACGGAAGCTGCAGAAAATCCGTCGGAAACCGGTATGACTGAGGAACAGAAAGATGCCATGTCGGAAGCCGGGGAAAAACTCGTGGAAGAAGTTGCAGAGGAAATGGGCGTTACGCCGGAAGAAGTGCTGGAAGCCATGGGAATGTTAGGCCTCAGTATGATACAGCTGCTTGACCCCGATAACATGAAACAGCTGCTGATGGCAATATCCGGCAGTGAAGACCAGCTTTCCATTATCACCGACGGAGAACTCTATGCACATCTTCAGAATCTTCTGAATACGGTATCTGAGGGACTGAATGAACTGCAGACAGAACTTGGTCTGTCTGAGGAAGAACTGAGGGCGTTGATTGCGCAGGCGGCGGAAGAAGGAAATGAACCGGAAGCGCCGACAGTACCGGAAGAGCTGATGACGGAACCGGAAAAACCGGAGATGTCGGAAGGCATGAAGGATTATGCGGTAACAATTCATCGGGACGGCGAAGAAGTGAAAGTGAAAGTGCAGGTTGATGACGGAGGCGCAAACAAGAGCGTGCGCGAAGAAGTTACGCAGACTTCCGAAGTACAGGGCAGACACGAAGCCGGGTCGGACAACAGAGAAGCATTTGGTGAAAACAGGGGAGAAGGCAGCACTCAGAATCATTTTATGATGCAGACGCCAGTTGAGCAGCCTGTTACAAATGAAACGGCCGTTGCACAGACTGCGGTAGAGCACTTCACCAGCACGGAAGACATCATGAATCAGATTACGGAGTATATCAGAATTAATCTGAGAGGCGATGTGCAGGAAATGGAATTGCAGTTACATCCCGCAAGTCTTGGAAGCGTAAACGTACAGATTGCGGCGAAAGACGGCGTGATTACGGCACAGTTTACGGCGCAGAATGAAACGGTTAAAGCGGCGATTGAAAGCCAGTTGGTACAGCTGAAGACGCAGTTCGAAGAACAGGGCATCAAAGTTGAAGCAGTAGAAGTGACTGTAGCCAATTACCGGTTTGAACAGAATTTTTCCGGAAAAGAAGAAAATGCGGGAGAAGGAAAAAACGGTAAAAAGGGACCAAGAAGAATCAATCTGAACGATATGGGTGTGGAAGAACTTCCCGAAGATCTGGAAGATTCCGACAAAATCGCGGCGGATATGATGGCCAGAAGCGGCAATACCGTTGATTACACAGCATAATAGTAATGGTATGTGCGCTGCGCGCAGACCATAAACTGTTTAAAAATCAGAAAGGAGAATGGAAAATGGCAATAGCACCGATTAAAAATGGTAAGCCCGTGGAAACAACTTCCCAGGTATCGATTAAGGAAAGCGAAAAGAAAAAGAATAACTCCACGGTTGATAAAGACCAGTTTTTACAGCTCCTCGTGGCGCAGATGAAATATCAGGATCCGCTGGAACCTACTTCCAATACGGAATATATTTCTCAGTATGCGACCTTCTCGGAGTTAGAGCAGATGCAGAACATGAGCGCATCTTTGGAGCTGGCGAGAGCATCCAGTCTGGTGGGGCAGACCGTACTGATGAAAGTGACGGATTCCGCCGGAAGACAGACCAGCGTGCAGGGCAACGTGGATTATGTTTATTATGAGAATAATAAGGCATACCTTTCCATTAACGGAGAGCTTTATTCCATGGATGATCTGGATACGGTGGCTGATCCGAAGTATCTGTCGGCTTATTCGAAAGCTGCGGACTTCCTCAACACTTATAACAAACTTCCGATCTTACAGCTTGTTACGCTGGAGGACGAGGATACAATCAAAAAGCTGGATGAAACATATCAGAATATGACGGATTATGAGAAGAAGTTCATCGGCGATGATTATGTCAAGGGTCTGAAGAAATATGTTGAAAAGATCGAAGAACTGAAAGCAGGTCAGAAGGAAGAAGACGGCGATAAGACAGAAGATGTCGATAAAGACGACGAAACGGACAAAACAGAAGAAACGGATAAAACAGAAGGAACCGATAAGGAAAACGGCGAAGGCGAGAACACAGATAAGAAGTAAGGAAACGCGGCAATCTCAAGGAGGAGAATGGTTATGAAGATTCAGAATAACGGATTCCTTTCCCTGGAGCAGTTACAGGATCAGTATCTGGGCCGGATCAACAGGCAGGCGCAAGGCACGACTCCCGAAGACGGACTCAGTTTTCAGGATATTTTATCCCGGAAAACGGAAAAACCGCAGACCGGAGAAGTAAAATTTTCCAAGCATGCCGCCGGAAGACTGGCAGACAGACATATTGAACTGACAGAGGAACAGGTAGAACGCCTGAATCTGGGTACAGCCAAAGCCGGTGCGAAGGGAATTAACGAATCATTGGTCATTGTCGATTCTTTTGCGTTTATCGTGAACGTACCGAATCAGACGGTCATCACGGCAATGGAACGGACAGAGGCAGACGAAAGCATATTTACAAACATTGATGGAGCCGTAATTATTTAGCCGGACCTTTAAGGAGGCTTACGTTCCTGACTGACAGAAGGAACGGACGGCGCATCACAGTATTGAAGGAGGTCATTCATTATGATGAGATCACTTTTCTCTGGTGTGGCAGGCTTAAAAGTACACCAGACAAGGATGGATGTTATCGGTAATAACATCGCAAACGTAAACACAACATCTTACAAATCACAGTCCATGTCATTCAGTGATTTGCTTTATCAGACAACACAGGCGGCATCCGGTGCCAATGCCGCAACGGGCAGAGGCGGTATTAACGCCAGACAGATCGGTCTCGGCGCAAAGACCGGAGCGATTTCCACGGCTATTACGACACAGGGTTCGGCACAGTCCACCAATAATCCGTGGGATATTATGATTACGGGTGAGTCGTTCTTTGTTGTCAGCAACGGTTCTCAGAACTTTTTCACAAGAGATGGTTCTTTCACGGTAGACGGTGCCGGAAATCTGGTTATGTCTTCCACCGGTTATACGGTTATGGGCTGGCAGGTTGATGAAGAAACCGGAGAGATCAGGGCCGATACGGTTTCCGCATTGAAAGTCATGAAGGAAGATAATCTGACCTCTCTGCCGGAATCCACTACATTGGCATATATGTCGGGTATCGTGGATAAATATGACTCTTCGCTGAGCAGTACAAAGGGTAAAGCCGTTACATTGACTTTCTACGACCAGCAGGGTTATTCTTATGTGGCTAAGTTCAGTATTCACAGCCTGGGCAGCGCCGGACAGTATTATGTACAGCTTGATGATATCTTCAATGAAGACGGAGAGTCCCTTGTTGAGGAATTTGGTTTAAGCAGCATTAATGAAATTGCGACTTTTGGCTCACAGGAAACGGTTACGCAGACCAGCCTGTATCAGCTGCTCGAATCGGCGACTTATGAACCGGGAGCAAACGGCGCACAGGGAACTTATTCCATGAAGTATGTGCCGGCCAATATTCTGGACGGTTATGCGACAAACCAGCTGGTGAATGCGGCGTCGAACATTAAACTGGTGGATGCGAACGGCGCTGACCTGACAGACGGTTATGATTTGAAGGAGGGTGCTGAAATTAAAGCTGCCGGAACCGTTAAGTTATCCAAGAAGGAACTGCAGGCGGAGAATTTCAATCTGATCTATGCGGTTGATCCGGACACAGGAGAAAATTGTTATTGGGGAAAAGATGCGAACGGTAATACGGTTAAGCTGCCTAACGAGGTGGCGACCGGAGGGGACGCATCGGCATGGAAAGCCGCTTTGGAAAAATCCTTCCCCGGCGTTGACGTAAAGACGATCAAGGTAAATGCCGACGGTTCCGTGGAAATGGGATTCGAGCAGACTTTTAAAGCGACAAAAGCCGGCATATATAATGCGGCCGAAAACTATTTCAAAGGTGATAATATTACGGCGTTGGAAGCATATGGCCTCGCGGATACGGAAGATACGAAATATGCGATCCAGTCGGTCGCTCCCGACGGTCAGGCTCAGATTACCAAGACCTTTACCTATACGGGAAACAAACTGGTATACGATACGGAAAAAGGACTTTTTAACTATATCGGTTCTCCGGAAAATGACTCTGCGCTGTTGAACTTCAATACAAGCGCGACGTCCAGACAGGGTGAAGTAATTGACCTGTCACGTTTTACGGATATCGATATCGACTTTTCCTTATCCAAGAATTATACCAACGGCGGTACTTCTACCGCGAGCATGTTAAGCGGTGACAAGGAAGGAAACAATCTGGGAACCGGCCGGAAACCGGGCGAAATGACAGGAATCGAAATCGCACAGGACGGCAAGATTACGGCTTACTATGACAACAGCACTTCCAAACTGTTAGGCCAGATTGCGGTTGCAAACTTTGCGAATGCTTCCGGTCTTTCCAAACAGGGCGATAACTTATATTCGGCGACGGCGAACTCCGGTGAATTTGACGGAATCGGCAGTGATATTACGGAAAACGACGGATACATGACCAGCGGCGTTCTGGAAATGAGTAACGTAGACCTTTCTCAGGAATTTACGGAAATGATTACGACACAGCGTGGATTCCAGGCAAACAGCCGTATTATAACAACTTCAGATACTTTATTAGAAGAACTCGTAAACCTGAAACGATAGTTGCCTGAGAATAATTCTAAAGGAAAGAGGAACTTTTGGGTTCCTCTTTCGCCTGTTATGTGTTAGAATAGGTAGAAGGGTGGAGTGTAAATGGTTGAAGTGACGAAAATCAATGGAGTAAAGGTTTTGATCAATCCTGATTTGCTGGAGCTTGTGGAAGAGACTCCGGACACAGTTCTTTCTTTTACAACAGGGCGGAAAATAATTGTAAAAGAAAGTAGACAAGAAGTTAAAAATTTAGTAAAATCGTATAGAAAGGATATTTTTGCAGATTAATGTAAATTTGTGTAAACAGGTGATACCGATATGGATTTAGCGTCAATTTTGGGTTTGGTTATTTGTTTTGTATTGGTTATATTTGGAATTGTATTTGATAAGACTGCGGGAGTGAACTTTGGTGCGATTAAAAACTTCCTGGATGTTCCGTCGGCATTGATTACATTCGGCGGTTCTTTCTGCTGTATTCTTGCGAGTAATACATTGAGCAGTTATGCGGCCGGATTAAAAAGTATCGCATTGATTTTCAAGTCATCAGCGATGGACGTTCCTGATATTATCAGGAAAATTATAGATCTGTCCAACGTGGCGCGTAAAGAAGGTCTGCTTTCGCTGGAAGAAGCGGCGGGTGACATCGAGGATCCTTTTTTGCAGAAAGGTATTCTGCTGGTAGTCGACGGAACGGATCCGGAACTTGTCCGCGCGATTATGGAAACGGAGCTTGTGAGCGTGGAAGGGCGTCATAAGGAGAAAATCAGTTTCTGGGAAGACCTGGGGGCTATGGGTCCTGCATGGGGTATGATCGGTACGCTGATCGGTCTGGTAAACATGCTTCAGGCGATGGATGATCCTTCGGCGATCGGTCCTGCTATGGCGGTCGCGCTGATCACAACATTGTATGGTTCCATTCTTGCGAACTGGATCTGTGCGCCGGTAGCGAGCAAGTTAAAGAGCAAGAATGCCGATGAAATGATGGTGAAAGAAATTGAAATTGAGGGGCTTCTGTCAATACAGGCAGGAGAGAATCCCCGTGTTATAGAAGAAAAACTGAAATCCTTCCTGGCACCGAAGGATAGAGGCTCCAGCGAAGAAGAAGGCGGAGGTGAAGCGGATGGCTAAGAGGAAACCTGATGAAGTAAAACCAGGTGCACCTGCGTGGCAGTCTACATTTGCTGATTTGATGAATCTTCTGCTCTGCTTCTTTGTTTTGTTGTTCTCTATGTCAACGGTTGATGCGCAGAAGTTTGAAATGATTGCAGCGTCCTTTAATCAGACTTTCAGTATTTTTACGGCCGGAGCAAGTGCTATCGGTGACGGTATTCTGATTAGTAACGGCGTGAGCCAGCTGAATGAGCTGGATCAGTATATTAACAGTACGGGTAAGATGGATAACGGCGAGGTCGTTTCGGAAGACGTGGCCGAAGCGGTAGCGGAAGCGATGGAAGAGATCGAGCAGGCTCAGATGGAGGAATCCGAACAGATGGCCGAGATGATCGAAGAAGCCGTTGAAGAAAGAGATTTGGACGGTGACATCGACGTGGAGTTTACGGCGCAGTATGTACAGCTTACCCTGAAAGGTTCTCTGCTTTTTGATTCCGGGAGCACGGAATTGAAAGAGGGAGCCAAAACCGTTCTGGATCAGGTTGGCGTCATACTGGAGAGTTATGCCGGCAGTACGATTGAAATCGAAGGACATACGGATAATGTTCCAATGTCCGGCGCAAAATATTCTAACAATGATGAATTGAGCTCGGGACGTGCATTGTCGGTATTTAATTATCTGATAGGGATAACAAATCTCGATCCGGCGCTTGTGAAGCATTCCGGACGCGGTGAATATATGCCGGTCGCTGATAATTCGACTGCGGAGGGCAGGACGATGAACAGACGGGTCGAGATCAGAATATATAATTCGCTGAGTTCCTACTGATCATATGGCATCGGCAGAGAAACGGTGAAGATAATGAAGGGGAGGAAAAAATTGCAATGAAGAAAAATTTGATTTCTGTTATTATACTGGCATTGTTGATCGTAAATGTTGTTCTGACGGCTATCATGATGTTCAGTGTGACAGGCGCGTCCAAAAAAACGGCGGCTTTGGTGGATAATATCGCATCCGCGCTCGATTTGGAGCTGGCCGCACAGACAGGGGAAACGGAAGTGGTTGTGCCGATGGAGAATATCGAAGTATACAGTATTCCGGAATCCATGACGATTCCGCTTAAAACCGGTGAAGACGGTGCAGATCATTATTGTCTGGTTTCCGTCAGCTTTTCGATTGACAATAAAGCAGATGGTTATAAGACCTATTCTTCCGATCTGTCACCGCAGGAAAAGCTGCTGATGGATAAAGTCAATGCCGTATTTGGACAGTACACGATAGAAGAAGCAAAAGGAAACGAAGACCGGATTAAGAAGGAAATTCTTGAAGAAGTACAGAAAATGTTTGATTCGGAATTTATTTTCGACGTATCTTTCAGCAGTATTATATACTCATAGCCCTATGCTTATATATTGAACGAATATACTATCACGGGGAGGTGAGTTTTCGTGGGCGAGGTACTGTCTCAAAGTGAAATAGATAATTTGCTTGCCGCGTTAAGCAGCGGTGAAGTAGATGCGGAGCAGATGCAGGATTCGAGCGATAAGCAGGTCAAGAATTATGATTTCAAGCGACCTACGAAATTCTCAAAAGAGCATCTTCGTACTTTGGAAATTATTTTTGAACATTATGGAAGATTATTATCGACAAGCCTTCCGGTTTACCTGAGAAAAAATGTACAGGTAGTGGTTACGAGTTCGGAGACGGTTATATTTTCGGAATTCAGCAATGCGCTTTCTAATCCGCTGATTTTGGGAATTGTTGATTTTCAGCCGCTGGGAGGAACGATTCTGGTAGAACTGGCCTCTAATCTTGGATTCGCAATGATAGACAGAATGCTTGGCGGGCATGGCGATCCGCTTGAAAAAAACAGGGAATTTTCCGAGATAGAAATGACGATAATCGAAAAGATGATGGTTATCTGTATGCAGCTTATGCGGGAACCCTGGAAAAATGTTGTGGATATCAATCCTGTTCTGGAACGGATTGAAACCAATTCTCAGTTCGCACAGATTATTGCGCCGAACGATATGATCGCAATTATTACGTTGAGCATCAAAATTGGTGACGTAGAAGGATTAATGAATGTCTGTCTTCCGTTCTTTACACTGGAAAGTGTTATGGATAAACTGAACACGAAATTCTGGTATGCGAATATGCAGGAACAGGATGAAGAAGAATATGATGAATACATTGAAGCATTGTTACGAAGGGTAGATGTTCCGATTAAGGCTGTTCTTGGAAGAAGTAAGATCAGCGTAACGGATTTTGTCAATTTGCAGCTTGGCGATATCATACGGTTGGACACAAATGTGGATAATGACTTGAATGTATATGTGGGAAATATAAAGAAATTTACCGCTTTACCGGGTTCTAATAAAGATAAATATGCTGTCAGGGTAACGTCGGTATTTAGAGAGGGGGAGGAATAGAAGCATGGACGGAATGTTATCACAGGATGAAATAAATGCGCTGCTCAATGGCGGTGGTGATTCTGATATCGGTGGCGATTCATCGGCGGGAGCTTCATCAGCAGTTGAGATAGATGACAGCCTGATCACTGAAATTGAAAGAGATGCCATCGGCGAAGTTGCCAATATCAGCATGGGCTCTTCCGCCACAACATTATTTTCTCTTGTTAATCAGAAAGTAAATATTACGACACCGGTTGTAAGTCTGGCGAGATGGGAAAATGTACTGACAGAGTATGAAAGGCCATGCGTATTTATTCAGATCAAATATACGGTTGGTCTGGACGGCTCCAATATTCTGATCTTAAAGGAGCATGATGTTAAAGTTATTACCGATTTGATGATGGGCGGTGACGGAAGTAATACGGAAGGTGAGCTTGGAGAGCTGCACCTCAGCGCTATTTCCGAGGCAATGAACCAGATGATGGGATCGGCAGCCACATCGCTTTCTACGATGCTCGGAAAGATGATTGATATCAGTCCTCCGGAAGCGAGTCTGGTAGATCTGACTGAATTTAAGGAAGGCGGCGATATTGCAGCGTTTCTTGCGGGAACTTTTGTAAAGATTGCATTCCGTATGCAGATTTCAGATTTGGTGGACTCTACTATCATGCAGTTGTATCCGATAGAATTTGCCAAAGAATTATGCAGTACCTTCCTGGGAGCACAGCTGGGGGAAGATGTGCCCGCACAGGAAACACCGGCACCTGCGCCTGCTCCGGCGGCACCTCAGGCAGGAATGCCGCAGATGGACATGAGCCAGATGCAGATGGGAATGCCGCAGATGGATATGAGTCAGATGCAGATGGGAATGCCGCAGATGGGTATGCCCCAAATGCAGATGATGCCGCAGATGGGAATGCCTCAGATGCAAATGATGCCGCAGATGATGCCTCAAATGCAGATGCAGCCTAATATGAGCATTCAGCCGGCACAGTTCCAGAATTTTGCAGGGGAATTTAATCCGAATCAGCCCCAGGAAAATATTGATCTGATTAAGGATGTACCGCTTGAAGTTACGGTTGAACTCGGAAGAGCTTCCAAATCCATTTCGGATATTTTGGATTTTGCACCGGGCACGATCATAGAACTCGACAAGATAGCGGGCGAGCCAATCGACGTACTGGTCAACGGTAAGTTCGTAGCAAAGGGTGAAGTAGTTGTCATTGAAGAAAGTTTTGGTGTCAGAGTAACGGAAATCATTAAATAGTGATACTATTAAAATTAATCTATAAAAATATGTAATAGGAGAAAAAAAGAATGGCAAAGAATATTTTAGTATGTGATGATGCAGCATTCATGCGTATGATGATCAAGGATATCCTGACCAAAAACGGGTATAATGTGGCAGGCGAAGCTGAAAATGGTGCAAAGGCAGTCGAAAAGTATAATGAGCTCAAACCGGATCTTGTACTGATGGATATCACGATGCCTGAGATGGATGGTATTCAGGCGCTTAAAAAGATCAAAGAATCCGATCCGGGCGCTATGGTCATTATGTGTTCTGCTATGGGCCAGCAGGCTATGGTTATTGAGTCTATTCAGTCCGGCGCAAAAGACTTCATTGTTAAGCCGTTCCAGGCTGACCGTGTATTGGAAGCAGTGAAGAAAGTAGTGGGGTAAATGATACTTACTGTTTCAAACAGTACAAATTCCTATCTGCAGTTTTTGACCGTACTTATTCTGTTTGTTTTCGTTCTGGCGGTTACGTATCTGACCACGAAGTGGATTGCGGGATACCAGAAGGGGAAAAAAACGGATGCAAATCTGGAAGTAATTGAAACTTCTCAGATTGCAAATAATAAGTATGTTCAAATTATTCGTGTTGGGCAGAAATATTTGGCAGTTGCAATCGGGAAAGATTCTGTTACAATGTTGACAGAGGTTCCAGAAGACCAGTTGACGTTTTCAAGTAGTGCGAAGAATGAACAATTGGGGTTTAAGGAATTGTTTGAAAAAATACAAAAGAAGACGATTCTGGAAAAAGAAGATGACCGAAATAAAAGTGAGTAGGCGATAAGGATGAAGAAATATTTTTCCGGATACAAAGTGAAAAGGATATTATGCCTGCTGTTTATGGCAGGCATATTGTTTATCACTGCGTTTATCCATGAGAAAGATATTGTGTATGCTGCGGGGCTTTCCCATGTGGATTCCAATATGACCGGGGATACGGTCGAACGAACCAATATCAATGAGCCGGGTGCTTCGGAGTCGGCTGAAGATTTGAAGGAACTAAATATTGCGAACACAGTGACGCTTACATATGACAATGGTAACGGTACGCTGAATGGCGCATTGCGGATTTTGCTTACCCTGACTCTGATTGCTATTGCGCCGACACTGATTGTTATGCTGACCTCGTTCACCAGAATTATTATTGTTCTGCATTTTACGAGGGCCGCGCTCAATACGCAGACAGCTCCGCCGAATAATGTTATGATCGGTTTGGCGCTGTTTTTGACGTTCTTTATTATGCAGCCAACGATTTCCAGCATCTATACGGATGCGGTTGTTCCCTTCGAGGCCGGTGAACTGGATCAGCAGGAAGCTTTGCAGGCAGCGGCCGTTCCCATCAGACAGTTTATGTATCCGCATACGCAGGAGCGTGATGTGAGGCTTTTTCTGGATATCAGCCGCACGGAATGGGACGGAACGAATCTGGATGATATTCCGTTCAGCGTGCTTGTTCCGAGTTTTATCATCAGCGAGCTGCGAACGGCTTTTATGATAGGATTTTTGCTTTATATTCCTTTTATTGTAATAGATATGGTGGTTGCATCTACGTTGATGAGTATGGGTATGATGATGCTGCCGCCGACAACGATTTCCATGCCGTTCAAGATTCTGTTGTTTGTTCTGGCGGACGGATGGTACTGGGTAATCGGAAGCCTTGTCAGAACATTTTACTAACCGTAAGAATGGAGGATTTCTATGACAATAGATGACGTAACCGGGATTGCAAGTCAGGCGTTGTTTTTGATTATAAAATGTGCCGCGCCGCTGCTGCTCGTTTCCTTATGTGTGGGTCTTGCAATCAGTATTTTCCAGACGGCAACTTCCATCCAGGAACAGACGCTTACTTTTGTGCCAAAAGTTCTGGCTATATTTATAACACTGATGATATTGGGACATTGGATACTGACGCAGATTATTGAATATATGCACGAATTATGGTCGAATTTCAGTCTGTATATCAGGTAGCGGAAGGGCTGGGGAGATGCCATGATAGATGTTTCTTTTACCTATGCCGATTTGGAGTTCTTTTTACTGATTCTCGTGCGCGTGACCTGTTTTATTCATGTTGCGCCGCTTTTTGGGATGAACGGCACCGTGCCCCGGCGGGTGAAGGTTGCGCTGAGCGTCTTTATCGCCTATTTTCTCTTTTTTTATCTGGATCATAATGAAGTGGTATATGATACGGTGTCCGGATATGCGATGGTTGTTATGAAAGAAGCGGTAACGGGTTTCCTGATCGGATGGGGGGCACAGCTTTGTATGACGGTTGCGAATTTTGCCGGGCGTATTTCCGATATGGAAATCGGATTGTCCATGGTCAATCTGATGGATCCTCTGACGCGGGAAAATGCGACATTCAGCGGTGTATTCTATCAGTATATGTTTTCTTTATTCATGCTGATTACAGGTATGTATGAATATCTGCTGAAGGCGTTAATGGATACTTTTACGCTGATACCGGTAAACGGGGCTGTTTTTCAGACGGAAGCCCTGATCGATTCCCTGGTACGTTTTATGAGTGATTATATAATCATCGGTTTCCGGATTTGCCTGCCTATTTTCTGTGTGATTCTGCTTTTAAACTGTGTGCTCGGTATTCTGGCAAAGATTGCGCCGCAGATGAATATGTTTTCGGTCGGTATCCAGATGAAAGTGCTGACCGGGCTGTCCATTATGTTTCTGACGGTTCGGATGCTGCCCGGCGCTGCGGACTTTGTGTTCCGGGAAATGAAAGAGCTGATGCATGTTTTTGTCAGGGGGATGATGGGTTGAAAAATCATATGATCCTGGAATATAATCTCCAGTTTTTTGCAAAAGACGGGCCTGGTGGTGAAAAAACCGAGGAGCCTACATCCAAAAAATTAAGCGATGCCAGAAAAGAAGGACAGGTGGCCAAGAGCCGTGAGGTGGTCAATGCGGTCATGCTGCTGGGACTGTTTCTGCTGATGAAATTCTGGGTTGGGAATCTCGGAGGAAGTTTTATTTCTTTTTTTCAGAATATCTACTCACAGATACCGGAATATGTTAAAATGTATGATGGATATATGCAGGAGATCACATGGCGGGCGATTTTTATTCGTACACTGACAAGGATTCTTGTTATGATTGGGCCGGTATTTGCCGTAGGGTTTCTGCTTGCTTTTGTTACGAATCTGCTTCAGGTAAAGTGGAAGCCGACAAGTAAACCGATGAAGATCAAGTTTAGCAAAATGAATCCGATAAGCGGCATTAAACGGATTTTTTCCCCCAATTCTCTTGTTGAGCTGTTAAAAGCGATCGCGAAGATAGCGATTGTTGTATATGCGGTCTATTCTTATCTGATCAAGAACGCACCGAGTATTTTTCTGTTATATGGCATATCGCTGAATCAGGCGATTGCACAGATTGGCGATCTGGTCATTAACCTGGGTTTCCGAATCTGTTTTTTCTACGTCCTGATCGCGGCGGCTGATTTCATATATCAGAAATTCAAGTTCAAAAAAGATATGAAGATGACCAAGCAGGAAGTAAAGGATGAATATAAGAACCAGGAAGGTGATCCGAAGGTCAAGAGCAAACAGCGGCAGCGCATGATGGAGGCTTCCAGAAGGCGTATGATGCAGTCTCTTCCCGAAGCGGATGTTGTTATCACCAATCCGACCCATTATGCGGTCGCAATCAAATATGATCCTGAGCTTTACGATGCGCCTTATGTTCTTGCAAAGGGAGCGGATTATCTGGCTCAGAAAATCAAAGATACGGCCAAAGAGCATCATATAGAAATTGTTGAAAATAAACCGCTTGCCAGAATGCTTTATGCAAACGTTGAGGTAGGCGGAATCGTGCCGCCGGAGCTGTATCAGGCGGTAGCGGAAGTGCTTGCGTTCGTATATCATTTACAGGGCAAAGTCTGACGCAGGAAAATTTCCGAAAAGGTTTTGCAAAGGGATTATATATAGTATGGGAATATAAGGGAAAGGAGAACAGGAAATGGGGAATTTGAGGAAAGCGGATATCGGCGTTGCGCTTTATTTGCTTTCGGCGTTCATTATGCTGATCGTACCGATACCGTCATGGCTTTTGGATGTTTTGCTGGCCTGCAACATATCGGTCGCATTTACGGTTATGTTCGGCTGTATGTTCGCCAATGAAGTGTTGAAAATGTCGTATTTTCCCACAATACTGCTCTTTACGACGGTATTCAGAATCGCTTTGAACGTATCCTCTACCAGATTGATTCTGACAACCGGAGATCCGGGAAACGTTGTCGAAACATTCGGACAGTATGTCGGCGGCGGCGATCTGATCATCGGTGTCATCGTATTCATTATTTTAATTATCGTACAGTTCATGATTATCAATAAAGGTACCGAGCGTGTAGCTGAAGTAACGGCGAGATTTACGCTGGATGCGATGCCCGGTAAACAGATGGCAATCGATGCAGACTTAAATACCGGTGCGATTACGGATGCGGAAGCGAAGGAACGGCGTGAGAAGATTCAGGAAGAATCGAACTTTTTCGGTTCGATGGATGGTGCCGTAAAGTACGTAAAGGGAGATGCGGCGGCCGGGCTTTTCATTACGGCCATCAATATCATCGGCGGAATTGCGATGGGAATGTGGCGTCAGAATATGGAGTTTGCGGACGCCCTGAACCGCTATTCGATTCTGACGATCGGTGACGGTCTGGTGAGCCAGATTCCGTCCCTGCTGATTTCTCTTTCAACCGGTATTCTTGTTACAAAAGGATCAAAAGATGCGGATTTCGGTACGGTTTTGGTCAGCCAGCTGTTCGGCGTGCCAAAGGTTCTTTATATGGTAGGAGCCGTTATCGCCGCTCTTGGCATTATCACGCCTCTGAACACCGTTATTTTCGTTGCGCTCGGGCTTTGCTTTATCATTGTGGGAAGAGTGATTTCCGGAACGATAGAAACTGCGGAGATCGAGCGGGAAGTGGATACGGAGGAGGCCGCGGCGGAGGAAATCCGGCAGCCGGAAAATGTTACGTCCCTGTTACAGGTTGACCCTATCGAACTGGAATTTGGTTACGGTATTATTCCGCTTGCGGATGTCAATCAGGGCGGTGACTTGTTAGACCGTGTCGTTATGATCAGACGGCAGATTGCACTGGAACTTGGTACTGTCGTGCCGATTATTCGTCTGCGTGATAATATTCAGCTGAATCCGAACCAGTACATTATTAAGATCAAAGGGGTGCAGGTCAGCGAAGGAGAAATCCTTTTCGATCACTATATGGCGATGAATCCGGGATATGTGGAGGAAGAAATTACAGGTATACCGACCTTTGAACCGTCTTTCCACCTGCCTGCGATCTGGATTACGGAAGGTCAGCGGGAGCGTGCGGAAAGTATGGGTTATACGGTAGTTGATCCGCCTTCCATCATTGCGACGCATTTGACGGAAATCATCAGGCAGTACATAGCGGAACTACTTACAAGACAGGATGTGCAGAATCTTGTCAACAACCTGAAAGAGACGAATCCTTCCCTTGTGGAAGAACTCGTGCCGAAGCTGCTTGGACTTGGCGAGATACAGAAGGTATTGCAGAATCTGCTTTCCGAGGGAATTTCTATCAGAGACCTGTTGTCGATTTTTGAAACACTGGCAGATTATGCGTCGACGACACGGGATACGGACATTCTGACGGAGTATGTGCGGCAGAGCCTGAAGCGGGCGATTTCCAACAAATTTTTCCCGTCCAATGAGACAACAAGCGTCGTAACGCTCGATCCCAAGCTGGAGCAGGAAATCATGGGAAGCGTGAAGCAGACGGAACAGGGCGCATATCTGACGTTAGATCCTGCAAAGACAAGGGCAATTATGGATTCTGTCGGTACGGAAACAAAGAAACTGGAAGATTTGGGAAAGATTCCGATTGTCATTACTTCGCCGATCGTGCGTGCGTATTTTAAGAAGCTGACGGAAGATTATTTTAAAGATCTGGTGGTTGTATCTTATAATGAAGTGGAATCTAACATTGAATTACAGTCCGTTGGGATGGTGACAGCATAATGATAATCAAGAAATTTTTGGGGAAAACTGAATCGGAAGCGGTTGAAATCGCAAAAAAAGAGCTGGGTGCGAACGTTGTAGTCATGAATGTGAAAAGCGTGAAGCGCAAGGGACTGTTTGATTTTTTAAAACCGCAGATGGTGGAAGTGACGGTTGCACTTGAAGAAGAGGCGCCAAATCACGAAAAGGCGGCGTCGGCTGATATGAAGGCGGCTGTTTCCGCGATCAGCGAGGTCGTTTCCAATATGAACAACACACCTGTTCAGCAGGTCGAAGCGCAGCGCACTGTTTCCGCAGCAAATCAGGAAGAAGCGCCTGTACGGAAAGAGAACAACGCGATTGAGGAGAAGCTGGACAGCCTTCAGTCTCTGATCGAACAGCAGCTCCAGAAGCCGGAGGAAGAGAAGAAAGAGGAAGAAAAAGAAGAGGAAGAAGTCAGCGAAACGGATATGTTCATGAAGCTTCTGCATACGACGATGCTGGAGAATGAAGTGAACGAGGTTTATGCCGCACAGATTATCGAAGAAATCGAAAAGGTGAATAAGCCGAACTGTCCGTTTGATTTTGCGCTGGCCAATACCTATCAGAAAATGATTTTGAAATTCGGGAAGCCGGCCGGCATCACGCCTTCCGAAAAAGGGGTAAAGGTGGTCTTTTTCGTTGGTCCGACGGGCGTTGGCAAGACGACGACGATAGCCAAGATCGCTTCCCGTTTTCAGGTAGACGAGAAAAAGAAGGTAGCGCTTTTAACGGCGGATACTTACCGGATTGCGGCGGCGGAACAGTTAAGAACATACGCGAATATTCTGGAGGTGCCCTTCCGGGTGGTTTATACGGTAGAAGAAATCGAACAGGCATTGATCGATTTCAAAGAGTATGACTATATTCTGGTAGATACGGCGGGGCATTCTTATCAGAATGCGGCGCAGAAAGAAAATATGACAAGATTTATTCATTCGATGGATGATAAGGTGGAAAAGGAAGTCTTTCTTGTTTTAAGCGCCACGACGAAATATAAAGATCTGATCAGCATTGCGGATTCTTATAAAGAAATGGCTGATTATAAACTGATTTTTACCAAGCTGGATGAAACGACAACGCTTGGAAATCTGTTAAACCTGAAGCTGCATACCGGCGCGTCGCTTTCCTATGTAACACACGGACAGAATGTGCCCGATGATATCGAGAATTTTAATCCACAAAAGACGGTCAAGAGGCTGCTCGGGGGAAAGAACTGAGTCCCGCAGCATCCGAGGAACCGGGAAAGGAGAATGGCTGAAAAATGGATCAGGCTGAACAACTGAGAAATATCATAAAGGCAGGCAGCCGGCCTCAGAGACCATTGGCACGGGTCATCACCGTCACGAGTGGAAAAGGTGGTGTCGGAAAATCGAATGCCGCGATCAATCTGGCTGTCCAGTTTAAGAAAATGGGGCAGCGCGTAATCATACTGGATGCGGATTTTGGACTGGCAAATATTGAAGTCATGTTCGGTGCGGTTCCAAAACATAACTTATGTGATTTAATTTATCAGGGCAAAAACATCAAAGAAATTATAACCTGGGGCCCGATGGATGTCGGTTTTATTTCGGGTGGTTCCGGCATAGCCGGCATGTCAAATCTGAGCAAAGACTATTTGAATTATATTATTAAAAATCTGACGGAACTGGACGAAATGGCGGATATCATTATCGTGGATACAGGGGCGGGTATTTCCGATGCCGTGCTGGAGTTTCTTGTGGCGAGCGGTGAAATCCTGCTTGTAACGACCCCGGAACCAACTTCGATTACGGATTCCTATTCTCTTGTGAAAGCGTTAAACAGACATCCGCGGTACTCCAAAGAGGATTCGCAGATTAAGGTGATTGCCAATAAAGTAGAAAACGGACAGGAGGGCAGAGTCCTGTTTGAAAAGCTGGATACGGTTGTTGCAAGGTATCTGAAGATTCCGATTACGTATCTGGGCATGATACCGCAGGATGCGCAGCTGGAAAGAGCCGTGATGCAGCAGATGCCGGTTTCGATACAGAATCCGGACAGCAAATCGGCTCAGGCATACGAAATGCTGGCGGCAAAGCTGATGAATAAAGAGCTGAATAAAACTTTGACAAAACGTGGCATGGCGGCATTTTTTTCGCATATTATATCAAAAAGATAAAAAGCAGATTGGAAAAATAAAAAAGGACAGCGGATATGGGAATTATACTTTCGAAATATATAGCGCCGGGCAGCCGGATTGAATTGCAGAGAACAAAGCGATATCGTTCGACTGACGAAGAGAAAAATAAGGTATATGTGAGCCAGGTGGTGGATATCATTTCCGACGACCGCATTGAAATTGCGATGCCGATGGAGAAAACGAAACTGATACTGCTTCCGGTAGACGTGGAATACGATCTGTATTTTTTTACCGCAAACGGGCTTTATCAGTGTCATGCGAGGGTGGTGGACAGGTATAAGAATAATAACCGGTTCAGTCTGCTTTTAGAGCTCACGAGTAATTTAAGAAAGTACCAGCGCAGAGAATATTACCGTTTCAGCTGTGCGCTTGAAATGAATTCCAGGCCGCTTCAGGAAGAAGAAGTGCAGGCAATCGAGGAAAATAATGTTATTCTGACGCCGGAACTTCCTTTGCAGAGAAGCGTTATCGTGGATATCAGCGGCGGCGGTCTGCGTTTTGTGGCAGAATATGCCTATGAAGTAGACAGCCTGATTCTGTGCAAATATTTTCTTTGGATCGACGGCGAGAATAAGGAATACAATCTCTGCGGCAGGGTGCTGAGCGTTAAGAAAGTGGATAACAGGCCCGGGTTTTTCGAACACCGCGTACAATATGTTAATATGGATAAAGATAACCGGGAAGAAATAATCAAGTATATTTTTAATGAGGAACGCAAAATTATCAAAAAGCAAAGCGAAATTTAATCAGCAGAAAAGTCGGTTTTATAACCGCCGGAACAGAACAGGGGGAAGACGCTGAAATGAAAAATATATTAGTGGTTGATGACTCTGCACTCATGAGAAGGGTACTCTGTGATATAATTGATGGTGATGAAAGATTCCATGTACAGGATCGGGCGTCGAACGGTCTTGAGGCACTGGATCTGCTTACCAGAAAAAGCTACGACGCGGTCATTCTGGACGTGAATATGCCGCGTATGAACGGCCTTGAACTGTTAAAGGAGCTGCAGACGCGCAAAATCCAGGCGAGAGTCATGATGGTCAGCACGGATACATGCGAAGGAGCCAAGACAACATTGGATGCTCTGGAACTCGGTGCGCTGGACTTCGTACATAAGCCGGGAACTGCGATGGACTGCAGGACTGCCGATTTTAAAGAAAAGCTGCTGTATACGCTGGGAGGCGTTGTGGAGTCCAGGCTGCTTGCTTACGAGAAGCCGGTGTCAGCGCCTGTGAAAATCGAGCCGGTGGCGCCGGTCAGACCGGGCAGTCTGGCGGGACGTAGAACCGCGGCGGCTTCGGGGAACAAGATCGTGGCGCTTGCAAGCTCTACGGGCGGACCAAAAGCATTGCAGTCCGTGATTCCGAAACTGCCAAAGGGACTGAAAGCGCCGGTGGTTATCGTTCAGCATATGCCAGCAGGATTTACGGCGTCTCTGGCGGAGAGGCTCGATGCTCTCAGCGAGATTCGCGTGAAGGAAGCGGCGGAAGGCGATGTATTGGAAGCGGGCGTTGTTTATATTGCGATGGGCGGAAAACATCTGAACGTTGCAGCCACGGGAGGCAGATACAGCATCCATTATTCGGATGAACCGAGCAGGGAGGGTGTAAAACCCTGTGCCAATTACATGTATGAATCCCTGACGGAAAGCAAATTCGATCAGGTCGTATGTGTTGTTATGACCGGTATGGGGGCCGACGGTACAAAAGGAATCCAGAATCTGAAGGCAAAAAAGAAGCTGCATGTCATTGCGCAGGAAGCAGGTACATGTGCGGTATACGGAATGCCGAGAAGCGTTGTAAACGCGGGACTGGCGGATCAGATCGTGCCGCTTGAACAGATTGCGCAGGAGATTATAATGAACGTGGGGGTAAAATGATATGGATGTTAGCCAGTATCTGGAAATTTTCCTTGATGAAACAAATGAGCACCTTCAGAATTTGAATACACAAATTTTGATTCTGGAGCAGGAACCCGATAACATGGACACAATTAATGAAATTTTCCGTGCTGCGCATTCCTTAAAAGGTATGGCGGGTACGATGGGATATAAGAGGATGCAGAACCTCACCCATGATATGGAAAATGTTTTTTCGGAGGTTCGCAACGGGAATATCACGGTTAAGGCGAATATGATCGATATTCTTTTCCAGTGTCTGGATGCGCTTGAAGAGTATAACACGAATATTCGGGAGAGTGCGGATGAAGGCACAAACGACAACGAACCTTTGATTAAACAGCTGAACGCGATTTTAAAGGGCGGCTCGGATGCGGAACCGGAGAAAACGGCTGCTCCTGCTGCAAAACCGGAAGCCGCGGCGGAGACCGGGAGCCAGAAATGGCAGGAAATGAAACTCGGTGAGTCCGAACAGACGGTAATTGCGGAAGCGCTGCATCAGGGTAAAAAGGCTTACGGCATGACGGTAAAAGTACAGGAAGCCTGTATTTTGAAGGCGGCAAGAGCTTTTCTTGTATTCAAGGCGGTGGAAGAGTTTGGTGAAATTATTTACTCTAACCCTTCGGCACAGGATATCGAAGATGAAAAATTTGATCTGGATTTCAGTCTGATCGTCGTAGCGGACGAAGCGCTTGATAAAGTGCTTCAGGCAGTCAAAAGCGTTTCCGAAATTGAGGACGTGGCAGGAGGCGTTTATGAGGCTGGAAAATATGTGGCGCCGCCCGAGAAAGCAGAGAGAGAGACCGAAGTTTCAGAAGAGAAGACTGTCAAGGAAGAAGCGCCTGTCAAGAAAGAACCCGTGAAAGAGGTTCCTGTAAAGGAGGCACCTGTCAAGGCGGAAATTCAGAAGACAGAAGCGCCCAAAGCGGCGGAACCTCCGGCAGCGCCCAAAGCGGCGCCGGCGGCAAACCGGAACGATAAGAAAGCGGGAACGGGCAAGCCGATCGTAAACCGTACCGTCAGAGTCGATATCGAAAAACTCGATACGCTGATGAATCTTGTCAGCGAGCTGATTATTGCCAAGAATTCCCTCGTATCGGCTTCGGCAACGGTAGAAGGCAATTCAAATTCCGAAGTAAATGATCAGATCGAATATCTGGAAAGCGTTACCACGTCCCTTCATGAGTCCGTTATGAAGGTAAGAATGGTTCCGATCGAGAGCGTTGTGACGAAGTTCCCTCGTATGATCAGGGATTTGTCCAAAAAACTCGATAAAAAAATGGAACTCTATATGTCCGGTGAAGAGACAGAACTCGACCGTACGGTTGTGGATGAAATCGGCGACCCGCTGATGCACCTTCTGCGTAACTCTGCCGACCATGGTTTAGAGTCTGCCGAAGTGCGTAAGGAAAGAGGAAAGCCGGAAGTCGGCTCCATTTTCCTCGATGCTTATCAGGACGGCAATAACGTTGTCATCGAGGTAAGGGATGACGGTAACGGTATCGATACGGAATCCGTTAAGAATAAAGGAATCGAACGCGGCGTTATCACACCTGAACAGGCGGAGATCATGACCGAGAAAGAAATCATTGATCTGCTCTTTAACGCCGGCTTTTCGACAGCTAAAACGGTATCCGATGTTTCCGGAAGAGGCGTCGGCCTGGATGTCGTAAAATCTAAGATCGAAGCGTTGAGCGGCGAAGTGGAAGTTAAAACAAAACTGGGCGAAGGCAGTACATGGATTATCAGACTTCCCCTGACACTTGCCATTATTCAGGCGCTTATGGTCGTTATCGGCGGCGAGAAGTATGCGATTTCCCTCGGTTCCATTCAGACACTGGAAGATATTCCTGCATCGGATGTGAAACTGGTACAGAATAAAGAGGTCATTCATTTAAGAGATATTGTAATTCCACTGATCCGCATGACGGAAATTCTGGATATTGAGAGTACAAAAGACCCGAATGAGAATCTTGTTGTAGTCATCGTGAAGAAAGGTGACAAATATGCAGGCCTGGTAGTTGACGAACTGATCGGACAGCAGGAGATCGTTATCAAGTCCATGGGCAAGTATATCAATAAGTGCAAGATCATCAGCGGCGCAACAATTCTCGGAGATGGCGAAGTGGCACTGATTCTGGATGCAAACGCACTGATTTAAGGGAAGGAGACAGGGTAGAATGGAAGAATTAAAAGTTGCTAATGATACAACTCAGTTTATCGTGATCAGACTGGGAGATGAACAGTATGGCATCGATATCAAATACATCGATAACATTCTGAGAATGCAGAAAATTACAAGAGTACCCAAAGTCGCACCTTATTTAAAAGGCGTTATTAATCTGCGCGGCGAAGTCCTTCCCGTTATGAGCATCCGTATCAAGATGGGACTGGAAGAAGATGTTGTTACCAAATCCAGCAGAATCATTGTGATTAAAATGGAACAGCAGGGAATGATAGGTATTATCGTCGATGAGGTAAAAGAGGTTGTCACGCTGGAAACGGCACAGATTGAAAAAGTGGCCTATGCTTCCAAAGACGAAAAAGATAATTTTATATACGGAATTGGAAAATACGAGGGCGGCCTGATTTCGCTTCTGGATTTGAATCTGGTCGTGCCGGAAAATTCTTAGGAGGTTTATTTGTGGGTGAATTAAATTTTGACGAAATGTCTCAGGAGTACTTCGATATTCTGAAGGAACTGGGGAATATCGGCGCTGGAAATGCGACTACGGCGCTGGCACAGATGCTGCAGTGCAAGGTGGATATGTCGGTGCCGAAAGTAGGGTTGCTGGAATTTAAAGAAGTTGGCACGGCGATGGGCGGTGAAGAACAGATTATGGCCGGTATTTATCTGGGCGTAGAAGGGGATATAACCGGAAGCATTATGTTCCTTCTGGAAAAAAATTCCGCCAGATTTCTTGTGTCAAAACTGATGGGAATGGAAATGGAAGGAGAAGAGTTCTCCGAAATGGAATTTTCCGCATTGAAAGAGGTGGGAAATATCATTACGGGGGCATATTTGAATTCGTTATCTTCGCTGACGAATTTGAAAATATTCCCAACGATACCGGATGTGGCAGTGGATATGGCGGGAGCGATCATGAGTGTGCCGGCCATACAGTTTGGCGCCGTAGGCGACCGGATGCTGTTGATACAGACGCAGTTTTTTGATGAAGTGGCGATAGACGGATATTTTATTTTAATTCCGGATTTGGAATCATATAGCAAAATATTATCGGCATTGGGCATGGCAGTTTAAGAATGCCGAAAGTTGAAGGTGGGAGATTCAGGAAATGGCTGAGGTGATAAAGGTCGGTATGGCCGATTTAAATGTATGTGTTAGTCCCAATGGAATTACAACGCTGGGGCTTGGTTCGTGCGTAGGAATCGCAATACGGGATCCCGCGACCAAAATAGGGGGATTGGCACATATTATGCTTCCCGATAGTACAGCGATCAGAAACAACAGCAATATTCCAAAATTTGCCGACACGGGGATAGAAGAGCTGGTAAAGCGGGTTGTGGCTAAAGGGGCGAACAGAACAAGACTTGTTGCAAAAATTGCGGGCGGCGCTCAGATGTTCTCTTTTCAGGGAGGAAATTCTGAGGCAACCCGCGTGGGTGAAAGAAATGTAGAGGCTACCAAGAAAAAGCTTGCGCAGTTGAAAATACCGATTCTTGCGGAGGATACAGGAGCGAATTACGGAAGGACCGTTATTTTTTATCCGGAGACCGGGGATTTTGTAATTCGTGCGGTCGGAAGATCGGAAAAAACAATATAAGGCTGTATTCATGTCCGGTGAAGAATGTAAGGGGTGCGGAAATTGAAAAAAGAAGAACAGGAAGAACTGGAACAGGAAGAGGAAAAAGATGCGCTGGAGCTGATAACGGATATTGCGGAGCTTGAAAGAGAAAAAGCAAGAGAACGTGAGCTGGAAGAGAAAAAAGCGGCGATACGGGCGAGAAAACGAAAGCTGATTCCGCCCTTTGTCATGCTCCTTGCGGGCGCGATAACCAGCATTACGATGTATATGCTGCACTATAAGTCGAAAGATATGCTCGTTATATTGTTATGGGTGTTGATTGCCTTTTTTATAGCGGGCGAAACATTAAAATGGATGTTAGACCGTTTTGAAGCACAAATTGAAGAGGAACGCAGGGAAGCGGGTGAAGTATTCGAGAAGGAACTTGACGAAGCAGACGGTACGGAAAAATTAAAAGAGCCGAAAGGGGCCGGGAAGGCGGCACAGGAAAATAAGCTGAGTCATGATGATGAAGAGTTGATTTTCTGACAGGCGCCACGGTGTAATTGGGAAATTTGATGGACGAAGCAGGCAGAAAGAAACTTTGGGAAGAATATGATAAAACCAGGTCTTCCGTGGTGAGGGAAAAAATTATATTGGAATATGCCCCGCTTGTAAAAATGGTTGCAGGCCGGCTTAGTATGTATCTTGGCTATAATGTGGAATATGAAGATCTGGTGAGCTATGGTATCTTTGGTCTGATCGATGCGATCGATAAGTTTGATGCGCTCAAGGATGTTAAATTTGAAACATATGCCAGTCTGCGTATCAGAGGCGCAATTCTTGATCAAATACGGAAAATGGACTGGATTCCCAGAACTATCCGGCAGAAGCAGAAAAAGATTGATACGGCGATCAGAGAGATCGAAGCCAGATGCGGAAGAAGCGCAACGGATGAAGAAGTAGCTGCCAATCTGGGTATTACAAACGATGAATATGTCGATTGGCAGTCGCAAATGAAAATAACGAATGTCGTTTCCCTGAATGAGTTTATGGAACAGGGAAGCGAGATTCCGAACGATAACAGCTTTAATCGTAAAGCACAGTTCGACGAACCGGAAGAAGTGATAGAACGGGATGAATTGAAACGTATTCTTGCCGCCGCGCTGGAACTTTTGACAGAGAAGGAGCGTAAAGTTATCGTACTGTATTATTATGAAGATCTGACGCTGAAAGAGATCAGCAGTATTCTGGAAGTTTCTGAGTCCAGAACTTCGCAGCTTCATACAAGAGCTTTACAGAAAATGAAAACAAAACTGGGAAATTATATGGGTATTCTTACGGACAGGTAACGTTTACTGCATAATGAGGCCCCGAATGAGAGGTGTGCATGAACGGATTTTTCAGATTAATTCACGAAGAGGGTAAGACTGGCATTCAACTGATTCCTCCTACGGAGGGAGGAAAACCCGTTTCCGTAAATGATGTAATGGAATATCTTTCCTCAAAAGATATTGTATGTGATAAAAACAGCCTATATAAAGCGGTGGAAGCCTCCGCAGAAAAAAGGATGGCTGTTTTGCTTGAGAAACGCACAACGCTTCCGGAGCGTGAATGCTATAAACTTACGATAACACCTGATAATATGCGTGCATATGTCAGGTTTTATGCGCCTTCCGTCGGGGGAGGACTGATGACCGCTGACGAATTGATACAGGATTTGGAAAACAGCGGGATTAAATACGGTATTCTTACAGAAGTCATTCAGAAATGTTTTGCGAAGAGAAGGGATTATTGTAAGGATATTCTTATCGCACAGGGAAAGGAACCCGTGCATGGCAGGGATGCCAGTATCAAATACTATTTTAACACGGATAGAAAAGTGAAACCGGCGTTAAAGGAAGACGGGAGCGTGGACTTTTTCCAGCTGAATGTTGTGCAGCACTGTGATAAGGGAGACGTTCTGGCGAGACTGATACCGGAAGATCCCGGAGAGTATGGAACAAATCTGCTTGGACAGCGGCTGAAACCGCGGGATGTCAAAAAGGCAGTTTTAAAATACGGTAATAATATAGAAATTTCTGAGGATAATACGACACTGATCTCTCAGGTCAGCGGTCATGTGGAATTGATAGAAGGGAGCGTTTTCGTCTCCGATGTTCTGATTGTTGAAAATGTAGACAATGCGACGGGCAATATCGATTATGAGGGAAGCGTTCAGGTCAATGGAAATGTTTGCACCAACTTCCAGGTGAAAGCCAAAGGTGATATCGAGATAAAAGGTGTCGTGGAAGGCGCAGTTCTGGAGGCGGGAGAAAACATTATCATCGCCCGCGGGGTGAACGGCATGGGGAAAGGCAGCCTGAAAGCCGGAGGTAACATTATTTCCAAGTTTTTGCAGGGCGTGACTGCTCAGGCAGACGGTTATATTGCTTCCGAGTCGGTTTTGCACAGCCGGTTAATGGCGGGAACCGAAATAAACATAGACGGCAGAAAGGGATTCATATCCGGCGGCAGCGTGAGTGCGGTAAACAGCGTTAATGTAAAAACACTCGGTTCAGCGATGGGCGCGGATACGATTGTGGAAGTCGGCGTTGATCCGAATCTGACGATCCGGCTCCAGGAACTTCAGAAGCAGATCGAAACGGAGCATAAAGAAATACAGTCTATCCAGCAGATTTTGATTTCCACCAAAAAGAAAATGGCGCAGGGTGCTAAAATGTCGCCGGAACAGCTGCAATATTTACAGACGCTAGTGGAAGCAAATCAGATGAAATCCGGAATTGTTGCTGAAAACGTACAGGAAATGGAACGATTACAGGGTCTGACGAGAGGAATCGCCGGAGCCAACGTAACTGTTAAGGAAACCGTGCATCCGGGAACGAAAATTTGTATCGGAGATGTTTCCATGACGGTGCAGAAAGAGATGAAATTCTGTAAGTTTGTTAAAGTTGGCGGCGAAGTGAAGATGACAGCACTGTGAAAGAAGGGAGACACAAATGGCAATAGGACAGATCGAGATACAGGGACAGATTACGAGGGCACAGGATTTTACAACGATCAAGCACCATGAAGACACAAAGGGCATGGTAGAACAGGCTAATGTGAGCGAGCAGTTTTCAAAAGTCATCGAAAATCAGATGACAAAAGTATATCGTGGAGAAAAATCGGAATATCAGAATAAAAAATTTGACGCAAAAGAAAAAGGCAGTAACGAATATTCCGGCGACGGCGGACGGAAAGGCAGAAAAAAAGAAAAGCCGGAAACGGACGGTAAAGTACTGTTAAAAGGAGTCGGAAATTTTGATATATCCATGTAAGAGATACGAAAACGGGGGTTTAAGATGGGCATTGTAGAAATTATTCTGATTATAGCGGGTGCAGTTATTTGCATCCTGGGTTATCTTATGCCTGCCAGAAAAGAAGATATGGACGAGACGCTTCAGCTTATCGGAGAAGATGAAGTCAGAAAAGTGGTCGATAAAGAAGTCGAAGAAGCCAAAACTCATATTTCAGATATCATCGACGAGACCGTCAGTTATGCAATTGAGAAGACTGAGCGTTCTATGGAAAGAGTAACCAATGAAAAGATCATGGCGGTCAATGAATATTCCGATACGGTTTTGGAAGAGATCAATAAGAACCATAAAGAAGTATTGTTCCTTTACGATATGCTGAACGATAAACATGACAACCTGAAAGAAACCGTTTCGGAGGCGGCAAGAACGGCCGAAGAAATCAAACAGACCGTCAAAGACGCGGAAATTACTGCCAGAGAAACACAGGAGTCCGTGAAAGCGGTCGAAAGCGGCGTGCGGGAAGCGGAAGACGCGGTTCGCGCCGTCATGACGGCGGCACTGGAGGCGCGCGGGCACAGCATGGTGCCGGTGCTCCGGGTACCGGAGCTGTCATCGGCTGAGTCTGGAAGAAGGACGCCTGCAGCGTTTGAAAGAAATGCCCCGGAGACAGTTGCAGCCGAATTTGAAAGAAGGATGCCTGCGGCGTTTGAAAGAAATGTTCCGGAAGCAGCTGCAGCCGAGTTTGAAAGAAGACTGCCTTCAGCGTTTGAAAGAAATGCCCCGGAGGCAGCAGCAGCCGAATTTGAAAGAAGGATGCCCGCGGCATTCGAAAGAAACGTCTCGGAGGCTGTCGTAGTCGAATCTGAAAGAAGGATGCCTGCGGTGTTTGAAAGGGAAGTTTCGGAAACGGATATATTTGAGCCTGAAAGAAACGTACCTAAGATTGATATACCGGAGTTTGAGGAAGATGTGCCGAATATCGGCATTCCCGAATTTTCCGGAGAAATCCCGGACATTGGTATGCCTGAATTTGACGGAGATGATTCTGATAATATCGGAGAAGTGCAGGACAGGGAAGCGGACTATGCGGAGGCATTGGAAGTTGCCAGAGCAGTTTCATATGCCGGAAAGCCGGAAGATACCGGAGAAACAGCTTATGATGAAAATCCTCAGATGCAGGAAGAGGACCGCTTTATCCCGATTGCACCGCCGCGGGTGGAAATTATTCATGACCCGGACAGCGACTACGATTATGTTGCGGAACCGCAGCAGGAATTCCAGAGAACGGAAACATTACCGCAGCTGGAAAGAATGGTGGAGAACAGTCCGCTTAATATTCAGTTTTTAAATGCCATGAATGGAAAAAATAACGGAAGAAACAGTAACGAAAGGATTCTGGAACTGCATAAGGCCGGAAAATCCAATATGGCGATTGCAAAAGAATTAGGACTTGGTATAGGAGAGGTAAAATTAGTCATTGATTTATTTGAAGGACTGTAAGGGAAAGAATAACAAGTGACAGGTGGACTATGGAATTAAAATACTATTTACGGGGTCTTGGTCTCGGCATTGTGGTAACGGCAATTATTATGGGAATTACCTCGTCCAGGAGTAAAGCGATGACGGATGATGAGATCATCGCAAGGGCAAAACAGCTGGGCATGACAGAAAACCGGGTGCTTACCGATGCAGCGTCGGATGATGCCGATCCACAGGACGGTGAATTGGAAAACGATGGAACGGTTATGCCGGAAAAGGAAACTTCCACCGGAGGAGAGGCTGTTGAGCTGCCGGCGAAAGAATCGGAGCAGAATGTGCCGGAAGAAAACAACCCGGAGGAGAACGCGGTAGCGGATGCAGATACCGGTTCCGACGGAGCACCGGAACCCATTTTGCCTGATGAAAATGCGGCATCCGTACCGGATGACAGCGAAACAGGAGAGGAAACACAGGAGCCTTTGGCGGCGCAGGATGACGCTGAAGTTCAGGATGCGCAGCAGCAGGATGCCGATGTACAAATGGGGCCGGAAGATTCTTCCGGTGTGCCTGCGCTTATTACGATTGGAAACGGGGACGGTTCCTATACGGTCAGCCGGAAACTGGAAGATGCGGGTATTGTCGAATCCGCATCTGCCTTTGATACATTCCTTTGTGAAAACGGATATGATAAAAAGATCAGAGCGGGAAATTACACGATTCCGCCGGATGCGGACAATGAGCAGATTGCGAGAGTGATCACCGGCCAGCAGCCGTGATGGGAGGATGTGAAATCCGGCGGCTCCGGATTGAAGAAAGAAGAAAGGCGAAGGAAAGGTTAGCGTTGGGTAATACAAAAGTATATTGATAAAGTAAAAAGACTTGTGATACAGTATAATTTAGCAAATGGATAAAAATGTCTGCCAGGAACAGGGTGTTGTAGTGAGGAGGTCGCAGGTCAAATTCTTGTCAGTAGTTCTAAAGAAGCCTAAAAAAGAGGCTTCTTTTTTGCATTTTTAAAATTTATGAGGTAACGGGAAGGAGATACTGAAGCACAAAAGCAAGCACAAAAGCATATTGAAACATTGCTTGAGATAGTTATTTAGGTGTGGTAGAATAACTGTGACAAAAGAAATAAGCAGACGGGAGATTTTGAGATGAAAAAGTGGGAAATAGATATGACCAATTTATCAATAGGCTGTTTTTTGACCATGATTATATTGTCAGTCATATTCGTGTTCCTCCCGTACAATGAAACCCTGCTAAATATTTATCTGATTATTATGAGCGTTAGTTTTTTTCTGTTTATTGCAGGGTTAGTTGGAATTATGGAACAAAAAAAAGAGGATAACAATCAATTAATCGCAAATATGAATGCTTTTCAAATGGAATATGATGATTATGTTAAGAAAATTGGAGTCGTACAAAGCAATACATGTGCCACTCTGATAGACATCGATGAAAATGGATTTCATTCAAATATTTTACAGTATATATGGATTGAGAACGATGCTCTTAATATGTTTCCCATGTCAAACTATTATAAGCTTGTTGAAACAAGTGCAGTCAAAAAACCGGATATATTAAAACTGAAACGCAGAACCATTCCGATTGAATCAATTTTATACTTTGAAGAGATGGGTGAATTACGAAAATATACGACAGTATCTGGGGGAGGAAGTTCACTAAAAGGAGCTTTGTTCGGTTATGTGATTGCGTCTGATGCTGGAGCGATAATCAGCAGCAGAGAACCGGTGAAAACAGAAGTTATTTCGGAAGATGACCGTAAAATAGAATTAATTTATAAGAATTCCGAAGGCGAAATTAAAAATTTAGAATTCACACATGATGCTCATGAGGCGTTAAAAGAATTAATTCCTTCAAAAGATATGAGAAGAATCATTAGATTAAATATGTTAGACTGTGATAATAAAGCTGTAAAGAATGAGAATAAAAAGAAGGAGATATCATCTGCTGATAATATCAAGGACAAATTGAGACAGCTGAATGAAATGATGGAAGAAGGACTTATTTCTGATGAGGAATTTGCAAAACAAAAAGAACGAATATTAAATTCATTTTAAACAAATTGAAAAACAAACGAAAGGAAAATTTTGTGAAAACCCCTTGCATATGAGGGGTTTTTTATGTTATAGTATCTAAGTGTGTGCGGGAAGAGCTTTCCCCATACGGAACGCAGAAAACACATATGCCCATTATCTGTTGGTGCTTCATACGCTGGAGTAAGCAGATAAGCAGTTTTTTGGCAAGGCATGTGGAAGAAAACAACCAAATGGAGGTAGAAGACATGAGCGTTATTTCAATGAAACAGTTACTGGAAGCAGGTGTGCATTTCGGACACCAGACGAGAAGATGGAACCCTAAAATGGCTCCTTATATTTTTACGGAGAGAAACGGTATTCATATTATCGATCTGCAGAAGTCTGTAGGAAAAGTTGACGAAGCATACAAGGCGGTTTTTGACGTTGCTTCCCAGGGCGGAACGATCCTTTTTGTCGGAACAAAGAAACAGGCACAGGATGCTGTTAAGACAGAGGCGGAACGCTGTGGTATGTATTATGTAAATGAAAGATGGTTAGGAGGAATGCTGACCAACTTTAAGACAATCCGTTCCAGAATTGACAGATTAAAAGCAATCGAAACGATGTCAGAAGACGGTACGTTCGACGTGCTTCCCAAGAAAGAAGTTATCAAACTGAAAAAAGAATGGGAAAAACTGGAGAAGAACCTGGGCGGAATTAAAGATATGACAAGGATTCCTGACTGTATTTTTGTTGTAGATCCCAAGAAAGAGAAAATCTGTGTTCAGGAAGCGCATACGCTGGGAATTACACTGATCGGTATCGGTGATACGAACTGTGATCCGGAAGAACTGGATTATATTATCCCCGGTAATGATGATGCGATCAGAGCCGTAAAACTGATTGTATCCAAGATGGCAGATGCCGTTATCGAAGCAAATCAGGGCGCTGAAGAGTATGTAGAAGAGGCGGCTGCGGAGACGGAAGCAGCAGAGGAAGCGCAGGAAGCTTAATCAGAGCCGGATGAAGACAGAAACGATAATTTGATCATACAGGAGGAAAATATAAAATGGCTATCACAGCAGCAATGGTAAAAGAATTAAGAGAACTGACCGGTGCGGGCATGATGGATTGCAAAAAGGCTCTCGGCGAGACCAATGGCGATATGGATGCGGCGGTAGAATATTTGAGAAAGAACGGACAGGCGAAGGCAGAAAAGAAGGCCGGAAGAATCGCGGCAGAAGGTCTGTGCCGTGTTGCCGTAAAGGATGATAAGACGGCGGCGGTTGTAGAAGTAAACTCCGAAACAGACTTTGTTGCAAAGAATGCTGATTTCCAGGCATATGTAGAGGCGGTTGCGGCGCAGGCTGTTGCTTCCGACGCAGCAGATCTGGATGCTTTTATGACAGAAGCATGGCATCTTGATACGGCGAAGACCGTAAAAGATGCGCTGGTTGATAAAATTGCGGTTATCGGCGAAAATCTGAATATCAGAAGATTTCAGAAGGTTGTTGCAAACGACGGCTGTGTTGTAACTTATGTGCATGGCGGCGGCAGAATCGGTGTTATTGTGGAAGCGGCAACGAACGCAGTAAACGATGGCATCAAAGAGGCACTGACAAATATTGCAATGCAGGTTGCGGCACTTTCTCCGAAGTATATCTCCACAGCGGATGTGTCCGAGGAATACAAAGCGCATGAGAAAGAAATCATTGCGGAGCAGATCAAGAACGATCCGAAAATGGCAGGCAAGCCGGAGAAGGTAATTGAAGGAGCTGTAAACGGCCGCCTGAACAAAGAACTGAAAGAAGTATGCCTCTTAGAGCAGGTATATGTAAAGGCAGAGGACGGAAAGCAGACCGTTGCGAAATACATTGAGCAGGTTGCAAAAGAGAATAACGCAGATCTTTCCATCAAATCTTTTGTACGCTTTGAGACCGGTGAAGGTTTGGAGAAGAAGGAAGAGAACTTTGCGGAAGAAGTTGCAAAACAGATGAATGCGTAGAAGTTTGTCGGAATCAGGAGAATAACGATAAGAATGAAAACCCTTGTAAGTGGTGTGGAAATGCCATTTACAGGGGTTTTTGCATATTATATGCCGGAAATTTCATTTCTTGACACTATCACGATGTACCGTTATAATCAATAGAAAAAGAATCCATGAAATGGAGAATAGAGAAATGGAATTGATGAGTTTGTTAAAGGAAAAGCAGCTTTCTGTTTATCAGTGTGCAAAGGAAAGCCATGTACCATATACTACATTGTCGGATATTGTGAAAGGAAAAACCAGGATTGAAAAATGTACGGCAGAAACAATCTATAAATTAGCGAGGACGCTTCATGTGACAATGGAAGCACTTCTGGCAGAATGTTTTATAGAAGATGAAGATGTTCCAAATTTAAGAGATTTTGAAATATATAAAAGTAATATCTGTCATTTAGTGAAAGATAAGGGGGATATGGACTTTATTATTGATATTTTAGAAAAAAATCAGATAAGGACTTATTGGGAACGGCAATGGTATCGGGAAAGCTTTTACCTTCTGGCTATGGTAGATTATTTAAGCAGGGAAAATGGACTCCCATTGTGCAATGATTATGAAGATATAAGGAACTGTACGCTGGAGGAACCATTATATCCGAGGGATATTGTTCTTGCTGCAAAATTGGATGGTTCCCTTGACAGGAAAGAACAATGTTTAAAAGAAGCGATTCCCGAATTTCTAAGGTTTAATATTGTAGAAAGCGAGATAAGGAATGTCTGTTGAGAAAGGTTTTACCAAAGAAAATCTGGATTATTACTTGAAGGAACTGGCAAAAGAGTTCCGAAAAAGGAATGGAAGTGATTATAGAAATGAGTATTTTGAATGTATTATTGATGATTATCTTTTACGATTAAAAAGTATAGACACACCAAAAGAACGGAGAAAGAAACTTTCAGGTCTCTATTTGGCATGTCAGATGATTGCTCAATATGCAGCCGAAGCAGGTATTTACAAAATTGGTATTATGGTATCAGAATATCTGATTATCAAATACTGGAAATATATGTTAGAGAACAATAAACTTGGCAAATTACCAGATGTAGAGTGGTTACATAAATTTTTGTCTATGTATGAAAAATGGAATCAAAAATATTATGCGGCGGTTCGGTATTGTTGTGAGGGAGAAGACAGGATTCCATTTTATAATACAATAGAGCAGAGATTGTTGGTGTATGAGGTATTAGGGTATCTGATTTCGTATGCTTATTATTTATCATTTCGAAGGGAATATGATAGTGTGGCGGCTGGAAGATGTTATGAGGTTCACGCAAGTATCATTAATTTAATAAATAATCATGCACAATTTGCATATGCGCCATATGACCGCCATATTGGAATTGTCAGTATGTTATATCGCCTATTGGATTGTTTAGAACGGACAGAAGATATTTGTGGACTAATGAGATATCAGTGTACATGTTTAGCGCATTATTATCTCATGTACCATAAATATCCAACGGCTGCAGATTCTATTGAAGATGCTATTGCTATTGATATGGGAGCTTTGGCAGAAGATTATCGGACTTCTGTATTTTGGGGGACTATGTTGGAATGGATAGTTTTAATGGATCAGAGTGAATTATATCAATTTTTACAGAGCTTTTTAAAAGATGATTTGAAAAATGTTACGAAATGTGTATGGTTTTTAAGGTCCGAAGAAGAATCCCAATTTTATGATGTCTATGCGATGAATCAGGCAGGTGAAGGGATCGCATTGCAATTGGAGAAAACGTTTGATAAGTTTAAAGAAAAAGTTATATTTATTATGAAACAGTATGAGACGGAACAATTTAGCTTTGATGAATATTCGTTTGCAGCATTGGAATTTATTGTCTGTAGATATTATGGGTATTTAGTACGTGTTAAACGAGAAGAATAGAGATATTTGGGGGAAGAATTTTATCCCCCAAATCTGAAAAATATGCAACAAGAAATTTTAAAAAGCAAAATGAATTTTCCTCCAAAATAAATTTGGGGGATGCAGTTGAAAAGGCATAGATATAGGGCAGTTAAAAATTACTGAAAAGCCAGTAAAATACAATGTTTGCGGTGACAAATATCCTCTCAGCAGACAAGAGGACACACGGTCGAAAAAGTATCCGCTTTCCCTCTGCCGTGACTACATTTTACGAAATAAGATAAATCATCTTCCAAACCCTCTAAAGAAAAATCTGGAAATATCCGATATAACCAATAAGACATAAAGTGTTACGCGTCAGAAATGGATTTCGTAATAAGTCAAAGGAGGACAAACAATGAGCAAAATCGAAGGATATGGCGTATACCAGAACAGCTATATGGGAAACACAACACAGAGCAGGAGTACCAGAGAAGCTGAGAAGACGGAGAAAACAGAGAAAAAAGAGCCGGTGCAGTTGAGCGACTGGGCGAAGAAATTATTGGAAGAGATGAAGAAAACATACAGCAATATGGACTTTATCGTTGCTGATTATGAGACTGAAGAGGAAGCGGCAGCTTATCTTTCGAGAGGAACAAAGGAATTCAGTACGCTGATCGATCCTGATACTTTGGAAGCGATGGCGGCTGATGAAGAAGTGAAAGCAAAATACACAGGTATTCTGGATGACGCGGTAGGACAGTTAAAGGATATCAAAGAGAAGCTTGGCGATGACAATGAAGATGTAACGCGTGTTGGTATTTCGATCGATAAAAACGGTCAGGTTTCTTATTTTGCTGAGCTGGAGAAATCAGGGGAAAGACAGAAAGAATGGATTGAGAAGACAAGAGAAGCTAAGAAAGAGGAAAGAGCTGAGCAGGAAAAGAAAGCACAGGAGCAGAAAGATCAGGATATAGCGGCACAGGGAAGAACAAAGAAGACACTGGTGCAGGCTGGTTCTGTGGAAGAACTTCTGGAAAAGATCAAAAACGTGGACTGGAATCAGATCAGATCGGAAGAAAAACCGGTAACAGGCGGTAAATTTGATTTCAGTATCTAATTATTTTATATCCGTAAACAGGCGGATATAAAGAAAGGCAAGTTCATCGATGGAAAATGTGGATGTAGAAAAAGAAGCAATTTCCGGGAGACAGGGCATTTTGCGAAACAAATATTATCTGTACCTGACGGAGTTTTTTGCAGGAATGTCCGTCATGGCAGTAGAACTGGGCGCAAGCAGATTACTTGCGCCTTATTTCAGTTCTTCGCAGATTGTCTGGACGATTATCATCGGAACGATAATGATCGCTATGGCTCTCGGCAACATTTGGGGCGGCAGAAGCGCGGATAAGAATCCTAATCCGGACAGGCTTTATGTGCGCATGATCATCGCGGCCGTATGGATTGCGGCGATTCCTGTACTGGGAAAATTTGTGATTATCGGTATATCGGCGGCGCTGGTTTTTGCGATTAGCAGCAATTTTCTGATCTGGGCTGCTTTTTTGGCGTGTATGGTTATTTTTGTATTCCCGTTGTTTTTACTCGGAACGGTGACGCCTTCGCTTGTAAAATACACGGTAGACAGTCTGGACGACAGCGGTAAAACGGTTGGCTCCTTAAATGCGTTCAATACGATAGGCAGTATCATCGGTACTTTTGTGCCGACCTTCGTGACGATTCCGGCGGTAGGTACTTCCATTACTTTCCTGATTTTTGCGGGAATACTGCTTTTGCTTGCGTTGGTTTATTTTGTCAGCACGAGAGGAAAAAAGAAGCCTTGTGTTATCGGGGGGATTTTATTCCTGATCTGCTGTGTTACCGGAGCTTCCGGCAGTTTTGCATTCTGGGAGAAAAACCTATTATATGAGGGCGAGTCCATCTATAATTATTTGCAGGTAAAAGAAACGGAAGACAGCGTTATTTTATCGACCAATGTACTGTTCGGCGTGCAGTCCATTATGAAAAAGGACGGCGGGGCCACCGGCATGTATTATGACTATGCGATGGCGGCTCCGATGATGTCGGGGAAGGCGGACGGCAGCCTGCTGGTCCTCGGTATGGGAACCGGGACTTATGCGAAACAGTGTGAGTATTATTATCATCCGGCGTCCATAGAGGGTGTGGAAATCGATCAGAAGATCACGGACCTGGCGGGGGAATATTTTGAACTGCCCGAATCGATTGAGGTGACGACTTATGACGGAAGAAGTTATCTGGCGGCAGTACAGGAAACCTACGATGTGATTATGGTAGATGCCTATCAGGATATTACGATTCCGTTCCAGATGTCTTCCGTGGAATTTTTTACGCTTGTGCGGGAGCATTTGAACGAAAACGGTGTGATGGTCGTCAATATGAATATGCACTCCAATACGGAAGGCAATATCAACGAATACCTGGCGGATACGATTGCGGCGGTTTTTGACTATGTTTATACGGTGGATGTAGCGGGAACGACGAACAGAGAGCTGTTTGCGACGCAGAATCCGGAAGCACTTTCCCTGTTTGAAGCGGGCAGGAGTATGGTTGAGGAGCCGGAACTGCAGGAAATGTTACGGCGCGTGTCCGAAGGCCTGGTGCCTTATGAAAAAGGAAATTATCTGCTGACGGATGATAAAGCGCCGGTAGAGCTGCTTGGCATGCAGGTAATAGACGATCTGATTCAGCGCGAGCTTGTATATTACAAGGATTTATTTAAGCGCGAAGGCATTCAGGGACTGCTTCAGGAATAAAAAAATCTTTCCCGGAAAAACTGATAGGAAGAACAGGCATTCTTCCCATGAATGATATCAGGATGCCGGGAAAGGAGCAGAAAATAAATATGGATTTTAAAAACAGTGAGACAAAAACCAACCTGATGCGCGCGTTTGCAGGAGAAAGCCAGGCGAGGAACCGTTATACAATCGCAGCCGGGCAGGCGCGGTCGGAAAAACTGTATGTGGTTGAAGCGGTGTTTCGTTTTACGGCAGAACAGGAGAAAGAGCATGCCGAAGTCTTTTATAAATATCTGGACAGGGCGGCAGGAGAAAACATTGCGATCGACGGATCCTATCCCGTGGATATTTCCAAAGACGCGGCGGAACTTCTGAGAATGGCGCAGCATAACGAATATGAAGAGCACGATGACGTGTATCAGAATTTTGCGAATAAGGCGGAAGAAGAGGGATTTTTGGAGATCGCGGATTCTTTCAGACAGATTGCAAAAATCGAGAAGATTCACGGAAACCGGTTCGGCCAGTTTGCTGAATGGCTGGAAAAAGGAGAACTTTTTGCGGCAAACGTGGAGACAGCCTGGATGTGCATGGAATGCGGCCATATTTACCGCGGAACCAAAGTACCCCCGGCCTGCCCGGTCTGCCACAACGACAGAGGCTATTTTGTGCGGCTGGAACTGGCTCCGTATACGGCGAGCTGCTGCATGTAAAAATATGGAACTGTCCGAAAGGCCAGTTCCAATTTCGTTTTATCAGGAAAAAAAGTGCAGCATTCTCATAATCGTTGCCGCCGTATGCAGCCGAAGGTTTAGTTTATGCGTGAAAGAAAGAAGCAGCAGAGCTGCCCATTACAGGGAGAATGCGCAGCATTCTCATAATCGTCGCTGCCGGGCGACGATTTTTCGGAGCGTTTTTAATAAAATTACTTTTCGTATTTCATAAGATGTGTTATGATAGATGAGGAATATTGAAAATACGAAGGAGTTTATGAAGAAGATGGCGGGGACAGATGGGAAAAAGCCGTCGATGTCAAAAGAAAAACGGCGCTTTTTAAGGAAAACGATAATCATCTTTCTCGCAATAGCGACGCCTGTTCTTACCGTATTGTGTATTTTTCTGGGAATCCGCCTTTATGTCGTGCAGGGAGAATTGAAGAGACTGCGGACGCAGACAGTGGAAGCGGCAGCTTTTTATAACACAGAAGACCGGGAGGAAACGGGAGAGCCGGAAGCGGCAGAGAATAACGCAGGAATAAATACCGGGGACCGAAGCGGCTCCGGAACGGAAAATAAAGAGGCGAATGACGCTCAGGAGAACAGCGGAGGCGGAGAATATACGGACAGATATGCAGCGGACGGTGTCAGTGTTTCCAAACGTGACAGTGCGGGGGCCGCAGCGGGGCCGATAGAAGAAGATGCGGCGCCGGAAGATGGAAGTGTCCGCAGGGTTTATCTGACGTTTGATGACGGGCCAAGCAGCAATACGGAACGTATTCTGGATATTTTGGCGCAATATGACGTTAAGGCAACTTTTTTTGTGGTGGGTAAGGAAGAATCACAGTACCGGGAGCTGTATCAGCGGATTGTGGCAGAAGGGCATACGCTTGGAATGCATTCGTACAGCCATAAATATGACGAGATTTATCAGTCGGTGGAAAGTTACGCAGAGGACTTGAGCCGGTTACAGGAATTCCTGTATGAAACAACGGGGGTTTGGTGCCGGTATTGCAGATTTCCGGGCGGAAGCAGCAATACGGTGAGCAGGGTGGATATGTATGATCTGATTACATATCTGGATGAGCAGGATATTGCGTATTTTGACTGGAATGTCTCTTCCGGAGACGCTTCCAACAGTTATATCAGCGAAGAGGCTATTATCGCCAACTGCATGACAACCCTGCCCAATTATCAGGAGAGTATTATTTTGATGCACGATGCGTCAAATAAAAATACTACGGTAGAGGCTTTGCCTGCTTTGATCGAGCAGATTCAGGCGATGGATAATACCGTAATTGTTCCGATTACCGAAGATACGGAACCGATACAACATATTAGCAGTGACTAGGAGGAAGATGGAATGGGTTTTTTCTCAGACTTAAAGGACGATTTATCTCAGGCTGTGAATGAGCTGACGCCGGAAGAAAAACTTCAGGCCGCTCAGGATGGCGGGAAAACGGCTGAGAGCTTGGAAGCGGAGCCAGGCGGCATACCGACACCGGATGATTTGAGCGATATGCTGGATAAGATGGAAGCGCTGGCTACGGAGAGCGGAGCGGAGGAGATGGCTTTGGAAGAGCCTGTATCCGAATTGGCGCCGGCGGAAGACGAGATGCTTGCAGCGCTTGCATCGGAGGCGGATGATTCATTGAATTCATTGCGAAACGATGCCGGGGAAGACGATATTCTGGCCGAATTGGGGCTGGAAGAAGCATCATCGGACGACTTGATTCCGGACGACTTGATTCCGGACGATGTGGTTTTGCAGCTGCCCGAAGAGCAGCAGACAGAAGATACGGCGGCGGGGATGGACGCGATGGAAACGGTTACGCCTGCGGCATTGGATGAAGCAATAAAGGAAGAAGAAATGGCAGAATCTCAACAGGAAAAAGAAAGGGAAGAAGACATGGAGATGGAAATGGAATTGGAAGTACAGCAGCAGGAGGTGTCAGATGAAACAGCGGTCGTGACAGAAGGAATGTCTATCACAGGTGATATTACTTCCGGCGGCTCTCTGGAACTGATCGGTACGGTCATAGGAAACATTGACATTCTCGGCAAGCTGAACATTACAGGTGCAATCCAGGGTAACTCCAAAGCAGCGGAAATTTATGCGGAAGGCGCAAGAATTAACGGAGAAATCAACAGCGGCGGCAGCGTGAAGATCGGACAGAGCTCCGTAGTGATCGGAAATATCAATGCGAGCAGCGCCGTAATCGCCGGCGCGGTAAAAGGCGATATCGACGTGCACGGACCGGTGGTACTGGATACTTCCGCAATCGTAATGGGCAACATTAAATCCAAATCCGTACAGATCAATAACGGAGCCGTGATCGAGGGTATGTGTTCCCAGTGCTATGCAGACGTTAATCCGACTTCCTTCTTTGAAGAAATCAAGAAAAATAAAGAAAAAGGCAAAAACAAATAATCTCAGCATGGAAAGGACATGGGTATTAAAATGCAGCGTGTCTTATTGAAATTAAGCGGTGAAGCACTGGCCGGCGATAAGAAGACCGGATTTGATGATGAGACGATACGCGGAGTTGCTTTACAGGTAAAGCAGCTTGTGGACGAAGGGATACAGATAGGAATTGTGATCGGCGGCGGCAATTTCTGGCGCGGCCGTTCCAGCGACAGCATAGATCGGACCAAAGCCGACCAGATCGGTATGCTGGCAACCATCATGAACTGTATCTATGTATCGGAAATTTTCCGCAGCGTCGGTATGATGACCAGTGTTCTGACACCTTTTGAATGCGGTTCTTTTACAAAACTATTTTCCAAAGACAGAGCCAACAAATATTTTAGTAAAAATATGGTTGTCTTTTTTGCGGGCGGTACCGGACATCCGTATTTCTCGACGGATACGGGCGTCGTACTGCGGGCGGTTGAGGTGGACGCGGATGTGATTCTGCTTGCTAAGGCGGTAGACGGCGTCTATGACAGCGATCCACGCACGAATCCGGATGCCAGAAAATATGACGAAGTGACCATTGACGAAGTGATTGAAAAAAATCTGCAGGTTGTGGACATGACGGCTTCCATCCTGGCGAGGGATAACAAAATGCCGATGTGGGTATTTGCGCTGAATGAAAAGAACAGCATCGTCAATACGATCAAAGGACAGTTCAGCGGAACAAAAGTTACGGTATAGAAAAGAGAGGAAGGTATATAACAGGAGATGGATGACAGGTTAAAGCCATATGATGAGAAAATGAAGAAATCCTACGATTATCTGGAAACGGATTTGGGAACCATTCGCGCAGGCCGTGCCAATCCTCATGTACTTGACAAAATAAAAGTGGATTATTACGGAACGCCGACACCGATTCAGCAGGTGGGAAATATTACGGTTCCTGACCCGAGAATGATACAGATTGCTCCCTGGGAGAAAAATCTGATCAAAGAAATCGAAAAGGCAATTATGATGTCTGACGTTGGCATTACACCGAGTAACGACGGCGTTGTTATCCGGCTTGTATTTCCGGATCTGACCGAGGAGCGCAGAAAAGAGCTTGTGAAGGATATTAAGAAGCGGGGCGAGGAAAACAAAGTCGCAATCAGAAATGCAAGACGCGATGGAATGGACGCTTTTAAGAAACTTGCGAAAGCTGAGGTTTCGGAAGATGAAATTAAGGAACTCGGAGATCAGTTACAGAAACTGACGGATAAGTATATCAAAGAAGTGGATAAACTGGTAGAAGAGAAGTCCAAAGAGATCATGACCGTCTAAAAGTGCGGGAAAGAGTGTTGCGGATGAGCCGTTTTTCATGGATAGATATATATGCCGTGGAAAAGAAGGCGGGAAGGCGAACATAAAAAAATTATGAGGGGCTTGCAGGGTAGAAATACGCTGCTGTCCCTTTTTACGGTTTTTACAGCATTTTATTGGTCTGACAGGATGAAAAAGGAGGAAGCAGCATGGAAGAGGGCCTGAAAATACCGAATCACGTGGCAATTATTCTGGACGGAAATGGAAGATGGGCCAAACGTAAGGGAATGCCCAGAAATTACGGGCATGTACAGGGGGCGAAAACGGTAGAAGTTATCTGTGAAGAGGCTTACCGCATGGGCATACAATATCTGACGGTCTATGCTTTTTCCACGGAGAACTGGACGAGACCTAAGGAAGAAGTGGACGCTCTGATGAAACTGTTGCGCAATTATATGAAAACCAGCCTCAAAACCGCAGCAAAGAACAATATGTGCGTCCGCATCATCGGTGATAAAACGGGGCTGGATGAGGACATCAGAGAGCAGATTAAACGTCTGGAAGAGGCGACGAAAGATAATACGGGGCTGCATTTTCAGATCGCGATCAATTATGGCGGACGGGACGAAATTGTCCGCGCCGTGAAGAAGGTGGCGGCGGAAATAGAAGAAGGAACGCTGAAACCGGAAGAGATTACGGAGCAGCGGCTGAACGATGCGCTGGATACAAACGGACTGCCGGATCCGGATCTTTTGATTCGCACATGCAATGAACAGCGGATTTCCAATTTTCTGTTATGGCAGCTTTCCTATGCGGAGTTTTATTTTACGGAAACGGCCTGGCCCGATTTTTCCAAAGAAGAATTGGAAAAAGCTGTCGCGGCATATAATAAGAGAAACAGAAAGTATGGTATGATAGGCAAGGAAGAATAAATTCTTTAGAAAGGCAGGGGGTAAGATGTTTCGGACGAGGTTGCTCAGTGGAATTGTGCTGGTTGCGGTCGCAGCCGGTACGATCGTTGCGGGCGGTTTGATGCTGAATGCGGTGTTGTGTGCGATATCCCTGATAGCGTACAGAGAACTGACGAAGGCGACGGGCGTGCATGACGGAGCCAAAAAAGTGAACGGTCTGGAAGTAACGGGATTTCTGATGATCGTGGTTTATTATGCGGGACTGTATATCAGTCTGCTCCGGATGGAAGAATACGATCGTGCTCCGGTTTACCGCGTGTTTATGGCGGTCGCGGTCGTTGCGCTGTTGGTCTTTTTATTCGTCTATGTGTTCAGCTTTCCGAGATTTCAGGCCGGACAGGTGATGGCAGCTTTTTTTGAGCTGATTTATGCGCCTCTGCTTTTGTCTTCCCTCTATATCATCAGGGAAGGATGGGAACAGGGGGCAATTCTGACGGTGCTCGTTTTTCTCTGTTCCTGGGGAAGCGATACCTGCGCCTACGTGGTGGGTGTTCTGTTTGGAAAACATAAGATGGCGCCGAAGCTCAGCCCAAAAAAATCGGTGGAAGGCGGCGTTGGCGGCGTAGTAGGTGCGGCGCTTCTGTTTGGGTTGTACACTTACTATGTGATTAATCCGGTGTCGGTTGATCAGTTACGGATTGATCTTCTTCCGGCCATGTGTCTCGGCGCGGTCGGAGCGCTTGTATCTATGGTAGGTGATCTGGCGGCATCGGCGGTCAAAAGAGACCATCAGATTAAAGATTACGGAAAGCTGATACCGGGACATGGCGGCATTATGGACCGTTTCGACAGTGTGATCATGGCGGCGCCTTTTATTTTCTTCGGCCTTGCGTTGATAACAGGCTGACTTTTCATATGACGCCGGATTTGGTATGAGAAAGGATACGGACAGGATGAAAAAAATTGCAATACTCGGTTCCACAGGTTCAATCGGCACGCAGACGCTTGAAATTGTCAGAAACCAGCCGGATTTACAGGTTGTTTCGCTGGCGGCCGGGACGAATACGGAGCTGATGGAAAAACAGATCAGGGAGTTTCATCCGCGGATAGCGGCCATGTGGAGCGAAAAGGCGGCGGCTGATCTGGCAGCGCGGGTTGCGGACATGGATGTAAAAATTGTGAGCGGTATGGATGGGCTGTTGGAGATTTCCACGCTGGAAGAAGCGGAAGTTCTTGTGACGGCCATTGTCGGCATGATCGGCATCCGGCCGACCATTGCGGCGATTGAACAGGGAAAGACGATCGCGCTTGCCAATAAGGAAACGCTGGTGACGGCGGGGCACCTGATTATGCCGCTTGCGAAAGCGCACGGCGTTTCCATTCTGCCGGTGGACAGCGAGCACAGCGCGATTTTCCAGTCGATGCACGGCGAGAACAGGGAGCGGGTAAGCAAGATTATCCTGACGGCATCCGGGGGGCCTTTCCGCGGCAAAAAAAGAGAAGAACTGGGCGCGATGACGATAGAGGATGCGTTAAAGCACCCGAACTGGTCCATGGGCAAAAAAGTGACGATAGATTCGGCTTCCCTTGTCAATAAAGGGCTGGAAGTGATGGAGGCGCGCTGGCTTTTTGACGTACCGTTAGAACAGATTCAGGTCGTGATTCATCCGCAGAGCATTATTCATTCCGCGGTAGAATATGTGGACGGCGGTATTATGGCACAGCTCGGCATGCCGGATATGAAACTGCCGATTCAGTATGCGCTGTTTTATCCGGACAGACGGCCTCTTCCCGGAAAAAGAGTGGATTTCTTTGCGCTTGGCCGGCTCACCTTCGAGGCGCCGGACACGGAAACATTCCGGGGGCTTCGGCTGGCATATGAGGCGGCGAAAACGGGAGGCAGCCTTCCAACGGTCTTCAATGCGGCAAATGAAAAGGCGGTCGCGCTGTTTATACAGCAAAAAATCGGATTCCTTCAGATTCCCGAATTAATCGAGCGGTCAATGGGGCATCATAAAGTAATAGAGAACCCTTCCGTGGAAGAAATTTTGCAGGCGGAAGCGGAAACATATGAATATATAAAGCAGGTGATGAATTATTAAAACGGTTATTTTATTTCTGATTATATTTGGAATTGTAGTCATATCGCACGAGTTCGGTCATTTTCTGATCGGAAAAAGAAACGGAATCCGTGTTGTGGAATTTGCGGTGGGCATGGGGCCCACATTGTTTTCCTTTCAAAGAGGAGAGACAAAGTATTCCCTGAAGCTTTTTCCGATCGGCGGCGCCTGTATGTTTGACGGGGAAGACGGCGTGATGGCGGAAAACGGAGACGTCGACGAACATTCTTTCCTGAAAGCAAATGTATGGGCAAGGATTGCCACCGTATTTGCCGGGCCGTTTTTTAATTTCGTGCTGGCCTTTGTTTTCTCTCTGATTCTCGTGGCGTTTAACGGCTCTGACAGACCGGTGGTCCAGCAGATTATGGAAAATTCCGCGGCGGAGGAAGCCGGTATTCTTCCGGGAGATGAGATCGTCAGAATCAACGGGGAAAAAATTCATCTTTACCGGGAAGTCAGCCTGATTTCCGCGATGAATCAGGGCGAAACGCTGGAAATCAGGCTTAAGAGGGACGGCGTGACGGAGGATGTCACGATCGTGCCCCGTTATGATACACAGGACGGCAGATATTATATCGGGCTGCGGGGCGCCGGAGAATACTTTAAATGCAATCCGCTGCAAGTATTCCAGTACGGTGTTTATGAAGTGCGCTACTGGGTAAAGGCGACTTATAAAAGCCTGTTGATGCTTTTACAGGGGCAGGCGTCGAAAGATGATGTATCGGGTCCGATCGGCATCGCGCAGTTTGTAGGCGATACCTATGATGAGGTGAAGGATTACGGTATTTCTTCCGTTGTCTTTACGATGATGAACATCATCATACTGCTTTCCGTCAATCTTGGCATTATGAATCTGCTTCCCCTTCCGGCGCTGGACGGCGGAAGGCTTGTATTCATGTTCCTTGAGGTAATCCGCGGAAAGCCGGTATCCCCCGAAAAAGAAGGGCTTGTGCATTTTGCAGGCCTTGTGGTATTCATGATTCTGATGGTATTTGTCATGTATAATGATATTATGAAGATTATCCGTTAAAATCAAAAGACAGAGCAGACGAAATAACGAAACCGGCGCTGAAAATTTGGCAATGCTGCATGCTTGCCAGACTGCGCCGGATGAGGTATAATTCTGATAGAACAATTCATTATGTTTCTGAAAATCTTTGCAGTTTTCACTGCATATACCCTTTTCCATGAGGGGTATCATTTTCACCTATTTCAGTATTTGCACCTGCATCGGCGGCATTTTTTTGCATAAAGAACGGTATCCTCTTGTCCAATGAGGGCATGTATGGTGCATGGAAGAAAGGATATTATCCGTAAGAATGAAGTATCAGGTAAATGTATATTGGAACAAAGGACCGGCACGCGAGACGAATCAGGATTCCCTTGTCGTTTTGCAGGCCATGACGTCCCGGGGCAGCGTGTTGATGGCGGTGGTCTGTGACGGTATGGGCGGCATGGACAGCGGAGAAATTGCGAGCGGCTATCTGACGGAAGCGCTGATTACATGGTTTTACGATGGTCTGCTGCGAGCGGTCGGAAAAAAGAAGCCGCTGTGGGTATTACGGCGGTCTGCGGAACGAATCGTTTTTCAGGTACAGCAGCGTTTGCAGTCCTATGCGGAGAAGCATGGGCTGGAAATGGGAACGACCATGTCGCTGCTCGTTTTGTGGGAAAAAAAGTATTTGCTCTGGCATCTCGGAGACAGCAGAATATACCGCTTATTTCCGCGGAAAAAGCGCCGCATAACGCTGTTGACAAAAGACCATACACAGGGAACGAACAGACTGACAAAATGTGTGGGCAGTTTTGGCTTTTTCCAGCCGGACTTTCGGATGGGGGCAGCAGGGAAAGGGGAAGCGTTTCTATTGTGCAGCGACGGTTTCTGGCATGCGATCAAGACGGAAGAGCTTGGGGAGACGCTGGCGCCGGATTCTCTGACGGAGGAACGCTGTGACAGGCGTCTGCGGGAAATCGGCGAGGCGGCCATCCGGCGGGGGGAACGGGATAATCTGTCGGCTGTTTATATTAAAATGCGGACCGGCAGAGAAAGATGAAAGAAAATGACAGGGAATTTATACCCATAGTAAGCGATATGGAGAAGACGGCGGACAGGCATGGGCGGAAAGAAATGAGGCGGATGTGATGAGCGGACAAACGGAAAATCTCCTGATGGGGAAATATGAACTGAAAGAACGAATCGGCGCGGGCAGCAGCGGTATTGTTTATCTGGCATGGGACAGGCATCTGGAACGGCATGTTGCAATTAAGGAGGCAAAGTGCTCTGCGAAACAGGAAGAGAACGGCATGCTGAAACAGGAAATGGAAATGCTGAAAAGTCTGAAGCATCCGATGCTGCCCGCGGTCTACGATTTTTTCCTGGAAACGAAACGATATCTTGTGATGGAATATATCCGCGGAGAAAGTTTACATAACTATATTGAACGGGAAGGGGCAATACCGGAAAAGCAGGCATGCGCATGGGCTTTACAGCTGCTGAATCTGTTCTCCTATCTGCATGGACAGAAACCGCCTGTGATTTACCGGGACTTAAAGCCGGACAATATTATTGTCTGCCCGGACGGAAACCTGCGGGTAGTGGATTTCGGAACGGCTTATCATGTCCGTTATGACAGCCGGGCGGCTCATCTTGCCGGAACGGCGGGATATGCGGCGCCGGAACAGCTTTGCGGGGAAGCGGATGAACGGAGCGATTTATACACCATAGGGGCGACGCTGTATCATATGCTGACAGGCCATAACCCGGCCGGACCGCCGTATGGAATAAGGCCTGTCCGGTGCATCAACCCGGAACTGACGCAGGATATGGAATGGATTGTGGAAAAATGTACGAAAGAGGAACCTTCGAAACGCTATCAGACCGTGGAAGAACTCAAGACAGATCTGGAGAAAGGAACGTTTTTCGGCCGCCAGCATTTATTCGGAACGATTGGAAAAAAGAGAAGAAATCAATATCCGCTGCGGAAACTGGAAAGAAGAATCTGGCTGACGGAAAAAAAGACAACCGGATTGTTTACAGCCGGATTTCTGCTCTGCGGTCTGTGCGCGGGAATGCTGTCCATGCAGGCGGACGGGAGAGAAACGCCGTTACCCGTTATTGTATACAATAAGCAGGGGCAAAAAATCATTATCCGTTATGACAGCGCCTATAAACCGGAAGGGAATCTCCTGTTTGAACTGGAGCAGGAACTTTTTGAGAAAGAAGGATTATTTGAACTTTCCGTCGGTCTGACCGATTGCGAGACGGGGGAGAAACAGGAGCGGATCTTTTACATACGGGGCGGGGGACCGGAAGGCGCTGCTGAGGCGGAAAAAGGAAAATAGCTTTTCTATTTTGGCATGATGATGTACAATAATGTAAAGAAAAGTTCTGAAGATGTTCCGTCAATGGAAGGAATGCCGGGGAATGTCCGGGTGTTCGGGAAATGAACGAAGGGAGGATGCTTATGCACCGGGAACAGACTAAAATTGTAAAAATAGGCGACAGGGTAATCGGCGGGGGAAATCCCGTCCTGATTCAGTCGATGACCAATACGAGAACGGAAGATGTGGAGGCGACCGCAGCGCAGATTCTGCGGCTGGAACAGGCGGGATGCGAGATTATCCGCGTGACCGTTCCGACGAAAGAAGCGGCGGAAGCGCTCAGGGAAATTAAGAAACGGATTCATATTCCGCTCGTGGCGGATATCCATTTCGATTATAAAATGGCCATTGCGGCGATTGAGAACGGTGCGGACAAAATACGCATCAATCCGGGAAATATCGGCGGGAAAGAAAAGGTGGCGGCGGTCATCGCCGCGGCGAGAGAGCGGAATATTCCGATTCGGGTAGGCGTCAACAGCGGTTCTCTGGAAAAAGAGCTGGTAGAGAAATACCACGGCGTGACGGCAGAAGGCATCGTGGAAAGCGCGATGGACAAAGTGCATATGATTGAAGCGCTGAATTATGACAATCTGGTCATCAGCATCAAATCGTCCGACGTGTTGATGTGCGTCAGGGCTCATGAAGTCCTGGCCCGGCAGACAAACTATCCGTTGCATGTGGGCATTACGGAATCCGGCACTTTATACAGCGGAAATATCAAATCGGCGGTGGGACTCGGCATTATTCTGTATCAGGGCATCGGCGATACGATCCGCGTTTCCTTAACCGGGGATCCTGTGGAAGAGATTAAGTCGGCCAAACTGCTGCTTCGGACGCTGGGACTGCGAAAGGGCGGCATCGAGGTCGTATCCTGTCCGACCTGCGGCCGGACAAAAATAGATCTGATCGGACTGGCCGGTCAGGTGGAAACGATGGCCGCGGAATTTCCGCTGGACATCAAAGTAGCGGTTATGGGCTGTGCCGTCAACGGCCCCGGCGAGGCGAAGGAGGCCGATATCGGTATCGCGGGAGGCGACGGCGAAGGGCTGCTGATCAAACGCGGTGAAATTGTCCGGAAAGTACCGGAAGACCAGCTCCTTATGACATTGCGGGAAGAGCTTGCGAATTGGGGGAAATGAAATACGGATACAGTCATTGGGTAATGAATAGGGTATTGCGGAAAGGTACGGCATATGTCCAAAAAATTTTTTGAGGTATTCCCGACATTAAAACTGAACAGCGGCATGCAGGATTTGTTCGAACAGGTCATGGTGGAGCGGGTTTCTGCGACGAAACGCAAGGACTTTCTCAGGATCTATCTTTCTTCCGACAGACTGATTCAGAAAGCGGATGTTTTACTGGTGGAACAGGAAATGAAGAAGCAGTTCTTTCCGGGGGCGCCGATGGTAATCCGCATCTATGAGAGATTTCATCTTTCTTCGCAGTATACACCGGAAAAACTGATGGATATTTACCGTGAGAGTATTCTGTTGGAATTGCGGGACTATTCGCCGATCGAATATAACCTTTTTAAAAATGCCGATATCACTTATCCTTCTGAAGGAAAAGTGATGCTGACGCTGGAAGATACGATTCTTGGAAAGGAAAAAGCGGAAGAGCTGGCGCGCATTTTGGACAAGATCTATAATGAGCGCTGCGGGTTTTCCGTGGAAATTCTGACAGATTATAAAGAGCATAAGGCGGCAAAACATAAAGAAGAGGACGAGAAACGGCTGGCAATGCAGATCGCGGAGATTTCCGCACGGGCCGGCTATGGAAAAGGCGGCCGGGACGCGGATGCCGTGGACAGGCCGGAAGGCGTCGGCGCGGTCGGAGCTTCGGCATTCGCCGGGCCGGAAAACGGAAAAACGGACGCTTTCGGAACGGAACCGGCGTTACCGGCTTCGGAAGGAGCACTTTCGGCATCTGCGGGCATGACGGCCGGCGCGGCTTCGGGAAAGGCGATGGCGGATGCAAAAGCCCAGACAGCCGGAACCGGTGCGGACGGCGGCAAGACTGCCGCACCGGCCGGAAAAACAGTGACATGGAACGGTCCCGGCGCCGGCGCACAGGGAAGATCATTCCGAAAAGAACGGGGCGCAGGGGCTGACGGCCGAAGGCCGATGAAGCGTTCCGATAATCCGGATGTTCTGTACGGAAGAGATTTTGAAGAAGATGCGATGCTGATGGAAGAAGTGATTGGGGAAATCGGCGATGTGGTCGTGCGCGGCAAGATTCTGAATTTTGACAAACGCGATATCAAGAATGAGCGGACAATCCTGATTTATGATATTACGGATTTTACGGATACCATGACGGTGAAGCTGTTCGTTGCGACGGAACAGGTCGGGGAAATCACGGCGGAAATGAAGCCGGGCGCTTTTATCAAACTGAAAGGAACGGCGGTTATCGACAAGTTCGATCATGAACTGACGATCGGTTCTATTTATGGTGTAAAGAAGATTCCCGATTTTACCGTTTCCCGTTCCGATACGAGCGTCCGAAAGCGCGTGGAGCTGCACTGTCATACGAAGATGAGCGATATGGACGGCGTATCGGAGGCAAAAGATATTGTAAAACGGGCGTACAAATGGGGGCATCCGGCAATCGCGATCACAGATCACGGTGTTTTGCAGTCTTTTCCGGATGCAAATCATGTCTGGGAAGATTTGTGGAAGGCGGAGAAGGCGAAAAGAAAAGAAGCGGGAGAAGAGGACCCGGACAAACAGGATTTTTTCAAGATCATATACGGTGTGGAAGCCTATCTGGTAGATGATCTGCGGGAAATCGTAACCAATGGAAAGGGTCAGGATTTCAAGGGCACGTTCGTCGTGTTTGATATCGAGACGACGGGCTTTTCTCCGGTCAATCATAAAATTATTGAAATCGGCGCGGTCAAAGTATCGGAAGGACAGATCACGGAGCGTTTTTCTGCTTTCGTGAATCCGGAAGTGCCGATTCCTTTTGAGATTGAAAAACTGACGGGCATTCAGGACGATATGGTAATCGGTGAGCCGACCATCGAGGTGATTCTGTCGCAGTTTCTGGATTTTTGCGGAGATGCGGTTCTGGTGGCGCACAATGCGAATTTCGATATGAGTTTCATCATGGAAAACTGCGACAGGCTTTCGATTGCCCATAACTTTACTTATGTGGATACCGTCGGCATTGCCAGGATTCTTCTGCCGGGGCAGGCTAAACATACGCTGGACGCGGTGGCAAAGACATTGAACGTCTCGCTGGAGAATCATCACCGGGCGGTGGATGATGCGGAAGCGACGGCTGAGATTTTCGTCAAGTTTATTCCGATGCTGGCGGAAGAAGGGGCGGATACGCTTGCGAAAGTGAACGCGATGGGTAAGTCCAGTCCCGATATCGTCAAAAAGCTGCCGACCTATCATGCAATTATTCTTGCTAAAAACAATATCGGCCGCATGAACCTTTACCGCCTTGTTTCGGAGGCTCATTTGAATTACTTTGCCAGAAGGCCGCGGATTCCGAAAAGCCTGTTACAGCAGTACCGGGAAGGATTGATTCTCGGAAGCGCCTGCGAGGCCGGAGAACTGTACCGCGCGCTGCTTGACGGAAAGTCGGACGCGGAAATCGCCAGACTCGTGCGCTTTTATGATTACCTGGAGATTCAGCCGCTTGGAAATAACCGGTACATGATCGAATCCGAGAAGCTTCCCAACATCAATTCGATGGAAGATATCAAAGCAATCAACCGTAAGATCGTAAAGCTGGGCGAGCAGTTTCACAAACCGGTGGTGGCAACCTGCGACGTGCATTTTCTGGATCCGGGCGATGAGGTCTACCGGAGAATCATCATGGCCGGACAGCATTTTGCGGATGCGGACAATCAGGCGCCGCTCTATTTCCGGACGACGGAAGAGATGCTTGAGGAGTTTTCCTATCTCGGCAGCGATAAGGCGGAAGAAGTGGTCATTACCAACACGAACCGGATTGCGGATATGATCGAATCCATGTCCCCGGTCAGACCGGATAAATGTCCGCCGGTCATCGAGAACAGCGATAAACTGCTGACGGATATCTGCTATAAAAAAGCGCATGAACTTTACGGGGAGACGCTGCCGGAAATCGTGGAAGCGCGGTTAAAAAGAGAACTGAATTCCATTATCTCCAACGGTTTTGCGGTTATGTATATCATCGCGCAGAAACTGGTATGGAAATCGGTGGAGGATGGTTATCTGGTGGGGTCCAGAGGTTCCGTTGGGTCTTCTTTTGTGGCGAACATGGCGGGTATTACCGAGGTAAATTCATTGAGCCCCCATTATTTGTGTCCGAAATGTCATTATTATGATTTTGATTCCGAGGAAGTCATTGCTTTCAGCGGCGGCGCCGGCTGTGATATGCCGGATAAGGATTGCCCGGTCTGCGGAACGCCTCTGCAAAAGGAAGGATTTGACATTCCCTTTGAAACGTTTCTCGGTTTCAAAGGCGATAAAGAGCCGGATATCGATTTGAATTTTTCCGGCGAATACCAGAGTAAGGCGCATAAATATACGGAAGTTATTTTCGGTTACGGGCAGACTTACCGCGCGGGTACGATCGGTACGCTGGCGGATAAGACGGCTTTTGGCTATGTGAAAAATTATTATGAAGATCATGGGGTGCGGAAACGGACCTGTGAGATCAATCGCCTTGTCATGGGGTGTACGGGCGTCAGAAGAAGCACGGGGCAGCATCCGGGCGGCATCGTCGTGCTGCCGGTGGGAGAGGATATTAACTCGTTTACTCCGGTACAGCATCCGGCCAACGATATGAAAACCGATATCGTGACGACCCATTTCGATTACCATTCGATCGATCATAACCTGTTGAAACTCGATATTCTCGGACATGATGATCCTACCATGATTCGTATGTTACAGGATATGACGGGAATTGATCCGGTCAAAATCCCGCTGGATGATAAACAGGTAATGTCGCTGTTTGCTTCGACGGAAGCGCTCGGCATCCGGCCGGAACAGATCAACGGCTGTAAACTGGGATGCCTCGGCATACCGGAATTTGGAACGGAATTTGCGATGCAGATGGTTATCGACGCCAAACCGAAATGCTTTACGGACCTTGTCCGCATTGCGGGGCTGGCGCACGGAACCGACGTGTGGCTCGGCAATGCCCAGACGCTGATTGAGGAAGGGAAGGCCACGATTTCCACCGCCATATGCTGTCGTGACGATATCATGATTTATCTGATTCATATGGGTGTGGAACCGGCGCTTTCTTTTACGATTATGGAAAGCGTCCGAAAGGGAAAAGGATTAAAGCCGGAATGGGAAGAGGCCATGAAAGCGGCCGATGTGCCTGACTGGTATATCTGGTCCTGCAAAAAAATCAAGTACATGTTCCCGAAAGCCCATGCGGCGGCCTATGTCATGATGGCATGGCGCATCGCCTACTGTAAGATCAATTATCCGCTTGCCTATTACGCGGCGTTTTTCAGCATCCGCGCGTCCGGTTTTTCCTATGAACTGATGTGCCAGGGGCAGCAGCATCTGGAAAACGTGATGGCCGATTATAAAAGAAGAAGCGATGAGCTGAGCAAGAAAGAACAGGATTCTTACCGGGATATGAAGATCGTCCAGGAAATGTATGCGAGAGGTTTTGAATTTGAACCGATCGATCTGTTCAGCGCACAGGCCAGACTTTTTCAGGTGTCGGGCGTTAATAAGCTGATGCCGTCGTTAAACAGCATTGACGGACTCGGAGAAAAAGCGGCCGATGCGGTAGTGGAAGCGGCGAAGATGGGACCGTTCTTGTCAAAAGACGATTTCAGGGAGCGTACGAAAGTTTCTCTGACCGTCACGGAACTGATGGACAGGCTCGGCATCCTCGGCGACCTGCCGGAATCAAACCAGATCAGTTTGTTTGATTTTGCGATGTAATCGATTGAGAGCCGGGATACCGGAAAGATCAGGTCGGTTATGGAAGAACCGACCTGAGAAAATCCGCGAGGCCGTCGTTGTCGTTATCCTTCGGGGTGATGACATCGGCGGCTGCTTTGACTTTCGGCGCGGCATTTGCCATAGCGATGCCGCATCCGGCGGCCTGAAGCATGGAAATATCGTTGTCAGCATCTCCCGCCGCATAAGCGTCCGAGAGCGGAATCTGAAAATAATCGCACAAAAAGCGCACGGCATTTCCTTTTCCTGCGTCTTTGTGAAAAAGTTCCAGATAAAAATCGTTGGAGAAAATCATTTGAATCTTATCGGCGGCCCAGTCCGAAACCGCATCGCGAAAAGCGGTCAGCCGGCTGTGATCGTTTAAATGAATGGCCAGCATTTTCAGCGGTTCTTTCGGAAGAACGGAAGCGTAGTCCTGTGCGAGAAGCAGAGGCAGATGGATTCGTCTTCGGTAAAAACGGATTTCCTCGTCTTCTTCTGCGGTGACAACCGCCTCGTCCGTGTAAGTCTGGATGTGCAGCTGAAACGCTTTCGCCTGTGCCTGTAAATAAGATACCTGAGAGAGCGGAAGCCTTTTTTCCAGAATCGGCGTTTTACGGTCACAGTCATAAATCAGCGTACCGTTGTTTGCGGAAATGAGGATGCCCGGATAATGAAGGCCGGCCTGCTCCATGACTTCCAGAATGCTTAGAAGGGGCCGGCCGGAAGAGAGCACCAGCTTGTGGCCTGACCGAATAAAATTGTCGAGGAACGCTTTCGTATTCTCCGATATCACGCTTTGATTATTTAATAAAGTGCCGTCTAAATCTGTGAATAATATTTTCATGCCGCCTCCAGGATTCCGTTCCGAAAGTTTTATGCCGCCAAAACGGCGGCGCTGGCTAAGATCATGATGATGTGTGTCCCGCCGCTTTCCGGATATTGTCCAGAAATTCTTCCGGGACGAACAGCTTTCCGTAACCGACTGCCAAATCCAGGCCCGGTTTATTTCCACCGTGAAAGTCGGAGCCGCCGCTCGGAAGCAGATTGTATTTTTTTGCAAGACCGAACATATTCCGCTCGTCCTGTCGTTCGTAAGTGCTGTAAACGGCTTCAATCCCAATGAGACCGGCCTGTTTTAATGTGGATACGAGGGCGTCCAGCCGGTCTTTTCCCATATGGTAAAGCGGCGGGTGGGCCAGAATCGGGACGCCGCCGTTTTCAAGAATCAGTCCGACCGCCTGAGACGGAGTGATTTTTTCCCTGGGTACGAAGTATTTACAATGGTCGCCCACATATTTGGAAAAGGCCTCGGCATAGCTTGTCACATAACCGTGGTTTTTCAGATAGACCGCATAATGTGCCCGCGTCAGTACGGCATCGGGATGTTCTTCACATAATTTTTCATAAGTGATATCGATGCCGTCATCCTGTAAATTTTGGCACATCCTGATATTGCGTTGTGTGCGGGCGTCTACAAAAGACTGTATTTTCTGCTGAAAAGCGGGTTCTTTATAATGAATATAAAGTCCCACGATGTGGACGTCTTTTCCCTCGTATTCGGTGGAAAATTCGATGCCGGGAATGACTTCGATGGGTTTATCCGCCGCATGTGAGATGGCTTCGTCCAGGCCGTCCGTCGTATCGTGGTCGGTCAGGGCAAAGGCGGAAAGGCCTTTTTCCAGGGCATAATCCACCAGTTCCGCCGGTGTAAATGTGCCGTCCGATTTGTCTGAGTGTACATGAAGATCAACCCGGTTCATCAGTCTTCTTCCGTGGCGGTACTCGTGTATACGGTACGCTTTCTTGCCATTTCGTCGCTTTCCAGATATTCGTCGTAAGTCGTGATCTTGTCGATGATCGTACCGTCCGGCAGAATTTCAATAATACGGTTGGCCGTAGTCTGTACGACCTGATGGTCGTGGCAGGAGAAAAGTTCCACACCTTTAAAACGTATCATGCCTTCGTTCAGCGCGGTGATGGCTTCCATATCCAGATGGTTTGTCGGTTCGTCGAAAATCAGACAGTTTGCGCCGCTGATCATCATTTTGGAAAGCAGACAGCGGACTTTTTCCCCGCCGGATAAGACTTTTACCTTTTTGATTCCGTCGTCGCCGGCAAAAAGCATGCGGCCGAGGAACCCGCGGACATAGGTGATATCCTTAACGGGAGAGTAGCCCATCAGCCAGTCGCTGATCGTATAATCGTTGTCAAATTCGGCCGTATTATCCTTCGGAAAATAAGCCTGGGAGGTGGTGACACCCCATTTGTAGGTACCTTCATCCGGTTCCAGTTCACCTGTCAGGATTTTAAATAAAGTCGTTTTAGCCAGTTCGTTGCCGCCGACGAAAGCGATTTTGTCGTCATGCCCGACAATAAAGGAAACGTTGTCCAGAACTTTTTCGCCGTTGACGGTTTTGCTGATGCCTTCTACCGTCAGCACTTCGTTGCCGATTTCGCGTTCCGGACGGAAATCAATATAAGGATATTTCCGGCTGGAAGGTTTGATATCGTCCAGCTCAATTTTTTCAAGGGCACGTTTTCTGGAGGTCGCCTGCTTGGATTTGGAAGCGTTGGCGGAGAAACGGGAGATAAATTCCTGTAATTCCTTAATCTGTTCTTCTTTTTTCTTATTGGCTTCCTTACGCTGTTTGATAATGAGCTGGCTGGACTCATACCAGAAGTCATAGTTTCCGGCGTATAGCTGAATTTTTCCATAGTCGATATCAGCGGTATGCGTACATACTTTGTTCAGGAAATAACGGTCATGGGAAACGACGATTACCGTATTTTCAAAATTAATCAGAAATTCTTCCAGCCATGCGATAGCATCCAGATCCAGATGGTTTGTCGGCTCATCTAAAAGGAGAATGTCCGGGTTGCCGAACAGCGCTTTTGCGAGCAGGACTTTCACCTTCTCGTTACCGTTTAAATCACTCATCATGTTGTAATGCAGGCTCGTATCGATGCCGAGCCCATTTAACAGCATGGCGGCGTTTGATTCCGCGTCCCAGCCGTCCATCTCGGCAAATTCCGCTTCCAGTTCGCTGGCGCGGATGCCGTCCTCATCGGAAAAATCTTCTTTGGCATAAATTGCGTCTTTTTCTTTCATAATCTGATAAAGCCGTTCGTTACCCATAATAACGGTATCCATGACCGGATAGCCGTCGTATTTGAAATGATCCTGTTCCAGTACGGAAAGGCGCTGTCCCGGCGTAACGGCAATGTCGCCGTTGGTGGTATCCAGCGCGCCCGAAAGAATCTTCAAAAAGGTAGATTTGCCCGCGCCGTTCGCGCCGATCAGGCCGTAGCAGTTTCCTTCCGTAAATTTGATGTTCACATCTTCAAACAGGGCTTTTTTTCCTACCCTGTAAGTTACATTGTTTGCACTAATCATATTGAAAACCTCTCAGTTTATTTTTCGGTTGACAGTCACTTCTTCTATTATACATAAACAAAAGGCTTTTTCAAGAAAAATCAGCATAAATCCGGCGGAAACGGAAGAATTCGGAAGAATTGGACTTGCAGTTTTCAGGTTTTAAATTATAATGAGGATAGTGCAGACGTCAGGTCTGTCTTTTTTGCTGTCGGACGGCGCCCTGTGAAGGCGGCAGGGCAGATTTAAAATGCACCTTCGGGACTTATGAAAAGAATACGTCGTGAAGCGGCATTAACCGCGGCAGAAGACGAAACGGCCTGTCAGGCAGCTGATCAAAAGAATACGTTATGAAGCGGACAAGAGGTAAGAGTATGATAATTTGGAAAACGGCTATGATAATAGTAGTATGTTGTGCTGCGTTGTGTTTTTTATATATGCTTATGATTATGCCGAGGATTGTCGGGAGGCCGAAAAGAAAGCCTTATCTCGGCGTATATTATGCGCACAGAGGGCTGCATGATAACCGGACGGACGCGCCGGAAAATTCCATGCCTGCTTTTCGGAAGGCTGTGGAATCGGGATATGGCATAGAACTGGACGTGCAGCTGACAAAGGACGGCGTGCCGGTTATTTTTCATGATTTTACGCTGGAACGCATCTGCGGCGTATCTGGAAAACCGGGAGATTTCACTTATGAAGAGCTGCGGAAGCTGACGCTTTTACAGACAGAAGAAAAAATACCGTCGTTACAGGAGTTTCTGCAAATGGTTGACGGAAAAGTCCCGCTCATTATCGAGTTAAAAATCGAATGGACGGATTTGTCCCTTTGCCCGACTGTGCAAAAAATGCTGGCCGGATATCACGGCGTTTACTGCATAGAATCTTTTAATCCGTTAGCGCTTTTATGGTATCGCAGACATCATAAGGAAGTTATGAGGGGCCAGCTGTCCACAAATTTTCGGCATGACGGCAATTACAACAATATTTTACATTTTTTCCTGACCCACCTGCTGATGAACTGGGCGACCAGCCCGGATTTTATCGCTTATAACTGTCGTTTTAAGGAAGAGCCCGGACGGCGTATCTGCCGCAGACTGTATAAAAACCTGGCGGTTGCCTGGACTGTGAAAGACCAGAAACAGCTGGAAAGCCTCGAAAAAGATTTTGATTTATTCATTTTTGAAAGCTTTATTCCGGAGGTTTCAAAACATTCTCTGAAAAACATTTCGGAAGAAAAAACGATTTCTTCTCAGAAAATATTTTCTGAGGAAAAAAAGGAAAAAGTTGGTGCGTGATAAAGGAAGATATGTTATGATTAGAAAAAGCACAATCATTTAGAAAAGAGGGAGATGCTATGGCAAAATGGGTGTACTTATTTGAAGAAGGCAATGCGGATATGCGTAATCTTTTAGGCGGAAAGGGCGCAAATCTTGCAGAGATGACCAATCTCGGACTGCCGATTCCGCAAGGCTTTACGGTTACGACAGAGGCCTGCACGGATTATTACAACAATGGAAAACAGATTTCAGAAGAAATTCAGAAACAGATTTTCGATGCGCTTGAGCTTTTAGAGAAAAAGCAGGATAAGAAATTCGGCGATACGGAAAATCCGTTACTGGTATCCGTTCGTTCAGGTGCAAGGGCATCCATGCCGGGCATGATGGACACAATTCTGAATCTGGGACTGACTGATATTGCGGTAGAGGGATTCGCTAAAAAGACCGGAAATCCGCGATTCGCATACGATTCTTATAGAAGATTTATTCAGATGTTCTCCGACGTTGTTATGGAGATTCCCAAATCTTATTTCGAAAGAATTCTTGACGAAATCAAAGCTTCCAAAGGAGTAACCTACGATACTGATCTGACAGCGGACGATATGAAAGAAATCATTGTCAGATTCAAAGCAATTTATAAAGAAAATAAAGGAGAGGATTTCCCGCAGGAACCGAAAGTACAGTTGATGGAAGCGGTTAAGGCCGTATTCCGTTCCTGGGATAATGAAAGAGCCATCGTATACAGAAGAATGAACGATATTCCGGGCGACTGGGGCACGGCGGTCAACGTACAGGCGATGGTATTCGGCAATATGGGCGATACGTCCGGCACAGGCGTTGCTTTTACCAGAAATCCTTCCACCGGAGAGAAAGGCATATACGGCGAATACCTGATCAACGCACAGGGTGAGGATGTTGTGGCAGGTATCCGTACACCACAGCCGATTACCAAACTGGAAGAAGACCTGCCGGAATGCTATAAACAGTTTATGGAAATAGCGAATAAACTGGAAGACCATTACCGCGATATGCAGGATATGGAATTTACAATCGAAAACGGGAAACTGTTTTTCCTGCAGACCCGTAACGGAAAAAGAACTGCACCTGCAGCGATTCAGATCGCATGCGATCTCGTAGATGAAGGAAAGATTACGCCGGAAGAAGCGGTGCTCCGGATTGAGGCAAAATCCCTGGATCAGTTACTGCACCCGACCTTTGATGCGGCCGCTTTAAAAGCGGGACAGGTTATCGGTCAGGCACTTCCCGCATCCCCCGGGGCGGCGGCAGGTAAAGTATATTTTACGGCGGAAGAAGCCAAAGAGGCACATGAAAAGGGAGAGAGAGTCATTTTGGTGCGTCTGGAAACTTCTCCGGAAGATATCGAAGGAATGCACGCGGCGGAAGGCATCCTGACCGTACGCGGCGGCATGACAAGCCATGCGGCCGTTGTAGCGCGCGGTATGGGAACAGCCTGCGTATCGGGCTGCGGTGAAATAGCCATCAATGAAATGGACAAAGTATTCGAACTGGGCGGAGAGATATTCCATGAGGGCGATTTTATTTCCTTAGACGGCTCCACCGGTAAGATTTATAAAGGCGATATTAAAACAGTAGAGGCTTCCGTAAGCGGCAACTTCGGCAGAATCATGGGCTGGGCTGACCAGTACCGTAAATTAAAAGTACGCACCAATGCGGATACGCCGGCCGATGCGGCGAATGCGATCAAATACGGTGCGGAAGGCATCGGACTCTGCCGGACGGAACATATGTTCTTCGAACCCGACAGAATCCCGAAGATCCGCCAGATGATTCTTGCAAGAACCGTAGAGCAGAGAGAAAAAGCATTAAATGCGCTGATTCCTTTCCAGAAAGGCGACTTTAAGGCACTTTACGAAGTAATGGAGGGCAGACCGGTTACAATTCGTTTCCTGGATCCCCCGCTTCATGAGTTTGTTCCGACAGAACAGGCGGATATTGACGATCTGGCGGTTCAGATGATGATGACAGCCGAAGAGGTACAGCTGGTTTGTGATTCCCTGCATGAGTTTAACCCGATGATGGGACACCGCGGATGCCGTCTTGCGGTTACTTATCCGGAAATTGCAAGAATGCAGACGAGAGCCGTAATGGAAGCGGCAATCGAAGTGAAAGAAGAGAAAGGCTTCGATATCGTTCCGGAAATCATGATTCCGCTCGTTGGAGAAAAGAAAGAGCTGAAATTCGTCAAAGATGTCGTAGTGGAAACCGCGGAGCTGGTAAAGAAAGAGAAAAATTCGGATATTAAATACCATGTCGGTACGATGATTGAAATTCCGAGAGCAGCACTTTTGGCAAATGAAATCGCAGAAGAAGCGGAGTTCTTTTCCTTTGGTACAAACGACCTGACACAGATGACATTCGGCTTCTCCCGTGACGATGCAGGAAAATTCCTGGGAGATTACTATAAGAACAAAATTTATGAGTCTGATCCGTTTGCCAGACTCGACCAGAGCGGTGTTGGTCAGTTAGTGCAGATGGCGGCGGAGAAAGGCCGTTCCGTAAGACCGGATATCAAACTTGGCATCTGCGGCGAACACGGCGGCGATCCTTCTTCCGTGGAGTTTTGCCATAAAGTTGGGCTGACGTATGTATCCTGTTCACCGTTCAGGGTGCCGATCGCGAGATTGGCAGCGGCACAGGCGGCTATTTCAAAATAATGCCATAGGATTTTTGGTGTCGTAGGGCACGGAAATTTATTCTATAAAGAGGCAAACTAAATTTGCTACGACATAGAAAAATAAGACCTTGCATTGAAGGATGCGGGGTCTTATTTTTGTCTAACGACTATCCTTTCCCTTGCATAAATACTGGATTTGTAGGAACGTTCTGCACAGGATCACCATGGAGTAGGGGCAGCTAGGGCGAAAGCCCGTGAGGATAAAACAGATTGCCTTTTTATGCCCTATATAGAAAAAATTTCCGTGCCCTACGACATGGTGATATTTGTTTATGATGTTTTTGGGAAAATGATAACAGGCTTGGAAGCCTTGTAAATGCTGGATATTTGGCTTTTTGTTTTTCCCCAAAAGCAATCCCCAATTCCCCAAAAGTGGTATGATTTCATTTTTGGGAACGTTTTTGGGAAAATGCAGGATGTTCCCGGATGGGAGGTTTTGCGAAGGATGAGGAAAAAGAATTTCAAAGGGCGATGTGAAAAGAGGATGATTGGCAAGTGTGCTGAAGTATGCAGGACGTATGATGTAATCCAGTATGCTTATGCTGATCTTCTGCAGATGGATGAGGAAGTAAAGGAGATCAGATGCAATGTTCTGTTGGATGGATTGGATGTCGGGGAGTATACTTCCGATTTTGTGTGTACCAAAACAGACGGTGATCTGATGGTACGGGAATGTGTGTTTCGTAAATTCCTGATGAAGCCATTGACGGTGAAACTGTTGGATGCTTCGAGGGAGTATTGGATCAGGCATGGAGTTACAGATTGGGGGGGTGGTCATTGATGAAGAAGCATGATCTGTTGCGATCTGGTGATAGCATTATCAGAGTATTGGATATGCAGGATGATAGAATCCTCATGATCGACTGTTTGAAACAGACTATGCCTGTTTGGGTGGAGCTTGTTTCGTTGGGATATTGCTCTGAGTGTACTGTCGCTGAGTTATCTGAGGTTACAGGAGTTAATATTGTGGATGTTGATGCGCTGGATGCAGACCAGAGAAAGATAATGCATGAACGCTATACAATGATTGCACCTATACTTCCGTTCATATCGGATGATAAGGTGCGATCCAAACTGATCTGTTCTATAGCCGAAGATTATCAAGTATCAAAACAGACGATCAGGAATTATCTCTGTCTTTACTTGTCTTATCTGGATATGGCTGTACTTGCTCCGAAGAAACGAAAGAATGAAAGAGGGTTAAGTGAAGATGAAAAAAATATGCGCTGGGCGTTGAATAAGTTTTTCTATACGACAAAGAAGCAATCACTTATGACTGCTTATACCATGATGCTCAAAGAGAAATATTGTGACGCTATGGGGGTATTGGCCGAAGAATATCCGTCCTTCTATCAGTTCCGTTATTTTTACCGTAAGACAAGGAAGATGCAGAACTTTTATATTTCTAGGGATGGGTTGAAGAATTATCAGAGGAATAATCGTCCTCTTACAGGTGAGGGAGTGCAGGAGTTTGCACCTGCGGTTGGCGTGGGGATGCTGGATGCTACGGTATGTGATATTTACCTGATTAATGATGAGGGGAATCTGGTAGGAAGACCTATTCTTACGGCATGTATTGATGCTTACAGTAGTCTGTGCTGTGGATATTCTCTTTCATGGGAAGGTGGAATTTACAGTCTTAGAGGATTGATGCTGAATATCATTGCCGATAAGGTTACATGGTGTAGGCGTTATGGTATTTCCATACAAAAGGAAGATTGGGATTGTGATAGGCTTCCCGGTACATTTGTTACGGATATGGGGAGTGAATATAAATCGGAGAATTTTGAGCAGATTGCAGAGTTGGGAGTTACGGTTGTAAATCTTCCTTCCTATAGGCCAGAACTGAAAGGATTAGTGGAGAAATTCTTTGATCTGATACAGGAGATGTACAAGAAGCATCTAAAGGGTAAGGGTGTGATTGAGCCGGATTATCAGGAGAGAGGGGTACATGATTACCGTAAGGATGCATGTTTGACTATGATGGACTTTGAGAAGATTATTCTACATTGTATGATCTATTATAATTCCCAAAGGATCATAGAAAACTTTCCTTATACAGAAGCTATGATAGATGCACAGGTAAAACCTTATGCTTCTTGTATCTGGGAATGGGGTAAATCATTGATCGGAGCCAATCTGATAGGAGTGGATAGTAGAGGGTTGATGTTGACATTGTTACCAAGGACTACAGGGAAATTTGGACGAACGGGTTTGAAGGTAAATAAGCTGCGTTATCATTGTGAGGGATATACAGAGCAGTATCTATCCGGTGGTACTGCGACTGTGGCATATAATCCAGAGGATGTGACATCTGTATGGGTGATGGAGAATGGTTCCTATGTGGAATTTATGCTGATAGAATCACGGTTTAAAGGAAGAGACTTGGTCGGAGTACAGGAGTTACAGACCAGTCAAAAGGATATAACTAGGAGTGTTGTGAGAGAGAACCAACAGGCTCAAATTAATCTGGCACAGCATATAGAGGCGATTGCGAATAATGCTTGTGGCCATACAGATGTACATATGAAGAATATCCGCAATACCAGAAAAAAGGAACAGATGAAGAACCATCAGGATTATATGAAGGAGAGAGTAAACTATGGCTGATCTT
>CAJUDZ010000004.1:177769-194804 GCA_910584965.1 uncultured Lachnospiraceae bacterium | reverse complement strand
TTATAGATGTTAGCACCTTGACTTTGAAAAAACTGGTACACGTCAATATCAGCTTGCACATACACAGGATTGCGGAGCATTTCGCTGATACGGGCGGTATTCCAGTTTGCACCACGCAGATTTTTAATCTGGTGTTCGTTCAAGTACCGTACAATGTCCCCAAGTGAATTGTCCGTGTTCGCATACATAGAGTAAATCAGCTTTAGCTGTTCGCTTTCCTCCGGGACTTCCTCGTACATGGACGTGCGGATATTGTCAATGACCGTGTTCGTCAGACGGTAGCCGTAGGGGATACGTCCGCCCATGTAGAAGCCGCGCTTGCACCGTGCATAATAAGCGTCCGTTACGCGCTTTTGTATGGTTTCCCGTTCCAGTTGGGCGAACACGATACAGATATTTAACATCGCCCTGCCGATCGGTGTGGACGTGTCAAATTTTTCCGTGGAAGAAACAAACTCCACATGATATTTCTGAAATATCTCCATCATGTTTGCAAAATCCAAAATGGAACGGCTGATACGGTCGAGTTTGTAGACAATAACCCGTTTGATTTTTCCTGCACGAATATCATTCATCATTTTTTCAAAGCCGGGACGGTTGGTGTCCTTGCCCGAAAAACCTCTGTCCGTATATTCAATACAGGCTTCCCCGTGGGTTTCATATCTGCAATACTCAAGCTGGCTTTCTACGGATATGCTGTCCTTTTTTTCGATTGACTGTCTTGCATATAATGCGTCGTACATTTAGTATCTACCTCCCAAAACGTAAGACGCAATACCCAATGTAAAATCCTTATGGGATTTTAAATCAAACTGATCATACCGTTTGTATGATTGTTTTGCAAGTGACTTACGCATACTTTTTGAAAATCTGATAGAGCCGGGCTGCTATTTCCTGTCGGGTTTCCTGCTCTGATTTTTTCTGAAAGGCGGGGTAGATATTTGTAACTGTCAGCCTCATTTTATCTTTGTGTATCTGGGTATCGGGTGTAGGAGAGGTATCGTTGTTTGGCATAAACTTTCTCCTTTGGCGGTTTCCCTAAATTTTATGAGAAGTGGCAAGTACACTATAACGTAAATAGCGTAAACATCCCCTCTACTCCTTACTACGCACGCAAGGCAAAAATTGGCAAAGTTTTTTAGAAATTTTATAAAAAGTTTAGAATAGCAGAATAGCAAGCATAGGGATTGAGTACTCAAACCCGTAAAATTTCCATTCCCCGCCCGGCGGACTTGTGGGAATTTTGCTTATTGGGAAATGTCCCAAACCCTCTGAAAAAACGGAAAGGAAGCGGAGCTATGGCAGAGAGAAAACGGGCTATCCAGTTAAAGTTCTATGTGGCGGACGAACAGTGGGCGAAGATACACAATCTGAAACAGGCGGCAAAGACTTTTAATTTCCTAACGGAGCATGACATTTCAGAGTATGAGCAGTTGTAGGCGGCAAAAAACGGCGGCAAGCTGCCCGATTTTAAGAAGCAGCACACGGAGTACAAGGAGCTTACAGAGAAAAAGGATAAGCTGTATCAAGAGTACGGGAAACTGAAAAAGAAAATCAAGCAGTACGACACCTTAAAACAAAACGTAGACAGCATTTTAAGACAGACAAAAACCCCGGAGCAGGAACGGGACAATGGACGCTAAATAACTCTCTTAAAACGCAAAAGAAGGCGGATAGCGCACCCCTCTATTTGGGGAGTATGCTATCCGCTACTTTGCATATCAAACTTATAGCCGACACCTATTACCGTCTTTATGTAAGTTGGGTTTTTGCTGTCTGGTTCAATTTTTTTACGCAGGTTGTATATTACATTTACCACACTGGACTGGCAACTATCACTATCTATGCTCCAAACGGCTTCAAAAATTTGTTCCTGTGAAAGTACCATGCCCGGATAGGAAGCTAAGTACACAAGCATACCATATTCAAGACGAGTAAGATAAATATCAGTTCCGTCACGGAGCACCCGGCGTTGGTGCAGTCTGATTTCCAGTCCCGGAAAAACCAATGCGGGGGATTGTGGCAGCTGTATGGCTTCCAGCGGTATCATATCGGCAAGGGCAGTTATGGCTTTCTTAACCGCTTTTTCTTCCGTGTCGTTGAATACAAGCATGACTATTTTCCCAACAAAAACCACCTCCCGTTATAGTGTATGAAAACTTTACAGAAGCCGTTGAAAGTTTACATGATATGTTCTTTGTATACTTCTGTGCAAGTCATAGAAAATTTCCCTTTCTCCCACATAGGGCATTGTTTAATTGACAGTTACATTTATGCTGAAAAAGGACGATTACATTTTGAAATATCATTGCCCTTCAAGCAACGGTAGGAAATATATTTGAAATATTTACTCCTTCTTAGGTTATGGCTTAATGTTTTTATTAAACTGAAAATATGTTATAGAAAAATATAAAATGTATATCCCAAGAAAACTAGTCAATGAAATGCAAAAATATAAAATCCATTCTGTACGTATTCCTGTGTAAATTACAAATTGTCGTCCTACATATAGTATAAATATTGCACTGATAATAACCGAAAGGATAACAGGGCATAGATAGTAGAAAAATAGCTGCTTAGCTACTACTTGTTTGATTCTTTTTTTCCCCATTCCAAGTTTGTTTAAAATCTGATAACGGAATTTATATTTATTGGAATCGCTTAACTGTTGGACGGAAAGAACCGTAAGTGATACACACAAAAACACTAATCCAATATAAAATAATGGAAACGACAGGGTACTCATTAAAAATTTTAGTTCTAAAACCTCTCGGCTTTTGACTTGTATGGTAGCGGGCATTAAAAAAAGTTCTTCGCTTCCAATTTTTATATAATCAGCCAATTCATCATATCCCCGTATTTTTCCAGTTAAATCATATAAACATTCTGATAAATACTCCGGCACATCTCCGTTTGCCATAACTGCCATAAGTGAAAAATATTTTTTCATTCCGGCAAGTTTCTTATCTGGCACAACCAGCAAGTAATCTGTTCCATTATGCCCATTTTGTGCAAATCCCTCTGTTTTGAATCCAGCGAAATCAAGCCCTATATTTAGGCTATTGGGTAGTTCGGCACTTTTATCCTTAATTTCTTGATATACACGGTTTGCTATATGAATTAAATACTGATCATCTTGCAAAGTAACAGGCGTTAAATCCAGCATTTCCCGTAAACGGTTATAATCGCTAATTCCCATATACACATCATAATCATAATAAGCAACAGCCCGTTTTCCCTCTGCCACAACTGGGTCGCTATCCCTATCAGAAAAAATCCTTAAATTCTGATACAAATAATCGCCCATATCACTTGTTCCGTTTTGGTATACACAATATTTCAATATATTCCGTGGATTTATATTGTCGTTTATTAATGATTCTTCTTTAGAAAAGTCATTGCTTGTATTATCGCTGATTATAATAATGTCAAACGGATATTCTACATCTAATTGTTTGTTTTGATAGTCGCTCAACATAAACGCAAGCGAACTTCCTACTAGTGCAAACATAAACAAAAGACTTAATGTTCCAAGAACAAAACAGGTATTCCGCATTTTTGAGGAAAACTGCCTAATCATAAATAAATATTCCCTTTTATAGATTAACTTGCCTTTCCCCTTTATATAATTCATAAGAAAAGCGGAAAGTCCTAAATAGAAAAAGTAAAACGTAAAAATCAGCCCTATCATTTCAAATATCGCTGTCCATTTCGTTATCCCGCCTGTAAAAATCAAAAAATATAAAAGCAATATATTTCCTATGGAGAGAAAGAACAGCCTTTTCCATAAAGCGTTTCGCTTTTCATTTACTGTTTCATTCTGCTTATCCATGTTAATTAAATTGATTATTTCCATGTGGAAAAACTTTTTCCTGTTCCGAAACAGGGCAGCAAAAAAACAAACGCCATACAAGATAACTGTCAATATAATGCTGCCCGTTGATATTTCTACATTTACCTTGTAATTTTTCCCGATACTTTTATAAAAAATGAAAAATAGCACCTGCTGTAATCCACTGCCGAAAATCAGTCCTGCGAAAAGAGCGCATACACCAAGATAAAGATTTTCTTTCATATAAAGACTTGCAATTTGTTCTTTCCTCATTCCCGATAACAAATAAATAGCAAATTCCCGGCTTCTTTTTTCTAAAATGAAACGGGTCATATAATTGATTAGCCAGGCTACTATGATAAGAATTGTCACTGTGGAAACGGACATAAAAGCAATCAACATAGTTCCTGCTGTAGATAGTTCCCCATTATTTCCATAATGAATCATTTCGTAAATATCTTTTGAAAAGAGTAGCGAGTGAAAGGAAAAAGTAATGGCAGTTATCATACATAAAGTCAAAAAATAATTCAAATAGTCTTTCCACAATCTCCATGCGTTTCGTAATGCAAGTTTATTCAGCATAAATATCCTCACCCCCTATTTTAGACTGTATATCAAGAATATGGTTTAGATAATCTCTTTTGTTCATATTTTCCCGGTTTAATTCAGCACATATTTTCCCGTCACTCAAAAATAAAATTCTCTCACAATAACAGGCTGAGAACACATCATGTGTTACCATTAAAATGGTTGCACCGAACTCCTTGTTCATAACCTGTAAAGTGCGAAGCAGCATAGTAGATGATTTAGAGTCTAAAGCCCCGGTTGGTTCGTCAGCAAGAATTAGTTTTGGCTTGTTGACAAGTGCCCTTGCACAAGCCGCACGCTGTTTTTGCCCGCCGGACACCTCATACGGGAATTTACCCAAAATATCTTCAATATGCAGGGTTTCCGATATATTCTTTATTCTACTTTCTATTTCCTTTTTTTTCTCGCCACTAAGAGCCATAGGAAGCATAATGTTTTCTTCGATGCTTAATGTATCTAAAAGATTATAGTCTTGAAAAACAAATCCAAGATTTTTCTGTCGGAAGTCAGACCGTTCAGCTTCATTCATTCTTGATATATCAATCTTGTCATAAAATACCTGTCCGTCCGACATAGTATCTATGGTCGAGAGAATATTTAGGATTGTGGTTTTGCCGGAACCAGAAGCTCCCATAATTCCAATAAATCCCCCTTTGTCAACATAGAAATTCACATGATCAACGGCGTTCAATGTTACATTTCCTGTGCAATAATTTTTTACAAGATTTTTGACTTCAATATAATGATGTTCTGTCATAGAATTTTACCTTTCCTTTCTTTCGGGATTTCGGAGCAATATGGTGTAAGACCAGTAAATGCCTATACAAAAAAATGTAATAAAGCAGCTGATACCTGTTAAAACCATAGAAAATACAATATAAAACAGAATATTTGTATAGCTCATATTCTCAAATAATGCAGGAAGCCCCCAGCCGCTGTTGCTTACTCCAAATATAACCAATCCAATCGCAATACCACTAACCAACATTTTCTTCATCTTAGTAAATTCCTCTTGTATTTCTGTTCGTACCTCTTCATCAAAAACAAGTTCCTTTTTTCGAAACATTCTGTAAGGATTTTGTTTCAAGGCAATATAAATTACGATTGCAAGCAACATCATAATTGATATGGTTGTAAGTATTGGAGCTATATTGGAAGCGAACAAATAATGTTCTGTCGATGTATAAGATACCGAATTACAACCTAACGCAATTCCACACGCCGCAGCTAATAACAAAAATTTCTTTTTATAATAGAACAGAAAACCATTTGCTGTTTCCCTGCTTACATAAAATCCCTTTGTTTCTTCTAAAAATTTTCTTTCTTCTTTAGAGCCAAGTTCCTTATCATCAATCAGTAAATCGTCCAGTGTTATTTGAAATATTTTACTGATTAAAATAATTTTTTCTGTTTCGGGATAGCCGTTATTATTTTCCCATTTGCTTACAGCCTGTCTGCTTGTATTCAATTTTTCTGCTAAGGCTTCTTGTGAAAGCCCCTGTGCCTTTCTTAACTTATATAGTTTTTCTCCAAATGTCATATCTTTTCCTCCTAACTCTCATTCATGGTAGCATAATGAAGTGAATTTTCTATCATTCAACTCTGACAATTTCGCAACTTTAAGTTGCTTTTGGTTATTTCCCCTACAAATAGCATAAAAACTCGCCTAGAGTAATAATGTAACACTATATCCGAAAAATTGAAACAAAAATCCAAAGCAATACTTTTTGTATTTTTTGAAAACAAATATGAGAGAGATTTCGTACTTGTCAGCATTTACAATGATACGGTATTTCATTTTTGTGTTCGGAATAGTGTGGTACTGGTGGTTTATATAATTTAGGAATATATATTAAGTAATAAAAATGAAAGCCGGGAAACAGCAATCCGTAGACTGCCACTCCCCGGATTTTAATTACTCCATATCTTCAGCAGACAGAAACACAAGCCCTGCAAATTCTTTTTATGCCTTTCCCAGACTATCAACGCCAAACAGCCAAGTCAAGGACGTAAACGCCGCTAAAGCGGTAAATCCTTGACTTGGCTGTCTGCCATTGATAAGGGGTAATTAATGCATAAATGAATAACTATGTCGTCTACATTCTTTTCCCTTCCATTCCTTTCCCGTGATAGGAAAAATCGGATCAGTTAAAGAACGGATAGGAAAGGAATAGATATTTTATCATTCTGTATTTTATTCTTTAGTATTTTATATATCTATATTTTATTGCGTTGGTTTTCCCTGTGTTGGAAATACCTATGTTGGATTATCCGGTGTAGGCTTTTCCATGACAGGCTTTTTGCTGTAATCCTCATTCAGCATTGGAGAAGAATAGACGGTATATTCCATTTCCCGAAGTTGTCCCTTTTCGTTCCGTACTCTGGCACGGGTAATATATCCTGCCTGTTCTAATTCGTGTATAACCGTCGTAATGGCGTCTAATCCCTCTTTGTTGATATACGCTAACCCTTGCAGTGTAAAATTCCATTCCGGGGGCATTGAGAGCATTTGACACAGTAATCCCTTTGCCCTTAGGGACAACTGGCGGTTGCGTAAATGAAGATTTGGCATAATCGTATAATCTTTGGCTTTCTTTACTCTGAATACTGGCATAATAAACTTGTCCTTTCTTTTGGTGCGAAAGTCTAAACATAGCTTAGAGGAAATGTGGGTATGCGTCTTAGTGATTGTATTTTGTGTGTTTTGATTTACTACAATCTTCCCGGTTTGCTTCACCGAAACGCTGGAAGTGTACGATTTCCCTGGCACGCAGAAATTTGATCGGTTCACAGACGTCCGGTTCGTCACGAACGAGGCGGAGAATATTATCGTAAGTGGTACGTGCTTTTTGTTCTGCCGCCATATCCTCCATTAAATCCGTAATAATGTCACCCTTCGACTGAAATTCACAGGCATTGAACGGAACGCCGCCCGCGGCCTGGGGCCAGACGCCGACGGTATGGTCCACATAATAATTTGCAAAGCCCGATTTCTCGATTTCTTCCATTGACAAATCTTTGGTAAGCTGATGGACGATCGTCGCGACCATTTCCAGGTGAGCAAGTTCTTCGGTACCGATATCCGTCAGCACACTCGCCACCTCCCTGTAAGGTGCGGCGTAACGCTGCGACAGATAGCGCATGGAAGCGCCCATTTCCCCGTCGGGGCCTCCGTACTGGCTGATAATGGCCTGGGCCAGCATCGCGTTGGGGCTCTTAATATTTACCGGAAACTGTAATCTTTTTTCATAATTCCACATTAATTGCATCCTCCTTCCCAGGGCATAGGTGTTGTTGCCCAGCTCCATTCTTTACAGGAAGAAGCATCGGCCGTTGCCAGGCTGAGCGGGCTGTATTTGGATGCGTATTCGCGCATTACCTGATTTTTCATACGGACATAATGTTTCAGATAATCGACCGCTTCCGCATCGTCAGGATGTGTGTCGAGATATTCGTTCATTTCTACGATCACGAAATCCATCAGCCGGATGTGATGAAGCAGTTTTTCCTGTTCATTTTTTAAATCAAAAGACATTAACAGCATCTCCTTCCTGTAAATGGTTTGTTCAGCTCCGGAAAGATGGTTCCGTTTTCCAGCGCTTCATTCAGATCTTCATAGATATTGGTCAGGCGCTGCCACGGCACGTAAGCCATGGCGACGGGAAATCTGTCGAAATCTCTGCCAAAGTTGTAATCTCTCTTATCCATAGGATTCCTTTCTCATGAAAAATTTCTCAGAAAAATTTTCATAAAAGATTCATAATGATTTTAATAGTATAATATGATATAATTGATGTCGCGTTCTTGGCATGAAAGAACTTTTTCCCGCATGAGAGAAGGGAGGACATGACTTGATTAAGGTAGAAAATCTGGTAAAAAAATACGGAAATCATACGGCGGTAGACAACTTGTCTTTTACTGTGGAAAAGGGACAGATATATGGTTTTCTTGGTCCGAACGGGGCGGGAAAAACAACGACGATGAACATTATGACCGGCTATCTGGCAGCGACGGAAGGGACAGTGGAAATTTGCGGATACAATATACTGGAGCAGCCGGAAGAGGCCAAAAGACATATCGGCTATCTGCCGGAAGTCCCGCCTTTATATATGGATATGACGGTGTTGGAATACCTGAATTTTGCGGCAGAGCTGAAAAAGGTGCCGAAACAGGAGCGGAAAGCGCAGATTCGGGAAATCATGCAGATGGCCGGCATAACGGATGTGGAGAGGCGGCTGATCAAAAATCTTTCCAAAGGATACAGACAGCGGGTCGGACTGGCACAGGCCATTATCGGTTATCCCGAAATCATTATTTTAGACGAACCGATGGCAGGACTGGATCCGCGGCAGATTCATGAGATCAGAACATTGCTCGGAAAACTTGCCGGGAATCATACGATTTTGTTAAGTTCCCATATTTTATCCGAAATCAATACGATATGCGATCACATTATGATTATTGCGAATGGCAGACTGGCGGCAAGCGATTCTCCGGACGGCTTAAAAAGACTGATGGCGGAATCTGCCGAAATCGAAATGACTGCGGCCGGAAGCCGGGAGAAGGCGGAAGAACTGCTCGGTGCAATGAAACATATCCGGTCCTATACTTTTGAAAAGACGGCGGAAGAAAACGGCATGAAAGTCAGGATTCTCACGAGGGACAATGTGGATATCCGCGGCGAATTATCCGTTGCCTTTACGAATCACGGCATGCCGGTGCTTTCCATGAACAGGGTGGAAAAATCTCTGGAAGATATCTTTTTACAGCTTACCGAAGAACAGGTGCGGGAAGCGGAAGATGCGCTGCGGCCGGAAACACCGGAAACGGAGGAAGATGTGATGCGGCCGGAAATACCGGGAGATGCAGTATCGGATGTACCGGAAAGCGGAGAGGAGGAAAAAGATGGCGGCGATTTATAAAAGAGAAGTACGGGCTTTTTTCCATTCTTTTATCGGCTGGCTGTATCTTGCGGCAACATTGCTGCTCATGGGAATTTACTTTACTTATTTTGTTATGCTTTACGGGGAATCGAGCATTGCTTACGCATTGCAGGGGAGCATTTTTTTATTCCAGTTTGCGATTCCCATTCTGACGATGCGTAGCCTGGCGGAAGACAGGAAGCTGAAAACAGACCAGTTGATTCTGACCGCGCCCGTATCGGTCGGGAAAATCGTATTTGGAAAGTATCTTGCGCTTCTGACGGTCTACGCGGTTCCTGCTTTTGTGATGGGAATCGTGCCTCTTGTATTGTCCTTTTTCGGAGATTTTCAGATGGGCGTATCCTATACGGCCTTACTCGGTTTTTTTCTGTATGGGGCGTTTGCGCTGGCGGCAGGATTATTTATCTCCTCCCTGACCGAAAGTCCGGTGATCGCGGCGGTTCTGACTTTTATTGTGTTGTTTCTTGGATATTTGATGACAGGGATCTGCAGTATGATTTCTCAGACGGGAAATCTGCTGACCCGGATGCTTTCTTTTTTTGATATGGCGGGGCGGTTCGATGCGATGACGGAAGGAAGCCTGTATGTGCCGTCCGTCGTTTATTATGTTTCGCTTGCTTTGTTTTTTCTGTTCTGTACGACACAGTCCATTCAGAAACGCAGATACAGCGTATCCGGCAGAGGAATCGGAATCAGCGCATACCGCGCAGGCATCCTCATATTGACGGCATTACTGACTGTTGTGGTCAATGTGTTGGCGGACAGACTGCCCGAATCGGTACGGTCTCTGGATGTCACTTCAAATAAACTGTATACGCTGACGGAAGAAACGAAAGCGTATTTGTCGGAATTGTCTGAAGATATCCATATCTATGTAATGGTGAATGAGGAATATAAAGACGCAAATCTGGACAAAACGCTCAGGCGGATGGAGGCCCTGTCGGAACATATTGCGGTGACGTATGTGGATCCGCTTGTCAATCCGCAGTTTTATTCTAATTATGCCGAAACGGAGCCGGGGTCAAACAGTCTGATCGTCGTCGGTCCGAACCGCAGCAGAGTCGTGGAATATTATGAGATTTACGGATATGAATATTATTCCTATTATGAATATCAGATCACCGGATATGACGGGGAAGGGCAGATCGTTTCAGCGCTGGAATATGTCACGACGGATGCAATGCCCAGGCTGTATGTAGTCAGCGGGCACGACGAACTGGAGCTGGAAGCACAGTTCAGGCAGGCGATTCAGAAGAAAAATATCGAGTGTCTGCCGCTTTTGCTGTTATCGGAAGAAAGCGTGCCGGAGGATGCGCAGGCGGTCATTATAAACGCGCCGCTGAACGATTATTCGGACGATGATGTGGATAAAATAATCGATTATCTGGAAAAGGGAGGAAATGCCGTTATTATTCCGGCCTGGACGGATGCGGAGCTGCCTAATTTTCAGCGGATTCTTGACTATTACGGAATTTCTTTGCTGAACGGCGTTATACTGGAGGGAAACCCGGATTATTATTACGGACAGATTCCGTACTTGTTGTTTCCAAAGGTGGATTATGACGAAATGACGGAAAACATTTCCGATTCTATTGTGTTTGCGCCTTATGCTCAGGGGCTGATTTATGATGATGCCGCGCAGGATATTTTCTACGTTCCTCTGCTTGAGACGAGCGAGGCTTCCTATAATAAGTCTTACGATCAGAAGGAACTGGAAACGGAGACGGATTTCAGAAAAAAAGAAGGAGATACGGAGGGGCCGTTTGTCATTGCGGTCCGTGCGGAAAAGACGGTTGGCGGTAACCGGATTTCCAAAGGCGTTATTGTGGCGGCGGAACTGTTTTTTACCGAAGACGCGGACAGCATCGTGCCGGGCAATAACATAAAAGCGTTTGGCGGTATTGCAGGCGGACTTACGGAACAGGAAAGCACGATTCTGATTCCGATGAAGTCTTATTCCGCCCGGATGACTTTTTCCACAAGAAGCGCGGCGATCGTCGGTCTGTTATCGGTGGTTATCATACCGGTATTTCTTTTGCTGACCGGTTTTGCCATCTGGTTTCGGAGGCGGAAAGCGTAGCGGTTGACTTCCGTCCGGGTTTGTGCAAAAATAGAGATACAAGTGAGGTCATGCGTATGAGAGGAATAGATACCCAGGTTCGAAAGAACCGTCGACGGATTTTCAAAGAAGTTGCCAATCTGGCGTATACTTCGAAAAATTTAAAAGACGATGTGGAAGCTCTTCCCTATAAGATCGTCGATTACGATGAATCGGAATATGAGAGCATATACAGGGAAAGGGCCATAGTGCGGGAGCGCATCCGGCTGGCAATGGGGCTCTCCCTGCGGCCGGAAAATCAGCCCGTCCATGTGACACAGGGACTGGAAGAGAGCAATATATCCGAGAAATATTATGAACCGCCGCTGATGCAGGTTATCCCATCGGCCTGCAATGCCTGCCCGGAAAACCGTTATCAGGTGACGGATAAATGTATGGGATGTGTAGCGCACCCCTGCAGGGAAGTCTGCCCGCGGGATGCAATCTCCATGAAAAACGGGAAGTCCGTGATCGATCAGGAAAAGTGCATCAGGTGCGGAAAATGCAAGGCGATCTGCCCCTATGACGCGATTTCCCATCAGGTGAGGCCGTGTGCCGCGGCCTGCGGCGTCAATGCGATTAAAAATGATGAAAAGGGCAGGGCTGTTATTGACGATGCGTTGTGTGTATCCTGCGGCCAGTGCATGGTGAATTGCCCGTTCGGTGCGATTGCCGATAAATCGCAGATTTTTCAGCTGATTCGTGCCTTACAGTCCGGCCAGAAGATCATCGCACAGGTAGCGCCGGCTTTTGCGGGGCAGTTCGGTGCGGAAGTAACGCCGGATATGTTAAAGACCGCATTGAAAGAACTAGGATTTGCCGATGTCTACGAGACTGCCATCGGTGCGGATATGGGCGCGCTGGCGGAAGCGGAGCATTATGCGAAAGAGGTTGCAACCGGCAGACTGCCTTTCAGCCTGACATCCTGCTGTCCGTCATGGTCGATGCTGGCGAAGAAGTTTTTCCCGGAGACGCTCGATAAAATATCCAATGCCCTGACGCCGATGGTGGCGACGGCGCGTGTTATTAAAGAAGAACATCCCGACGCGAAAGTAGTCTTTATCGGCCCCTGTGCTTCCAAGAAACTGGAGGCTTCCAGAAGGACGATCCGTTCGGATGTAGATTTCGTCATAACTTTTGAAGAACTGGCCGGCATGTTTGAAGCGAAAGGCATCTTATTAAAAGAAATTCAGGCGTTAGATGAGCTGAAAGGCGCTACGGGAGCGGGGCGTGGTTACGGTGTTGCCGGCGGCGTGGCAAACGCCATAGAGGAATGCGTCCGGGAGTATTATCCGGATGTGGAGGTGCATATCGAACATGCGGAAAGCCTGTCCGAATGCCGGAAAATGCTGATGCTTGCCAAAGCGGGTAAGAAGAACGGCTGTCTGATTGAAGGAATGGCCTGTCCGGGCGGCTGTATCGCCGGGGCCGGGACGAATATCGCGATTCCGCAGGCGGCAAAAGCCGTTGGCAGTTTTAAAGCCTCCGCCGAACAGAAGATACCGGATAAACAGAAGCAGTAAATGAGCGGAGACAGTAAAAGAGAGAAGAAACAAGAAGGAGTACAATATACCATGCAGAAAATCAGAACCAGATATGCGCCGAGTCCTACAGGGCGGATGCACGTCGGCAATCTTCGGACGGCGCTTTATGCCTATTTGATCGCAAAGCACGAGGGCGGCGATTTTATTTTGAGAATTGAAGACACCGACCAGGAGCGCTATGTGGAAGGAGCGGTTGAGATTATCTACCGCACGCTGGAAAAAACAGGGCTGCTTCACGACGAAGGCCCGGACAAAGACAAAGGCGTCGGCCCCTATGTGCAGAGCGAACGGCAGGCTCAGGGAATTTATCTGAAATATGCAAAAGAACTTGTGGAGAAAGGCGAAGCCTATTATTGTTTCTGTGATAAAGAGCGGCTTGCCACGCTGACAAGGGAAGTGGCGGGAAAAGAAATCAATATTTATGACAAACATTGTCTGCATTTATCAAAAGAAGAAGTGGAAGCGAATCTGAAAACCGGAATGCCATATGTCATCAGGCAGAATAACCCGACGGAAGGGACGACGGTTTTTCACGATGATATTTATGGGGATATTTCCGTGGACAACGCGGAACTGGACGATATGATTTTAATCAAATCCGACGGATTCCCGACATACAATTTCGCTAATGTTGTGGACGACCATCTGATGGGAATCACGCATGTTGTGCGGGGGAACGAGTATCTTTCTTCTTCTCCCAAATATAACCGCCTTTATGAGGCTTTTGGATGGGACGTGCCCAAATACGTTCACTGTCCGTTAATCACGGATGAAGAACATCATAAGCTGTCCAAACGATGCGGTCATTCTTCTTATGAAGATTTGATCGAACAGGGCTTTTTATCGGAAGCGGTGGTTAATTTTGTAGCGCTTCTTGGCTGGAGTCCGGAAGGAACGGAAGAAATTTTCTCATTGGAACAGTTGGTGGAGAAATTTGATTATCTTCATATTTCCAAATCTCCGGCGGTTTTTGATTATACGAAACTGAAATGGATGAACGGGGAATATATGAAGGCGATGGATTTCGACAGGTTCTATGAAATGGCAGAGCCTTATTTAAAAGAAGTCCTGACAAAAGAGTTTGATCTGCGCAAAATTGCCGCGATGGTCAAGACGAGAATCGAAATTTTCCCGGATATCCGGGAAATGGTAGATTTCTTTGAGGTGCTGCCGGAATATGATACGGCGATGTATGCTCATAAGAAGATGAAAACCAACGAAGAATCTTCTTTGGAAGTTTTAAAGGAACTGCTTCCCATTCTGGAAGAACAGGAAGATTACGGTAACGACGCCCTGTATCAAACGCTGACGGATTATGTGTCCCGCAAAGGATGTAAGAACGGCTATGTGATGTGGCCCATCAGAACTGCCGTATCCGGCAAACAGATGACGCCTGCCGGCGCGACGGAGATTATGGAGATTTTGGGAAAAGAAGAGTCTCTTAACAGAATCAGAAAGGGAATCGAAAAGTTACAGAATGCCTGATATCAAGATAAATTCCAGACAACAGGAAGCTATTACGTTCACTTCCGGCCCGATGCAGGTGCTTGCCGGGCCGGGGAGCGGTAAGACTTTCACAATTACACAGCGCATCCGCTATCTGATTGCGGAATGCGGTGTGGAGCCGTCCCGGATACTGGTCATCACATTTACCAGAGCGGCGGCAGGTGAGATGCAGCAACGGTTTCACAGACTGATAAAAGGCGCCGGTTCGGGCTCCTTCGTCGTTTTTGGCACTTTCCACGCAATCTTTTATTCTATCCTGAAACAGACCGGACAATATCGTCAGTTTACCCTGATTAGCGAAACACAGAAAAGAAACCTTCTGGCGCAGATATTACAACTGCCCATGACGCCGCTGCTCGCGGAAAATGAGAAAATAGATGCGCTGATGCAGCTGATCGGCCAGGTAAAAAACAACGGGGAATGTTTTGACGGGCTGGCGGAAGACGTATTTTCAAAAAAAGAATTGCAGGATATTTATCGTGATTATAACGAATATCTTCTGGAATTTCTCAAAATGGATTTTGACGATATGGGGCTTTTATGCCTGAAACTGTTTCGGGAAAATCCTCAGGTCCTGAAAGAGTGGCAGAAAAAGTATTCCTATGTGCTGGTGGATGAATTTCAGGATATCAATCCGCTTCAGTATCAGATCGTCCGGCTTTTGGCACAGCCGGAGGATAATCTTTTTATTGTGGGCGACGACGATCAGTCCATCTATGGCTTCCGGGGGGCAAAACCGGAGATCATGCAGCAGTTTCTGAAAGATTATCCGTCGGCCCGTCAGGTGCTTTTGGATGTCAATTACCGCTGCCATGAACAGATTGTAGAAAATTCCATGCGGGTGATCAAAGCCAACAAAAGCCGCTTTCCAAAAGAGATTCGCGCAGGGCATGGGAAAGGTGCGGGCGTTATCATACAGGTTTTTCCCGATCAGGAAGAAGAGTACGAAGCGCTGCTTTGTGCCCTGCAGGAAACGGCGCTGCATGAAAAGCCGGAGGTTCTTTCGGCTGCGGCGGTCATATACCGTACCAATTATGAGTGCAGCATGCTGGCGGAAAAACTGCTTTTGCGGGGGATTCCTTTTGTTATGAAGGAAACGCTGAAAAGCAGATATGATCATTTTGTCATTAAAGATCTGCTTGCCTACCTGGAATTTGCAAACGGCAACAGAAAGCGGGAAATTTTTCATCTGTTTATGAACAGGCCGCTGCGCTATCTGCGGAAGGATTGTGCGCGGAACAGCACCATTGTCCTGAAAGAACTGCTTACTTATTATCGGAATGACATTCATATGCAGGAAGTGTCCCGTACATTATTTCATGATCTGGAACAGATTGGCACGATGCGTCCCTGGCTGGCCGTCAATTATATCCGCCAGGTGATCGGCTATGACGATTATCTGAAAGAAGCCTATCATATCGAGGAAGGCGGAAAACTGCTGCGGATTGCGGATGATTTCCAGAAAGAGATCAAACGGTTCGGCAGCTTCGAAGAATTGAATGACTACATAAGTCAATGTCGGGCACTCGTAAATGAAAAGCAGAAAGAGGCAGAAGACCGGATTCAGGATAAAAGACTGGGCGGCGTCCGTCTGATGACAATGCACGCTGCAAAAGGGCTGGAATTTCAAACGGTTTATCTGCCGGATGTGAACGAAGGAAAGCTGCCGTCAAGGCAGGCCGTTACGCCGGAAGCGCTGGAGGAAGAGCGGCGTATGTTTTATGTGGCAATGACGAGAGCGCAGAAAGAACTGCATATTCTTTACTGCAATAAAGAAAACGGAAAGGACAAGCCTTCCCGTTTTCTGGAGCCGCTTCTGGAATCATTATGATTCCTGTGAATTGTCTTCCGTGTCCTCTTCATCGATCATTTCATCAAATTCAACGCTGTCCAGATATTCGTCGAAAGCGTCGCCTACGGCTTCATACTCGTCATCATCATCGATATATTCGAGCGTCGGCTCTTCATCCGGGTTCTGCTCGTCTTCCAGGTAACGGTAAAACCATACTTCTCCGTTATCGTTCCGGCCGTTTTCATTCAGTGGAAGAAGTACAATATAATCCCGATTCGATACGGTCAGGATGGTAACGATGGAGCAGGTCACGTGCCGGCCGTCATCCAGGTCGAGATCGACGGTCATTTCTTCTTCCGCGGCGTCAAGCGGTTCTGTTTCCGGAGTGTGTTCATTTTCTTTTTTCATCATTTATAACCATGTCCTTTCTGAGACTGTAATACAGTGCGCTCGGATACCCTACACCTGTATTTTACAGAATATACGCAGGGGATTCAATAGTTATCTGAAAATTTTCCTAAACTCTGGAAAAATAACAGTGCTTATGATATAATAACCGCAAAAGCCAAACAAGCGGCGCAAAGCGCCATTTGTTTGGTATGCGGTTATTAACGAGCAAACGTCCGAGGAACTCGGACAAAGAGCGCGAAAGCGCGTGTTTGCGAGTGAGAAAAAGTCCGCAAAAGCCAAACAAGCGGCGCAAAGCGCCATTTGTTTGGTATGCGGTTATTA
>CAJUDZ010000004.1:0-177669 GCA_910584965.1 uncultured Lachnospiraceae bacterium | reverse complement strand
GCAAACGTCCGAGGAACTCGGACAAAGAGCGCGAAAGCGCGTGTTTGCGAGTGAGGAATGAACCCGGAGGGATTTCATGCAGAAAACTTTTAATGTGACGACATCATCCATTTATCCGCCAGGTGTATATTTTGTATCGGAAGGTTTATATGTATCGGCGGTCTGCGAAAAAAAAACGGACTGCGGCATTCTTTTATATGATAAAAAGCATAAGGAAGGCATTAAGATTCCATTCCCGGAAGAAGGCAGAAAAGGAAAGGTTTATTCGATGCTTTTAAAGGGATACTATGACCGGAACTTTTCCTATCTGTTTTATCAGGGGGAAGAACTGTTTCAGGATCCCTATGCGCAGGCGCTATTATATGAGCGCCGGTATGGTGAGACTAAAGAGCAGCCGGCACGCTGTAAAGTTCCCTCGCATGAATACGAGTGGGAAAACGACCGTGCGCCGGTCATTCCTTTTGAAGACAGTATTTTTTATATTCTCCATGTCAGGGGATTCACAAAGCACAGGTCTTCCGGCGTTCGGGCCAAAGGCACTTATGCCGGCGTCATAGAAAAAATTCCTTATCTGAAAGAACTCGGCATTACGGCTGTACTGCTGATGCCTTCTTATGAATTTGACGAAGTATTTCGTCCCGAAAAAATGCACGGGCAGGAACAGCCTGCCCCGTTTTTAAAAGAAGAACCGGAAGAAAAGGGGTTGACTGCCAAAGTCAATTATTGGGGGTATCAGGAAGGGCTGTATTTTCTGCCCAAATATACATATGCCGCATCCAAAGATGCCGTAAGCGAATTTAAGGATATGGTAAAGGCGCTGCATCAAAACGGAATCGAAGTCATGATGCAGTTTTACTTTCCGCCGCATATTAGTCCCGTCAAAATTCTGGAAATTCTGAAACATTGGGTGTTAAATTATCATGTGGATGGGTTTCAGCTGATGGGGGGCGGTCTTCCGCTGCGTATGATCTGTGAAGAGCCTTTGTTTGCGGAAATCAAACTGATCAGCGACCAAAGCCAGTCTTTTCCGGCCGAAAAATATGGCGGATGGGATGCTGTGCCGCCGGAATATCGGAATTACGGCGTTCTGAATGACGCTTTTCTGTATGATATACGAAAACTGTTAAAAGGCGATGCCGACATGACGGGCCGATTGATTTCCCTTTGTAAGGAAAATGCGGCGGACAGAGGAATCGTCAATGCCATTGCGAGACAGGACGGATTCCGGCTGGCCGATCTGGTATCCTACGACCATAAACATAATGAGGCCAACGGAGAGTTTAACCAGGACGGTAGCGATTATAATTATAGCTGGAACTGCGGCATAGAAGGCAGGACGAAGAAAAAAAGCATTCTTGCCCTGCGCACGAAACAGATGAAAAATGCGATGGCGTTTGTGATGCTTTCTCAGGGAACGCCGTTAATTTACAGCGGCGATGAGTTCGCAAATTCTCAGGAAGGCAATAACAACCCCTATTGTCAGGACAATCCGGTCTGTTGGATAAAATGGAATCTCACAAAACAGGGAGAAGAACTTTTCACATATACGAAGGAGCTGATTCGATTCCGGAAAAAAAATCCGATTCTGCATGGCAGGATGCCTTTGCGGAGCATGGATTATCTTTCATATGGTTATCCGGATATCTCCTTTCACGGCAGGGACGCATGGCGTCCTGAGACCGGATCGAACAGCCGGAGTCTGGGCATTCTGTATTGTGACCGATATGGGAATCCGGCCGGAGACGAGACGGCTGATTTGCTTTATATCGGTATCAATATGTATTGGGAACCGTACACATTCGGCCTTCCTCAGGCTCCGAAAGAGAAAGAATGGGTGCGGCTTTTGGCAACCGATGAGCAGATAACGGAAGAAAACAGGGAAGAATCTTCCTGCAATGTTCTCGTACCGCCGCGGACAATCGTGATCTATGGTACAAGGAATGTGCAGACGGAAAAGAAGAACGGCAGGAACAGGAGATCATAATGTGGAAAATCTGGGCACATTTTAAGACAATCACATATCATAAATATCTGGTGATGCGGGGATGTTTTAAAGTCGGACTCTATCGACAGGGACTGATGCATGACCTGTCCAAATATTCTCCGGCGGAATTTCTGGTCGGCGCCAGATATTATCAGGGGGACAGGAGCCCGAACAACGCGGAACGCGAAGACATCGGCTATTCTTCATCCTGGCTGCATCACAAAGGCAGGAACAAACATCACTATGAATACTGGATTGATTACAGTACGAAGGAGATTCCGGGCGGCATGGCTCCGGCGCCGATGCCAAACAAATATATCGTGGAAATGCTGATGGACAGAATAGCCGCCTGTAAGGTATATCATGGAAAAAATTATAAGCCGGAAGATCCGCTGCTTTATTATGAGTCCGGCAAAGAAAACGCGCCGCTGCATCCTGTAACGCGTAAAAAGCTGGAATTTTTGCTGCATATGCTGGCCGAAAAAGGCGAAGACTACGCCTGCGGTTATATCCGGAAACGTGTTTTAAAGAAATAACCGCATTTGTAGCAGATAGCTTCCTTTTGCATAAAATAATTTATGAGAAAAGGAGAGGAAGCTATATCATTATGAACACATGGATTATTTTACTGTTATTACTTTGCTGCTGTGACGGCTGCGGCTGTCAGAGAAGCGGTTCCTGCGGAAATAACCGCCCGGACAGAGACTGTGAATGCGGAAACATTCGTGACAGAGATCGTGACTGCGGCCGCGACAGAGACAGAGACTGCGACTGCGGGCGTGACAGGGATTGTGACAGAAATGACCGCGACAGAGACTGCGACCGTGGACGCGATCGCGACTGTGACAGGAATGATTCCCGGTTTGAACCGAGATTTGATTCAAGACCGTTTGGCGGCGGAGATAACTGCGGCTGTGATGCGTAAAATCCCGTTTGGAATCCGGATAAACAACAGTACGTATTTTGTCAAAAGGGGGAACGTTTGCATAACGTTCCTCTTTTTAATTGTCTGCCCGGTTATCCGGGAGGTTGACGAATGGGAATGCCAATGATACACTTATTTCCAGAAGTTGTAACCTTACAAAAATATTATGAATCTGGAGGCAGTAATGATGATAGACGGACAGAAGGTTTTATTCAGCGGAATGCAGGCGACAGGTACCTTGACACTTGGAAATTATCTGGGGGCTTTGAAGAACTGGCTGACGCTCAGCGATGAGTATCAGTGTTTTTATTCGGTTGTCGATCTGCATTCCATTACGGTCAGGCAGGATGCGGCGGAGCTGCGCAAACGTGCCAGAAATCTGCTTACATTGTATATTGCGGCCGGGCTTGATCCGGAGAAGAACTGTATTTATTACCAGTCACATGTTTCCGGGCATGCCGAGCTTTCCTGGATATTGAACTGTTTTACCTATATGGGGGAACTGAACCGTATGACACAGTATAAAGATAAGGCGGCCAAGCATGCGGATAATATCAATGCCGGACTCTTTACCTATCCTGTTCTGATGGCGGCTGACATTCTGCTTTATCAGGCGGATGTGGTACCGGTCGGCAAAGACCAGATGCAGCATCTGGAAATTACAAGGGATATCGCACAACGCTTCAATGCCATTTATGGAGACGTCTTCACAATACCGGAACCGTATCTCGGCAAGACGGGGGCGCATATCAAATCTCTGCAGAACCCGGAAAAGAAAATGTCCAAATCGGATGAGAATCCGAATGCAAGCATTTATCTGGTGGATGATGCGGATACCATTATCCGCAAATTTAAGCGTGCCGTAACCGACTCGGAAGGATGCGTCCGTTACAGCGAAGAACAGCCGGGCATTCGCAACCTGATTGATATTTATTGTTGCTGTACAGGAAAAACACCCCAGGAAACGGAGCGTGAATTTGACGGAAAAGGTTACGGGGAGTTTAAAATGGCGGTCGGCGAGTCGGTAGTGGATGTTTTACGGCCGCTGCAGGCCCGTTATGAAGAACTCGGCAAAGACAAGGCTTATATCGACGGCATTATTAGGACAAATGCGGAGAAAGCAGGCTATTATGCGAATAAAACGCTTCGCAAAGTACAGAAAAAAGTAGGCTTCCCGGAGAAAATCAGATAACGCCGCGACTGCGGCCCATTCTCCCATGAAATGATTCCGGTTACAGCAATAGAATAAAATTGCTGTAACCGGAAAAGTGCTGTAACCGTAAAGGGCTTCAAACAAGAATTTACGCAGTAAATTCTTGGAACGCAGGCTGTCGAGCCTGCGTTTTTTATATAATAGGAAATTGCCGCAGCAGAAACCATTTCAGGGGAGAATGCGAAGCATTCTTGTAATCGCCGCTGCCGAGCGGCGATTTTTTATAGTGAAAAAGTATCCGTAAAATAGCCGGAGGCCGAGACTGGTTCGTTTCCGGCACGCAGGTGGCTTGTATCGCCCAGGACCTGTGCCCGGAAAGACGCGATGCCCGGAACACGTTCCTCCGTGGCGAGCACGGTTACGGAAGTGGGCGCGATATAGAAAGAATGCAGCAGCACGGCCGGCGATATACTGAGCAGATGGCTCAGCATCACGAGGATAATGCCGAGATGGCAGAAGCATACGATCGTAGTGTCCTGTGCGGCCGGCAATTCGGCGTGATCTGTCTTGTAGTAGTTGTGGTATCTTTTATAGCCGTAAGAAGAAAGCAGTTTGTCAAGGTTTTCACATACTTCATCGTAGGCAGGCAGAATCGAAGGGTTGGAACGATAGACTTCCGTTTCCCGCCATCCTTTTTTATCATACATTTCCGGAATCTCCGTCCAGTATGCGGGCATCAGATCCCAGGGGACGCCGTGCCTTCCGGTAACCGGATCGTTGATAAAGTGGTCAAATTCGTGAAGCCACGGAAGCGTAACGGCTTCCCGGCCCATTTGTTCCAGAGTATAAGCTGCGGTTTTTTGCGCGCGTCCGTAGGGGGAGCAGAAAATGTCCGTAATTCCTTTCCAGTGGACGGTTCTTTCCGATAATAACTGCGCTTCCCGGATGCCTTTTTCCGTCAGCCCGTCCTTCTGGTAATCCGGATCCCCATGTCTGATTAGAATCATTCTCATAAGTGATTAAATCCTTTCTTTTCCTTTCTCTCAGCTTGCGAACTTTGAAGCCGGGACGCTATCAGCGTCGGCACAAATTCGCGATTGAAAAATCAATGCTTCATCATAATTTTCAATCTATCGTAACATATTTTTTCACATTGTTGAAGTTTAATATTCACAAAGTTTACCAATTTTTTATTAGTGTTCCCGTCCGGTTTGTTATATAATAGCATAATACGGCCGGCCTCTTGCATGGAGGCCGGGAAACTTGTATTTTCAGCCGCCGCGTATCCGCGGCCGGGCAGGATTGGAGAGATGAATATGTTTTATAACAGGCAAATGAACCAGGAAGCGGCCGGAAAAAAGCAGTTTAACACAAGAAAAGCGTCAACCGCTGTGAAAATTATCGCTGCGGCCGTCGTGCTTCTGCTACTGGCAGGCAATTCCTACTATACGATTCAGGAGGAGGAACAGGCCGTGGTCTGCACGTTCGGTTCGCCCAAAGCGGTGACGACGCCGGGCCTGCATTTTAAGATTCCTTTTATCCAGAACGTAACGAAAGTCAATACGACAATCAAGGGATTTACGATCGGGTATTCGATGGATGCGGAAAATAAGACATCCGAGGATGATGCCATGATGATTACTTCGGATTATAATTTTATCAACGTGGATTTCTATGCCGCATATAGGGTGACTGACCCGGTCAAAGCATTGTACGCTTCGGAAGATCCGGTGGAAATTCTGAAAAATATTGCACAGAACTGTATCAGGACAACGATCGGCTCTTATACGGTTGACAGTGTGCTGACCACCGGAAAAAATGAGATTCAGGCCAACATCACCCAGATGATTCTGGAAAAGCTGGAAGCCTATGATATCGGTGTTCAGCTGATTAATATAACTATTCAGGATGCGGAGCCCCCGACGGAAGAGGTCAGAAATGCTTTTAAAGAAGTGGAAACGGCGAAGCAGGGAAAGGAAACGGCGCTTAATAATGCCAACAAATACCGCAACGAACAAATACCGAAGGCGGAAGCGAATTCCGATGCGATTTTGCAGAATGCGGAAGCGGCCAAACAGGAGCGCATCAACGAAGCCAACGGTCAGGCGGCCCGGTTCAATTCCATGTACCAGGAATATATTAAATATCCGGAAGTCACGAAAAAGAGAATGTTCTATGAAGCGATGGAAGATATTTTACCGGACGTTAAAGTTGTGATCGAGAGTTCGGACGGAAAGACGAACACCATCCTGCCGCTTGACAGTTTTGTATCGGGCGATGCTTACGGCACCGGCGGGAATGACGATGACGGCGCGGATAACGGTGCGGCGGATAACGGCGGCACAGACCGAAAGGCCGATGTGGAACAGGACACAGAAGAGTAAATATCGCGGTTCGTGTAAAGAGAGAAAGGAGCCTGAAAACAGCAATGGAATACCAACAAAATCAAACACAGCAGTCCAATGTGGAATATGAACATTTTAACAATAAAGGAACCAGAAAAAAGAGCGGGAAGGACAAACGGAAAGGCGGGGGCGTTTTGATCGTTTTTCTTCTGATCGCGCTTGCGGTTGTCGGTGCGAACAGCCTCGTCATCACAAAAGAGAACCAGTACAAGCTCATCCGCCGGTTCGGCCGGGTGGAGCGGGTTATTTCGGTATCAGGGCTCAGCTTCAAAATGCCTTTTGTCGAGTCCGTGGATGTGATTCCGAATCAGCTTCTTTTATATGACCTGCCGGCTTCGGACGTCATCACTTCCGATAAAAAGACGATGATCGTGGACAGTTATGTATTATGGCAGGTCAACGATCCCCTGAAGTTTGCGCAGACGCTGAGCGGTTCCGTTTCCAATGCGGAAAGACGTATCGATACGATCGTTTATAATGCGACTAAAAATACGATTTCCAATATGAAGCAGGATGAAGTGATCATCAGCCGGGATGGCAAGATGACGGTTACGGTAAACCAGAATGATGACGAAGTGACGGGAAATAATCTGGAACTTACGGAAGAGAAAAAAGAGGTTATCGAAATCACATCCCTGACAGAGGAAATTATGGCCCAGATCGCCCATACGGAGGAACAGTACGGTATCGAGATCGTGACCGTGGAAGTGAAGAAACTGGATTTACCGGATGATAATAAGCAGGCCGTCTATACCCGTATGATTTCCGAACGGGAAAATATCGCCGCGCAGTATACGGCGGAGGGCGCTTCGCAGGCAAAAATGATTGAAAACACGACGGATAAGGAAGTCGCAATCATGATTTCCGACGCGGAGGCAAAGGCAGAAGCGATGATAGCGGAAGGCGAAGCGGAATACATGCGGATTCTTTCGGAAGCATACTCCGACCCGGAAAAAACGGATTTCTATTCCTTTGTCCGGGCGCTTGATGCGTTGAAGGCGAGTATGGAGGGAGACAATAAGACCGTTATTCTTTCGGACGACTCCCCGATCGCACAGATTTTTAACGGAAATTATTGATAAGGTGATTTATAAGGTTCCGGCCGGACGCTCGTTTTCGGCCGGGAAAAGGGGGAACCGGAATGGATATTAACGTTTTTTTTGCGCAGTTGGATGCGTTGTTTGCGGAAAATCAGATAGAAAAGGTGGATCCTTTTCTGTGCGGTTCTTTGGAGCAGGCGAAGGAAGAAAAAGATTATGGCGCCTATATTTCGATCTGTAACGAAATGATCGGCTTTTACCGGAGCGTTTCGGAATTTCGAAAAGCCTATGATGCGGCGGAAGATGTGCTGCTTTTGATGGAAGAACTGCAGTTAGACCGTTCGGAGCATTTTGCAACCACGCTTTTAAATACGGCGACGGCCTATCGGGCGGCCGGCAACTACAAACAGGCTTATACCTATTATAAACAGGCCCTTCAGATTTACGAAGGACTGATTCCGCCCGGCGATTACCGGTATGCGGGACTTTATAACAATATGAGCATTCTGCTGGAAAAAATGGAACAAAACGACGAAGCGGTCCGATGTGCGGAGAAGGCGCTTGCAATCATCGAGACGCTGGAAGGCGGAGAAATGGAAACGGCGACGACGCTGACCAATCTGGCTCTGCTGTATTTTAAAGTTTCCGATTACCGGAAGGCGCGGGAACTGCTGGAACGGGCGCTTTCGCTTTTTGAGCGAAACGACGGACGCACGGATGCCCATTACAGCGGCGCGCTGGCAGGGGTCGGAGAAGCGTATTATCATATGAAGGATTACGGGAAGGCGTTGGAAGCATATGAGAAGGCCCTTTCGGAAGTGGAAAAGCATTTTGGAAGAAATGCAAGTTATGCGGTATTGTGTGAAAACTGCGCGGCGGTCTGCGAACTGTTAAATGATGAAGAGAAACGACAGGCTTATCTGCAGACTGCGGCCAAAATCAGGGAATCTCTCTGAACAATGGCGGACGGCTCTCTGCCCGCAGGGCCGCCCCGGGTGAAATGGCGGCGAATGGTAAAAATGAACGCTTTTCAGGTAACAAAACATGTAACAAAATCGAGGAAACGGAAAGGCATGAACCGGTATGAAGGGATTGGAATTATCGAGGCGGTATTATGAAGCGTATGGGAAAGCGATGCTGGCACAGTTTCCGGCGCTTGAGGAGGAATTTGCGGCCGGGCTTGCAGGCCGGGGGTCGGAATGTTTCGGCTTTGACGATGAAATCTCAAGAGATCATGACTTCGGCCCGTCTTTCTGTATCTGGCTGAAAAGAGATATTTATGAGCGGTATGGCGGGAAAGTGCAGGAAGCCTATGAAAAGCTGCCGGCGGAATTTCTGGGCGTTCCCGGCCGGGTTATGGAAGAAACCGGAAGAGGGCGGGTCGGTGTACTCTGTCTGGAAAATTTCTATTATGGTCTGCTCGGTACGGAACGCGTGCCTGAGACGAATCTGGAGTGGCTGCGTTTACAGGACGAACATCTGTCCACAGCCACCAACGGAGCGGTATTTGAAGACCGTTCCGGCGCATTTTCCCGGATAAGAGAAGGTCTGCTTTCTTACTACCCGGAAGATGTGAGGGTGAAAAAGATTGCGGCGCGGATGGCCAGGATGGCGAGAGCCGGGCAATATAACTATATGAGAGCCATGCGGCGGAACGAACGGGTGGCCGCGGAACTGTTTTTACAGGAATTTATCAGGGAAAGCATGCAGCTTGTTTATCTATTGAACCGTCGCTATGCGCCTTTTGATAAATGGATTCACAGGGGAATGAAAGAGCTTCCCATCTGTTCGGAAATCGGCGATATGATCTCTCTTTTTTACCAGGTAGACAGGGCAGAAGACCGGGCTTTGATCATCGAAGCCATCAGCAATATTATCGTACAGGAACTGAATGCGCAGGGCCTGTCGAATCTGGAAGATAATTTTCTGCAGAATCATCTGCATGTGGTAACGGAGAAAATCGGGGATGAAACGCTTCGCAGAATGCAGTTTTTAGAAGGATGATGTTGAAACATATGTTCGACTGTGGTAAAATGGAATCGAAGAAAAAGTTTGTTCCGAAAAAAGCCGATATGTTACTGCTGGCGGTTGTTATGCTGATGGCAGTTTTGCTTTTATTCGTGCTGAAAGCGTTTCAGACGCCGGGAAGCATGGCGGTCGTTTCCCATGACGGACAGACAATTCTGCGTTTTCCGCTTTCGCAGGAAAACGCGGCTTATTATCTGGTGATGCTGGAAGCGGAAAATGCCGCCGGACCGCGGACTTCGGCGGAAGGCGGGGAGCAGGCCGTGCTCCATATGCTTTCTCCGGAAACATGGAAGGAGGAAGCGGAGGCTTTTATTGCGGAACCCAGCATCGGTGAGTATAATCTTTTTATCTGCAGGAACGGTGAAGTACAGATGATTATGAGTAGCTGCCCGGATCTGATCTGCGTACATCATCGGGCTGTTTCGAAAACGGGAGAATCGATTATCTGCCTGCCTCACAAACTTGTCATTGAAATCACGGGCACGGCGGAGACGGAATTGGATGGAGTGGTATATTGATGAGACGAAAGACAGTTATTTTGGGCTTTATGCTGGCATTATCCCTGATCATGTCTTATATTGAGTCTCTTTTGCCGCTCGCTGTCGGCATTCCCGGCATCAAACTCGGGCTGCCCAATCTTGTCGTTGTGCTTCTGCTGTATTCTTACGGCGGAAAAGAAGCGTTTGCGGTTAATCTGCTACGCATCGTACTTTCGGGATTCCTTTTCGGAAACCTTTCTGCGGTTTTGTATGCGGTTTCCGGCGCGCTATGCAGTTTTGCCGTTATGTTTCTGCTACAGAAAACGGGGCGGTTTTCATTGGTTGGCATAAGCATAGGCGGCGGCGTATTTCATAATATCGGGCAGATTGTTACGGCGATGTTTGTTGTGGAGACTTTTGCGCCGGTATTTTATCTGCCTTTTTTGCTGTCAGCCGGCGCGGTAACCGGATTTATAATCGGCCTCACCGGCAGCCGTGTGCTGCCCGGCATCAGCAGATTATTGGACCCCGGCGATACCCGGAGGGGATTATAGCGGCAGACGGCCCGCAAAAGAGTTTTTTTCAGCGGGAAACATAAAAGAACAGGGCGTCCTGCGGACCCGGGGCCGCAGGATAAGAGAAAGGCATGGAGACATCAATGTACGCATATATCAAAGGAACAATCGAAGAGATTACGGAAGACAATCTCGTACTGGAAGCCGGGCAGATCGGCTATAATATTAAAATTTCTTCAAGGACCGCCAATGCGCTGGAAGGAACAGGCACCTTCGTGAAAATCTATACCTATACGCTGGTACGCGAGGATGCACTCAGTCTGTATGGATTTCTGACAAGAGACGATCTGGAAATTTTCAGGAAACTGATTACGGTCAACGGAATCGGTCCAAAGGGCGGGCTTGCCATTTTGTCGGTTATGAGCGCGGATGAGCTGATCTTTGCAATCGCGTCGGGAGACGCCAAAGCCATATCCAAAGCGCCGGGTGTCGGTGCAAGAACGGCGGAACGTGTGATTCTGGATTTAAAAGGAAAAATTTCCCTGGAGGATGCGTTTTTGCCGAAAGAAAATGTTTCCGTCGATAAGCCGTTGGAGGGCGGCGCCGGAAAAGAGAAGAACGAAGCCGTAGAAGCGCTGACCGCCCTCGGCTATCCGGCGGCAGATGCCCTGCGGGCGGTCAGACAGGCTGTCTCAACAGAGAATGAAAGCGTGGAAGACATTTTAAAAGCGGCTTTGAAATATTTGTATTGATACGGGGAAAGGATGTAACAATGGCGAACAGGGTAATTGAAACGAATCTGATAGAAGAGGATATCAAAATAGAAGGCTCGCTGCGTCCGCAGATTTTGGATGACTATATCGGTCAATCCAAAATCAAAGAGAATCTCCGGATTTACATCGAAGCGGCGAAGCGCCGGAACGATGCGCTTGATCATGTACTGTTTTACGGGCCTCCGGGACTCGGTAAAACTTCCCTGGCGGGCGTTATCGCAAATGAAATGGGCGTTCACATGAAAGTCACCAGCGGCCCGGCCATCGAAAAACCGGGAGAAATGGCGGCGATTCTCAACAATTTGCAGGAAGGGGATATCCTTTTTGTGGATGAGATTCACAGATTGAACAGACAGGTGGAAGAAGTGCTGTATCCGGCGATGGAAGACTATGCCATCGATATTATGATCGGCAAGGGTGCCTCCGCCCGGTCAATCCGTCTGGATCTGCCTCATTTTACACTGATCGGCGCGACCACGCGGGCAGGGCTTTTAAGCGCGCCTCTTCGCGACCGGTTCGGTGTAATACATCATCTGGAATTTTACTCGATTGAAGAACTGGAACTGATTATTCTGCACTCCGCACAGATTCTGAACGTGGAGGTTGAAGGGAAAGGCGCGCTGGAACTCGCGAAAAGGAGCCGGGGAACGCCGCGGCTTGCGAACCGCATTCTGAAGCGCGTCCGCGATTTTGCACAGGTGAAATACGACGGCGTGATTACGGAAAAAGTGGCGGCAACGGCACTGGATTTGCTGGAAGTGGATAAAATGGGGTTAGATCATATCGACAGAAACATCCTGTTTACGATGATTGAGAAATTCAAAGGCGGACCGGTCGGACTTGATACGCTGGCGGCCGCCATAGGCGAAGATGCAGGGACGCTGGAGGATGTCTATGAACCATATCTGCTCAAAAGCGGTCTTTTAAACAGAACGCCCAGAGGAAGAGTCGTAACAGATTCGGCATATCATCATTTAGGGCTTGAAATTCCTTTGTAAGCTATATATAATAGATGTAGTATAGGGATTTTGTTTAACAGGCATATTTTGTACTAAAGGAACCCGCGGGGCGGGCGGATTGGAGAACGCATGTCAGCGAAGACGGATACGGAAGTTATTATCGGCGGAAAAGTTTTTACGCTTAGCGGCTATGAAAGCGAAGAGTATTTGCAGAAGGTCGCTTCCTATATTAATAATAAAGTCAATGAGTATGGGAAAGCCGATGCGTTCAGAAGACTGCCTCTGGATACGCAGAATGTTTTGCTGCAGTTGAATATTGCGGACGATTATTTTAAAGCGAAACAGCAGATTACCCTGCTGGAAGAAGAGTTGAAAAATAAAGAGAAAGAACTGTATGATTTAAAGCATGAATTGATTGCTTCCCAGATCAAGCTGGAGAAAACAGAGAAGAATGTTAAGAACCTTCAACTGGATGCAAACGAGAATGCGAAAAAAATGATTCGATTGGAAACGGAATTGGCAGAATTGAAAAAATAAGAAAGGCTGTCTGAAAAAGACAGCCTTTTCTGAGTTAAAGGCAGGACGGGTTTAACCGCGAATTTGTGCCTTCCGGACATAAATACCGCAGGCTGAAAGGAAGACATGGTTATTGGCATGGTAAAAAGAGTGGAATTACTGGCACCCGCCGGAAATTATGAGGCGTTTGTGGGTGCGGTGAATGCAGGCGCCGATGCGGTTTATCTGGGCGGCGCGAAATTTGGTGCGAGAGCTTATGCGGATAATTTTTCACAGGAGGAAATCTGCAGAGCGCTGCGTTACGCACATATCTTTGGAAAAAAAGTCTATCTGACGGTCAATACGCTTGTGAAGGAACGGGAATTTTCCTCTCTTTACGAATATCTTGGCCCGTTATATGAAGCAGGTCTGGACGGCGTGATCATACAGGATCTTGGGGTGTGGCAGTATATCCGGGAAACTTTTCCGGGTATGGCCCTGCATGCGAGCACACAGATGACGATTACGGGAAGCCGGGGCGCTCAGTTCCTGAAAGAGATCGGAGCGGCGAGAATCGTGCCCGCACGGGAACTGTCTCTTTCGGAAATCCGTTCTGTCAAAAAGTCGTCAGGACTGGAACTGGAATGTTTTATTCATGGAGCCATGTGTTACGGCTATTCCGGTCAGTGTCTTTTCAGCAGTATCCTCGGAGGCCGGAGCGGCAATCGGGGCCGGTGCGCGCAGCCATGCAGACTTCCCTATCGGATTTTCGATCAGGAGGGAAATCTGAGATGCGATGCCGGGCATGTCCTGAGTCTGAAGGACATGTGTACGATTTCTTTTCTTCCCCGGTTAATCGAAGCGGGTATCGATTCCTTTAAGATAGAAGGCCGGATGAAACGGCCGGAGTATGCGGCAGGCGTTACCGCCGTTTACCGGAAATATATCGATGCTTATTATGAAAAGGGCGCTCAGGCATACCGGGTGGAACAATCCGATATGGACAGGCTGCAAAGGCTTTATATACGGGATGAAGTGCAGACCGGCTATTACGAACGGCAGAACGGCCGGGAAATGATTACATTGAAGAAGCCCGGATATCTTGGCCAGGATGCGGCGCTGTTATCCGAAATTGCTCAAAATTATCTCGGCGGGGAACGCAAATGCTGTGCGGCGCTCCGTGCGGTTTTCCGGATCGGGGAACCTGCCTGCCTGCAGCTGGAAGGGGAGGGGATTTCCCTGACATTGAAAGGCCGGACGGTGGAGCGGGCAAGGAAACAGCCGATGCTTCCCGAAGACTTCCTGAAACATCTTCGCAAAACCGGTAATTCGTTTGTGAAAATAACAGAGGAACAGGCGGACGTCGAAGAGGGCGCATTCATGCCGGTGAGCCTGTTAAATGAGCTTCGCAGAACTGCGGCGGCGGCATATGAAGACAGGCTGATTGAAAGAAACGGGCTCCTGCCGTACAGAAAAAGCGTGAAGGATACCTTGCAAAAAAGGCCGGAACCCCTTTTTCCTGTGCAAAAAAAACCGCAACTGCACGTTGCGGTGCAAAATCTGGAACAGCTGCGGGCGGCGCTGCGTTATCCCTGTGAACGGATTTATCTCGACAGTGACTGGTATCTGGAGGAGTCCGACCAGATCAGTCAGTGTTTTGAAGGAAGGAATATTCCTGCAATTTTTCTTGCGCTCCCATATATTGTGCGTGAGAAAGATTTCGCTTATTTTCAGGAGTTATTGACTTGTTCTGCGGAAAAAATAAAGGCAGACGGCTTCCTTGTACGGAACCTGGAGTCTCTTTCCATCATGCGTTCTCTGGCACCTTCCTATGTGCTCGTTGCGGATGCGGGTGTCTATTGTTTTAATGCGGAGACAGCCCGGTTCCTGCGCAGGTACTGTGCGGAAAATTATCTTCCATACGAACTGAACGGAAAGGAGTGCCGGCAGCTTGTGCTGGAAGACTGTGCAGAAAGCGCCGGAATGGCCGGAACAGAACGGTTTGGGATGTCGGCGGTCGTATACGGGACGATACCGATGATGCTGTCCGCAAACTGTGTCTGGAAGACGGCCGGTTCCTGTCAGGGGCAGAAGAATCCGTGCAAAAGACAGGAAAAATATGAACTGTCAGATCGGTATCATGTGCGTTTTCCCGTCCAGTGCCGCTGCAGGCACTGTTATAATATTATTTATAATTCCGTTCCCTTTTCTCTGCATCAGAAGAAGAAAGAACTTACTGAGATGCCGCTTTTTGCAAAAAGGCTGGATTTTGTGTGGGAAACGGAAAAACAGGTGGAAAAGATACTGGATTATTATTTTGATAAAACCGATGTATTTCCGGCTGCCGAATATACGGCCGGACATTACATGCGCGGTGTGGAATAAAAACTGCCGCCTGAGCGCGGCGATTCTGTTCAATCAAAAGGCACAGAGTTTAGAAAGGTAACGTTTCGGTAATCTTATGGAACTTTATATTACAGAGATTTCCAAGTATTTAATTACAGTACTGCTTGCATTATATACAATAGAGTGTTTCATGGCTTTCCGTTTTAAGGAGGAAGAGCAGAGAAGCGGCATTTATATCAGACAGAATCTGTTGATGTTCGGCGTGCATTTTTCCTGTTTTATGGTGATCTGTTTTGAAACAGGCAAAATTGAATATCTGTTTTTTTATATTTTCCAGCAGATTCTGCTTTTTGCGACAATCATGCTGTTCCGCATGATTTATCCAAAAGGAAACAGGCTGATTATCAACAATGTGTGCATGCTTTTAAGTATTGGTTTCGTGATTCTGACGAGAATTTCTTATGAAAAGGCGATCAAACAATTCTTTATCGTGACGGTTTCCATCGCTGTCGGTATGCTGATTCCGTATTTTATCAATCAGCTGTCTTTTCTGAAAAAACTTACATGGGTCTATGCGGCCGTCGGCATCTGCGCGCTGGGCGTTGTGCTTTTACTCGGTTCCGTGACGCGCGGATCCAGAATTTCCTATTCCATCGGCGGCATCACTTTTCAGCCTTCCGAGTTCGTAAAGATCATTTTTGTTTTTTTCCTGGCGGGCGCCCTGTATGAAACAAATGATATTGTAAGAGTAGCGCTTACGGCAATTATTGCGGGCGCGCATGTACTGATTCTTGTCGCCTCCAAAGATCTCGGAAGCGCGCTGATCTTTTTTATCGTTTATCTGTTTATGGTATTTATTGCGACCAGGAATTTTATATATCTGCTTCTTGGCTCGCTTGGCGGCTGCGGGGCGGCGTTTTTCGCTTATCAGTTTTTTTCCCATGTGCAGGTGCGCGTGCAGGCATGGAAAGACCCCTGGGGCTGTATCGACGATGCGGGTTTCCAGATCGCACAGTCTCTGTTTGCCATCAGCAGCGGCGGCTGGTTCGGACTCGGGCTTTTCCGGGGGAATCCTACGGCGATTCCTTTCGTGGAGGCGGACTTCGTTTTTTCTGCAGTAGCCGAAGAGCTGGGCATCGCGTTTGCCATGTGTATGATTTTAATCAGCATCGGCACCTTTGTCATGGTGATGCTGATTTCCGTAAAGTTAAAAGACCGGTTCTATCAGCTGATCGCATTCGGACTGGGCATAACCTATATTTTTCAGGTCTTTTTAACGATCGGAGGAGGAACGAAGTTCATTCCGATGACGGGCATTACCCTGCCGTTTATCAGCTATGGCGGAAGTTCCATTTTAACGACACTGATTATGTTTTTTATCATAGAGGGGCTTTATATTATCAGACAGAGCGAGGAAGAGAAAAGTGTCAGAAAGAAGAAGAGAATCCCGGTCAGGAAGAGCAGCTTTGTCAGAAGCGGCAAGAAACCGGAATATCCGGATGAAGAAGATGAGGAAGAAGACGACTGAGCAGATTTATCTTGTTACAGGTCTTTTTACGGCGGTCTTTCTTTGTATGATGGGATATACCTGTTATTACGCGATGACGCATAAACAGGAGATGATCAACAACAGCTATAACAGCAGGCAGGAAATGCTGATCAATCAGAATACGAGAGGAACGATCTACGCAAATGACGGACAGGTGCTGGCGCAGACGGTTGTGAGCGAGGACGGCGGAGAAAAACGGGAATACCCTTTTGGGAACAAATTTTCCCATGTGGTCGGCTATGCCGCGAACGGACGGTTCGGCGTGGAAGCACAGGCAAATTATTATCTGATTCAGTCCAATGTAAAGCTTTCGGATAAAGTAGCCAGCGAAGTATCCGGTGAAAAATATCCGGGGGACAGCGTTTATACTACGCTGGACGTGGATTTGCAGGAAATTGCCTATCAGTCGCTTGGGGCCTATAAGGGGGCGATTATCGTAACGGAGCCTTCGACGGGGCGGATTCTCGCGATGGTATCCAAACCGGACTTCGACCCGAACGAGATTGAGGCGATCTGGGATGATCTGCTGCAGGATAAGGACAGCAGCGTATTGCTGAACCGCGCAACACAGGGGCTGTATCCGCCCGGATCCACTTTTAAGATCATTACCGCGCTTCAATATATCCGGGAGAATCCGGATACGTACCAGAACTATACGTATCAGTGTAACGGACGGTTCAAACACGGAGAAGACGTGATAAACTGTTTTCACGGTACGGCGCATGGGGGCGAGAGTTTTACGAAATCTTTCGCAAAATCCTGCAACGCGTCTTTTGCCAATATCAGCGTACAGCTTGACAAAAACAGTTATGGCGATACGCTCGAAGATTTGCTGTTTAACAGCGAACTGCCCGTTTCTTTTACTTATAACAAAAGCAGCGTGATTGTCAATGAGGACGTTTCGGATTCGGATGTCATGCAGGCCTCCATCGGTCAGGGAACGGATTCCATTACGCCGCTTCATATGAACATGATCACCTGCGCCATTGCGAACGACGGCGTCCTGATGAAACCTTATCTGATCGACCGGGTGGAGAACGAAAACGGAAACGTGATGAAGCAGTTTTCCTCCGGCGCTTACGGAAGTCTGATAACGGAGCAGGAGGCGGAAGCGCTGACACAGCTTATGACGGAAGTCGTGGAAAGCGGTACGGCCACGAAACTGAAAGGTTCCGGTTATACGGCTGCCGGAAAGACCGGGTCCGCCGAATATAACAAGGTAAAAACGGATTCCCATGCCTGGTTCACAGGTTTTGCGCCGGTGGAGAATCCGCAGATCTGTGTGACCGTGATTATTGAAGGGGCCGGCTCCGGCGGTGATTTTGCCGTACCGATTGCCAAAAGAATTTTTAACGCATATCTGGAAACGGGAGGGTCATAGAAATGATTGAGGCGGTAAGCTGCGGAGGCGTCGTCATTTTCCGCGGTAAGATTCTTCTTTTGTATAAAAATTATCATAACAAGTATGAAGGCTGGGTGCTTCCGAAAGGAACCGTGGAGGCCGGGGAGGAACACAGCGAGACGGCCGTGCGTGAAGTCCTGGAAGAAACGGGCGCCAGGGCGAGTATCATCAAATATGTGGGAACGAGCGGCTATACGTTTGCCGTGCCCGAAGACACCGTCGAAAAAGAAGTCCATTGGTATCTGATGATGGCGGACAGCTATTACAGCAGGCCGCAGAAAGAAGAATACTTTGTGGATGCCGGATATTACAAGTACCATGAAGCATATCATCTGCTGAAATTCGCCAATGAAAGACAGATTCTGGAAAAAGCGTATGGCGAATACAGGGATATGAAAAAAAATAATCTGTGGGGATACCGGAAATATTAGTTTCTTTTTTTGACATAACGGGTTATAATAAAAATATATGTCTAAAATAAATAAGGAGGTATTCTATGAGAGCTTCTTCGATGGATACACATATGGGAAATATTTCGATTGACCATGAAGTCATAGCGCAGTATGCCGGCACAGTGGCGATGGAATGTTTCGGCATTGTCGGCATGGCGGGCATGAGCGTAAAGGACGGGATTGTAAAGCTTTTGAAAAAAGAGAGCATGACCCGGGGAATACAGGTGTCGTTAAATAACAACAAACTGACGCTCGATTTCCATGTCATTGTTTCTTACGGAGTCAGTATCCTCGCCGTATCGGACAATCTGATCGACAGCGTAAAATATAAAGTGGGCGAGTTTACCGGGATAGAAATTGAAAAGATCAACATCTTCGTCGAAGGTGTGAAAGTGATTGACTAGAGGGAGGATTTGAGGTGGCTTCAAATACGATTGATGCTAAGATGTGCGCACAGATGTTTCTGGCGGGCGCAAAAAATCTTGAGAGCAAGAAAGAATGGATTAATGAGTTGAATGTATTTCCGGTTCCGGACGGTGATACCGGAACGAATATGACGCTGACGATCATGTCCGCGGCCAAAGAAGTAGCAGCGCTGCGCGATACGGGCGCTCTTGATATGCCGTCCTTATGTAAAGCCATTTCTTCCGGTTCCCTGCGAGGCGCCAGAGGAAATTCCGGTGTTATTTTGTCACAGCTTTTCAGAGGTTTTACCAAAAGCGTAAAAACCTGCCAGGAAATCACCGTCCCGGTGCTTGCGGATGCCTTCGACAAGGCCGTTGAAACTGCGTACAAAGCGGTCATGAAGCCTAAGGAAGGAACGATTCTGACCGTAGCAAGAGGCGGAGCTGAGAAGGCAAGGGAACTGGCCGACGCGGGCGTGGAAGATCTTGCCGAGTTTCTGGACCAGGTGATCCGCCATGCCGACGAAGTGCTCGCGCATACGCCGGAACTTCTTCCTGTTCTCAAACAGGCGGGCGTTGTTGACTCTGGCGGTCAAGGGCTTATGCAGGTGTTAAAAGGCGCTTATGACGCTTATCTTGGCAAAGAGATCGATCTTACCATTTCCGTTGACCAGACAGCGGCGTCTCCGAAAGTATCCGGAAACCTGGAGGTACAGGCAAATGCGGAAATCCGATTCGGCTACTGTACGGAATTTATTATCATGCTGAGCAGAACTTTTAACATTAAAATGGAAATGGATTTCAAAGAGTATCTGGAATCCATCGGCGATTCTATTGTAGTTGTTGCGGATGATGACGTGGTAAAGGTGCACGTACATACGAATGACCCCGGACTTGCTATCCAGAAGGCCTTAAAGTATGGTGCGCTTTCCAATCTGAAAATAGACAATATGCGGCTGGAGCATCAGGAAAAACTCTTTAAAATGTCCCTGAATCAGGGTGCTGCGGAGAATGCACCGGTTCCGGATGCAGAAGAGGCGGAGGAAAGTCCCCGGAAAGAAGTGGGCTTTATCGTTGTTTCCGTCGGCGACGGCATCAATGAGATCCTGAAAGCGCTCGGCGTGGACTATATCATCGAAGGCGGCCAGACGATGAATCCGAGCACGGAAGATATGTTGAACGCCATCGAAAAAGTGAATGCGGATCATATTTTTATTCTGCCGAACAATAAAAATATCATCCTTGCCGCCAATCAGGCAAAGACGCTGGTAGAAGACAAGGATATTATCGTTATTCCGACCAAAAACATACCGCAGGGAATAACTGCGGTGATCAACTACGTGCCGGATCTTTCTGTTGAGGAAAATGCGGAAACGATGACGGAAGAGATCAAAAACGTGCATACCGGCCAGGTTACTTATGCGGTCAGGGATACGACCATCGACGATAAAGAGATCAAACAGGGCGATCTGATGGGAATCGGCGATAAGGGAATCCTTTCCGTCGGCAGTGAAATGCAGGATGTGACGCTGCGCATGATCGATGAAATGATGTCCGACGATATGGAACTGATCAGTATCTATTATGGTTCGGATATCTCGGAAGAGGATGCGGAAGCGCTGAAAAATGAGGTGGAAAAGAAATATGCCGGCTGCGATATCGAATTGCAGTATGGCGGCCAGCCCATTTATTATTATACGGTATCTGTGGAATAAGGAAGGCATGGACATCGCATGGAGATTACGGCATTAAAAGGGATAGGGGAAAAGACGGCGAAGCTGTTTGGCAGGCTTGGCATTGCAAAAGCGGAAGACCTGCTCCGGTACTATCCGCGGGATTATGAGCAGTTTCAGCCGCCTGTGCCGATAGCGGAGGCTCCGGTCGGAGAAAAGACGGCCATCCGCGGCATCGTTATCGGAAATATGACCGTAAAACAAGTGCGCAGTCTGCAGATTTTAAACGCTGCGGTACAGGATGCCACAGGTACGGTGCAGATCACCTTTTTCAATATGCCTTATCTGAAAAGTACGCTGAAAAAAGGCGTTTTCCATATTTTCAGAGGACAGCTTCAGAAACAGGGAAACAGGCTTGTCATGGAACAGCCGGCCATTTATAAGCCGGAAGTTTATGCGGGGATGGAAAACAGACTGCTTCCCCGCTATATTTTGACGAAAGGGCTGAGTAATCAGGCAGTGACCAAAGCGGTCAATCAGGCATTTGCATGCTGTGCCTCTTCGGAAGAGTTTTTACCGGAGTCCGTTGTGGGAGATTTTCGGTTCATGACGCATATGGACGCCGTGCGGACGATGCACTTTCCCACGGACCGGGAATCTCTTGTCCTGGCAAGAAAACGGCTTGTTTTTGAGGAGTTTTTCCTTTTTATTCTGATGCTTCGCCGGATGAAGGCGGACAATCACGAATTACCCAATTTTTATCGAATGACGGAGACTGCGGAAACGGTGCGCCTGCTTGATTCGCTTCCTTATCAGCTGACGGGAGCGCAGAAACGGGTATGGGAAGAAATAAAAAGCGATCTTTCCGGCGATACCGTGATGAGCAGGCTGATTCAGGGAGATGTCGGATCGGGAAAGACGATTCTGGCGTTTCTGTCCCTGATTATGTGTGCAAAAAACGGCTGTCAGGGTGCAATGATGGCTCCTACGGAAGTGCTTGCAAAACAGCATTACGAATCTCTTTTAGAACTGAAAGAGCAATATGGACTGCAGGTTCATCCTGTCCTGCTTACCGGTTCCACGACGGCGAAAGACAGGAAGCTTATTTATGCACAGATTGCGGACGGAGGGGCCGATATCGTCATCGGGACGCATGCGCTGATTCAGGAAAAAGTGTGCTATCATAAGCTGGCTCTTGTGATTACCGACGAACAGCATCGTTTCGGAGTCAGACAGCGGGAAATTCTGGCGGAAAAGGGAAATGCCGTCCATGTGCTCGTCATGAGCGCGACGCCGATTCCCCGGACGCTGGCGATCATTTTATACGGAGATCTTCATATTTCCGTACTGGATGAACTGCCCGCGGACAGACTTCCCATTAAAAACTGTGTGGTCGGAACCTCTTACCGGAATACGGCCTACCGTTTTCTGGAAAAAGAAGTACATGAGGGGCGGCAGGCCTACGTGATCTGTCCGATGGTGGAAGCAGGGGAAATGGAAGAACTGGAAGACGTGCTTTCCTATACGGATAAACTGAAAGCAGCGCTTTCTCCTTCCGTTCGGATAGCCGCGCTGCATGGAAAAATGCGTCCGGCCGAAAAAAATCGGATCATGGAAGAGTTTGCGGCACACCGTATCGATATACTCGTTTCGACGACAGTAATAGAGGTCGGCATCAATGTACCGAACGCTTCGGTCATGATGGTGGAAAATGCGGAGCGGTTCGGGCTTGCCCAGCTTCATCAGCTCCGCGGCAGGGTAGGACGCGGTGAATATCAGTCTTACTGCATATTCGTCAGCACATCGGAAAGCCGGACGACGATGGAGCGTTTAAAGATTCTGAATGAATCGGGCGACGGGTTTTATATCGCCGGACAGGATTTAAAACTGCGCGGGCCGGGGGAGCTGTTTGGCGTCAGGCAGAGCGGCATGATGAAGTTTGAACTGGGAGATGTTTTTGCGGATGCACCTATTTTACAGCAGGCAAGCGAGGCCGCGGACAGGATTCTCCTGGAAGATCCGGCTTTTGAGCGCGTGGAAAACAGTGCGCTTCTGCGTGTTCTGGAGAAATCTGAAGCCTTTGCTTCCGATTTCCGGAGCATATAAACATAAACTTGATACGCGGCCGGAATCGATAGAAGGACGGTCAGTAATATATTAGCATGATCAGGAGGGACGGTATGTCGAAAATTGCAATCGTTACGGACAGTAACAGCGGAATTACACAGAAACAGGCAAAGGAAATGGGTGTTTCGGTTCTTCCGATGCCTTTTATGATTGACGAAGAGACTTACTATGAAGACATTACTTTGTCGCAGCCGGAGTTTTATGAGAAATTAATGGCCGGCGCCACAGTGGTTACGAGCCAGCCGACGCCCGAATCCGTTATGAATCTCTGGGATGAGCTGTTAAAGGAAAACGACGAAATTGTGCATATTCCCATGTCCAGTGGTCTGAGCGGTTCCTGTCAGAGCGCCGTTATGCTGGCGGGAGATTATGACGGGAAAGTAAAGGTTGTCAACAATCAGCGTATTTCCGTTACCCAGCGTCAGTCCGTACTGGATGCGCTCGCACTTCGCGGACAGGGGAAAAATGCGGAAGAAATCAAGGATTTTCTGGAAAAAGATAAATTCAATTCCAGCATTTATATTATGCTGGACACCTTATATTATCTGAAAAAGGGCGGGAGGATTACCCCTGCGGCGGCGGCGCTCGGTACGATCCTGAAACTGAAGCCTGTTTTGCAGATTCAGGGCGATAAACTGGACGCATTTGCCAAAGCACGTACCGTTTCTCAGGGAAAGACCATTATGATTAACGCCATCCGGAATGACATGAATAACCGTTTTGGCGGCGCAACGCCGGATAATATCTGCCTTGCAATGGCTTATACCTATGATCTGAAGGCGGCGGAACATTTCCGGGAAGAAGTCAGAGAGGCTTTTCCGGGTTTTGACATTTATATGGATCCCTTATCGCTGAGCGTATCCTGCCATATCGGGCCGGGCGCGTTGGCCGTAACGTGTTGTAAAAAAATATAAGATCGTTTTTGGGAGCCATAAACGGGCGGAAGCGAATGCAGAAAAAGCTTTTGTTATATTTATTGCTTTCCCGTCATACAATATATCGATATAATGAAATGGGCAAATATAGGACATGTCCGCTAATATTGTGCTATATGCACAAAAACAAAGCCTTGAAAATGGGAAAAACAGATATAATATTGAATAAAAAAATATTCTGTTGACTTTTTTTGTACATATTGCTATAATTACAAATGAAAACAGTTGGAATTTTGACGGTCGTTGAAAAGGAGCAAAAAGACCGGATTTTATAAATGTGTTATCAGCGATTTATAAAATCCTGTCTTTTTTTATACAAAATTAAGGGGATTCGGAAATTAAGAAGAAAGGAGGAGAGCAGATGAAGCTTTTTCAAAATCTTTTGGGCAGGGATAACGGCATCGAAATCGGATCACCGGCAGCGGGCCGCCTCGTCAGCATCAAAGAAGTGAATGATCCTACGTTCAGCGAAGAAATTCTGGGAAAAGGAGCGGCGGTCATTCCTTCCGGCAATCGAATCTGTTCGCCGATAGACGGGAAAGTTACTACCATGTTTCCAACAGGCCATGCAGCAGCGGTTACGGGCGATAACGGTGCTGCGGTCCTGATTCATGTCGGACTTGATACGGTGAATCTGAAGGGGGAATATTTCACCATTCATGCGGCAGACGGACAGGATGTCAAAAAGGGCGATCTTCTGATGGAAGCAGATATTGAGAAGATTAAAGAAGCTGGCTATGATGTAATTACACCGGTAATCGTCTGTAATCCGGAGGAGTTTTCCGAGATTCAGATGACGGAATCCGGCGAGGTTGCACAGGGCGATGTTATTCTGAAACTGAAAAAATAATCCAGAAACCACATGGCTGTGAAAGGAGTGGGGGTTAAAAGATGAAAGAGTTTCAATATGTTATTCAGGACCCGGTAGGATTACATGCAAGACCGGCAGGCCTTCTTGTGAAGCAGGCGGCAGGTTTTCAGAGTAAAATTACCATAAGCGGCAACGGTAAAAGCTGCGATGCCAAGAAGCTGATCATGCTCATGAGTCTCGGAATCTCGCAGGGAGCGGAAGTGACCTGCCAGATCGAAGGAGAAGATGAGGATGCTGCATTTGAGGCGATTCAGAAATTTTTTACAGAAAATCTGTAAACCACAACAAGGAGGTAAGTTATTATGATGAAATATTTACAAAAACTGGGGAAATCCCTGATGCTCCCAGTAGCTTGTCTGCCGATCTGCGGTATCCTGATGGGAATCGGATACGCACTTTGTCCGGCAACAATGCAGGGCGGTGAAGTTATCGGCTTTTTGCCAAAACTCGGATTCTTCCTGGTAAAAGCAGGCGGCGCGCTGATCGACAATATGGCGATTCTTTTTGTTATCGGCGTCGGCGTTGGAATGTCGGATGACCATGACGGTACGTCAGCTCTTGCGGCTCTGGCTTCCTGGCTGATGATTACCAATCTGCTTTCGGTAGGCACCGTTACGACAATTATGCCTTCCATCGCAGAAAACGCGGAGAAGACACTTGCTTTTTCGGCAATCGCAAATCCGTTTATCGCGATTCTTTCCGGTATTATCGGTGCGAGCTGCTATAACAAGTTTAAGAGCACAAAACTTCCGGACTGGTTATCGTTCTTCAGCGGCAAACGCTGTGTTGCGATTATCTCCGGTGTGGTAGCTATCGTTGCATCTGCAATTCTGTTGTTCGTATGGCCGGTTATTTACGGTCTGCTGCTTGCGCTTGGTAACGGTATTGTAGGACTTGGCCCGGTAGGCGCAGGTATTTACGCATTCTTAAACAGATTGTTAATTCCGACAGGTCTGCATCACGCATTGAACAACGTATTCTGGTTTGATACGGTAGGTCTCGGCGATCTGACCCATTTCTGGGCCGGACAGACGAGCGCGGATGTATCCTGGAGCCTCGGTATGTATATGTCGGGATTCTTCCCTTGTATGATGTTTGGTATTCCTGGTGCGGCGCTGGCAATGGTACATACAGCGAAAACCGGAAAACAGAAAGTTGCAATCGGTCTGATCGCTTCCGCAGCAGTTTGTGCATTTGTCTGCGGTGTTACAGAACCTTTTGAATTTGCATTTATGTTCTTAGCTCCCGGTCTGTATGTTGTATATGCTCTGTTATATGGTATTTTCACAGTAATCACGGTACTGTTAGGCTTCCGCGCAGGCTTCAGTTTCTCGGCAGGCGCAACAGACCTTGTATTCTCGGCATCGTTACCGGCAGCGGCAAGCACATGGTTAATCCTTCCGCTCGGTCTGGCTGCATTTGTAGTATTTTATCTGGTATTCCGGTTTGTTATCGTGAAATTCGATTTAAAGACACCCGGAAGAGAAGATGACGATGTAGAAGCTGAGAAGAAAGTTGTTCTTTCCAATGATAACTTCACACAGGTAGCAACGATCATCCTGGAAGGCCTCGGCGGCAAAGAAAACGTAGCTTCTTTGGATAACTGTATTACAAGACTTCGTCTGGAAATCAAGGACTATACGAAAGTTGACGAAAAGAAAATCAAATCCGCAGGTGTTGCAGGTGTCATGAGACCCAGCAAGAGCGCAGTTCAGGTTATCGTAGGAACGAAAGTGCAGTTTGTAGCGGATGAAATGAAGAAAATGCTCTAAAAATGTGAGAAGAATTTCCAAAGACTCACACCAGAGAGTGTTTCGTCAGGAAGTTCTACGGCCTGCATAGCAGACTTTTCTCACACAGCAGAATGGCTCTTCGGAGCCATTCTGCATATGTAATGTTTTAGATTCTATGGAATGACCTGAAGCCATTCTGTGTATGCAGTGTTTTATTTTTAGAATGGCCTGAGGGCCATTTGGCATATATGAATCATATTTGGGGTATAATCAGTGAAAGCAGCATAAGGAGAATAAAAATGAGAATAATCAGAACCAGAGACTATGAGGATATGAGCCGGAAAGCGGCGGATATCATTGCGGCACAGGTTATTATGAAACCGAATTGTGTGCTCGGGCTTGCTACCGGTTCCACACCGATCGGCACTTATGCCAGACTGGTTAAGAAACATAAAAAGGGTGATCTGGATTTTTCCGGCGTGACGAGCGTCAATCTGGACGAATACAAAGGTCTGACGAAAGAGAATGATCAGAGTTATTATTATTTTATGAATGACAATCTGTTCAGCAAGGTGAATATTGATAAGAGCCGCACTTTTTTGCCGGACGGAACGGAGACGGACAGCGATAAAGCATGCCGGGACTATAATCAGATCATTGCCGATGTCGGCGGCGTGGATTTACAGCTTCTTGGGCTTGGACATAACGGACATATCGGTTTTAACGAGCCGGCGGCTGTTTTTGAAGCGGAGACGCACTGTGTTGATCTGACGGAGTCCACCATTCAGGCGAACAAGAGATTTTTTGCTTCCATCGACGATGTTCCGCGTCAGGCTTATACGATGGGCATTAAGACAATCATGATGGCAAGAAAGATTCTCGTGGTAGTCAGCGGTGCGGATAAAGCGGCAATCGTCAAGAAAGCCTTTTTCGGCGCGATCACGCCGGAAGTGCCGGCTTCCGTATTGCAGCTTCATCCGGATGTTACAATTGTAGCCGACGAGGCGGCATTGTCGGAAATCGAATAAAGCAACGATCAGCGAAAAGGAGCGCAGATTTCATGATTATTAAAAACGCCAGTGTCTATACGGAAGATGGTATTTTTCTCAATAAAGATATCTATATAGATGGAGACCGGTTCGTAGACTGCAGAGAAAAGGTGCATGATACGCAGGAAATCGATGCGTCGGGATGTTATGCCATACCGGGCCTGACGGATATTCATTTTCACGGCTGTATGGGATTCGATTTCTGTGACGGGACAAGAGAGGCTGTCGACACGATGGCGGCTTACGAAGCATCGGCAGGGATAACCAATATTGTACCGGCGACGATGACGCTTTCGGAAGAGATGCTTCATCAAATCTGCCAGACGGCCAGAGCTTATAAAGAAGAAGGCGTGCATGGTGGAAAAGCACGTTTTCACGGCATCAATATGGAAGGCCCTTTTGTATCTCTTGCCAAAAAGGGCGCACAGAACGGCGACTATATCCATCGTCCCGATCTTTCCATGTTTGACAGGTTAAACGAGGCATCAGGAAACTGTGTAAAACTGCTTGCCATAGCGCCGGAAGAGGAAGGGGCTATGGAACTGATCGAAAAACGGCATGGGCAGACCGTTATGTCACTGGCCCATACCTGTGCGGATTACGATACGGCAATGCGGGCATTTGAAATGGGTGCATGCCATGTTACGCATCTGTATAACGCAATGCCTCCTTATACCCACAGGGCGCCCGGTGTGATCGGTGCGGCTGCGGATACGGCAAAAGCCGAAGTGGAGCTGATCTGTGACGGTGTGCATATTCATCCGTCGGCGGTCAGAACAACTTTTAAGATATTCGGAGATGACAGGATTATTTTAATCAGCGACAGCATGCGGGCGACAGGACTGGAAGACGGCGATTATACGCTGGGCGGACAGGATGTAAAAGTTACGGGCAGCCTGGCAGCGTTAAAGGACGGCACGATTGCCGGATCCGTAACAAATCTTCTGGACTGTATGCGGACCGCGGTTCTTAACATGGGGATTCCGCTGGAATTCGCCGTAAAGTGTGCGGCGGTTAATCCGGCCAGGAGCGTTGGAATTTATGGAGAGCATGGAAGCATTTCTCCCTGTAAAAAAGCCGATGTAGTACTTCTGAAGAAAGATGGCCTTGTATTACAGCAGGTAATTCTGGACGGGCAGCCTCTTTAAAGAGGCTGCTTTAATTTGGTATTGCTTTTAAGGCTTATTTTTCGTATAATATTTATATAAATGAAACATTCTCGCCAGTCGGTGGTGCGAGCTATAAAGGATTCCACGAAGATTTTATCCCCACCATTAGTTTGGTGGGGATTTTTGCAGCAGGAAACCGGAACTGCGGGGGCAGTTCTCAGAAAGGCGGAGCCACAGAAGACATAATTATTTAGCGGATTAGAAGTGTTCTTCGCAGAAAGGCGGATTATGTTATGAGGAAAGAAAAAGGCGGTGTGTCGGGAAAGGACAGTCAGTCAGCAAGATTAAAACAGCTTGTGCATCAGGCATATATTGCGGTTGGAACAGGCATTGTGCTGCTGCTCGGATTTATTATATTTAATCTCGCCATGTCCAGATTATTTACTGCGCAGATCAATGCTACGGTAGCTTTAAACCAATATCGGATCGGCTCCAAAACACTGACTTATGATGTGCAGTCCTACGCCGTTACAGGCAGCCAGGAATACGCTGACGCCTACATACGGGAGTTAAACGAAGATAAGAACCGGGAGAAGGCCGTTGAGACGCTGAAATCTTGTGATATTACAGAGGAAGAGTGGGCAAGCCTGAACGAAATCGCCTCCATGTCGCAAAATCTGGTGCCATTGGAAGAGGCTGCCATGGAATGTGTGAAGAATAATGATCTGGAAACGGCGCAGGCTTATGTCTTCAGTCCGGAGTATGAAGAGACTGTTATGAAAATTAACAGCCAGACGGATGATACGATTTCCCGCATTCTGGAACGGAAAGAGCAACAGCAGAATGTCCTGAAAATTCTGCAGCTTATTTTTGAATTTCTGTTTGCAGCATCCTTTGCTTATGTTGTAATACAGTTGGTCAGAACCATCAAATTTGCGGAGAAAGAGCTTCTTGCGCCGATTATTAAGGTATCCGATCAGATGGTGGTGCTGGCGGAAGGTAATTTCCACACGGAACTGGATTTAGAGGAGAACGAAAGCGAAGTCGGGAAAATGGTTTCCGCAATTTCGTTCATGAAACAGAATCTGCTCGCCATGATCAGCGAAATTACGGAAATTCTTGCACAGATGGGAAATGGCAATTATAATGTAACAATCTGCCAGGAATATGTCGGTGAATTTGTACAGATCAAAGAATCCTTTTTACAGATTGCGGAGAAGATGAGAGAAACACTTGCTACAATCCGTTCCGTTTCCATCCAGATTGATACGGGATCCGATCAGCTGGCCTGTGCGGCGGAAGATCTGGCGGAAAGCTGTACGGAACAGGCCGTTCAGGTAAGTGAACTCGCTTCCACGCTGGACGGTATGACCAAAAGCATGGAACAGAACAGCAGAGCGGCAGAGGAATCGGCCAAACTCGCTTCCACGGCCGGCATGACGCTCCAGCTTGGAAATCAGAAGATGGATGAATTAAAGGCGTCCATCCAGGAAATCAGCAAATGTTCCGAAGAAATCGGCACGATTATCGGAACGATAGAAAGCATTGCTTCCCAGACGAATCTTTTATCGTTAAATGCGGCCATCGAAGCGGCAAGAGCAGGTGAAGCAGGAAAAGGATTTGCGGTTGTGGCCGATCAGGTGAAAAACCTGGCGGATGAATCTGCCAAAGCGGCGAGAAAAACGACCGAACTGATAGAAACGACGGTTACTGCTATGGACAGAAGTATTCTCATTGCGGATGAAGCGGCGGAGAATATGCAGCAGGTAATGACGGATGCCAGAGTTGCAACGGAAAAAATCAGCCAGATCACGGATATGCTCGAGCAGGATGTGGTCAATATGCAGGGGCTGAATACAAACATTGCGGAAGTTTCTTCCGCGGTCAATAATAACTCCGCAACTTCTGAGGAGACTGCGGCTGTCAGCGAAGAACAGAAAGCACAGGTAGAAACGCTTGTGGGAATTATGGATCATTTTCAGATATAACAGCTGAGCCGGATAACAGAAAGCGGACGAAAACGGAATGGAATTGATAAGATGGATATGAGAAAAACGGATCTGCCTTGTGACGACGAGGCAAAGCTGCAATACGATTACATAGAAAAAGCAAAAAAATATGTTAAAACAGAGAGCGAACGGCTTGGCCGGCCGCTCTTTGCATCGGTTATTACTTTCGGCTGTCAGATGAACGCCAGGGATTCCGAGAAACTCGCGGGCATTCTGGAACAGACAGGATATCGGCTGACCGACTCGGAAGAAGATGCGGATTTTGTCATTTACAATACCTGTACGGTAAGAGATAATGCCAATCAGCGGGTATTTGGAAGGCTTGGCTATCTGAACAGCATGAAGAAAAAGAAACCGCATCTGAAAATTGCACTTTGCGGCTGTATGATGCAGGAAGATGCGGTAATCGAAAAAATAAAGAAAAGCTACCGTTTTGTTGATCTGATTTTTGGGACTCATAATCTTTATAAGTTTGCACAGCTTTTTGTAACGATGTTTGAAAACGCCTCTGTGGAAGGACTGTCCAAAGAAGACCGGAAAAAAGCCGGAGGAAGCCCGATGGTGATCGATATCTGGCAGGAAACGGACCGCATCGTGGAAGATTTGCCGGTCAGCAGAAAATATTCTTACAAATCCGGCATTAATATTATGTTCGGATGTAATAATTTCTGCAGTTATTGCATCGTTCCCTATGTCAGAGGACGGGAGCGGAGCAGAGAACCCAGGGAAATTTTACGGGAAATTGAACGTCTTGCGGCAGACGGTGTTGTGGAAATTATGCTGTTAGGCCAGAATGTCAATTCTTACGGAAAAAATCTGTCCGTTCCGTTTACATTCGCACAGCTTTTGCGGGAAGTCGAACGGATCGACGGCATTCGGCGGATACGTTTTATGACTTCTCATCCGAAAGACCTTTCGGACGAACTGATTCAGGTCATGAAAGAGTCTTCCAAAATCTGTCATCATCTGCATCTTCCGCTGCAGTCGGGCTCTGACCGTATTTTACATAAAATGAACAGACGCTATACGAAGGAACAATATCTGACGCTTGTGCGCAAGATCAGGGAGGCCGTACCGGATATTGCGATTACAACGGATATCATTGTCGGATTTCCCGGCGAAACGATGGAAGATGTGGATGAAACGATCGATGTTGTAAAACAGGCGGCCTTTGATAACGCCTTTACTTTTATTTATTCCAAAAGAACCGGGACGCCGGCGGCAGCGATGGAAAATCAGGTGCCGGAAGAAGTAGTCCGTCCCGCGTTCGATAAACTGTTGAAAGTTGTACAGGATACGGCGAAAGAACGGGCGTTGTTATTACAGGGAAAAGTGATGGAAGCCCTCGTGGAAGAAATCAACGAACAGGATGCTTCCCTTGTGACAGGGCGGCTTTCCAACAATATGCTTGTGCATTTTCCGGGAGACGCTTCTGATATCGGAAAACTGATGATGGTTTCGCTGGACGAATGTCATGGCTTCTACTATACCGGACAACGCAAATGATGAATATACTGAAAGGCACGGTTACAAACATGGCTGAGATGACTCCCATGATGCAAAAATATATGGAAACCAAAAAAGAATACCCCGATTGTATTCTTTTTTATCGGTTGGGCGATTTTTATGAGATGTTTTTTGAAGATGCGGAAACGGCTTCCAGAGAACTGGAGATTACGCTCACAGGAAAAAGCTGCGGGCTGGAAGAGCGGGCGCCGATGTGCGGCGTTCCCTATCATGCGGTGGACGGGTATCTGACAAAACTTGTATCGAAAGGGTATAAGGTCGCAATCTGTGAACAGGTGGAAGATCCGAAGGAAGCCAAAGGACTCGTAAAGCGGGAAGTGACAAGAATTGTCACGCCGGGCACCAACATGAATCTTCCGATGGATGACTCCAGAAACAACTATCTTCTGTGTATCTCTTATTTTCCGGGGAAAATCGGTATTTCTGCCGCCGATGTCACTACCGGGGACTATTATCTGACGGAAGTGGAAGATATCCGGAAATTACAGGACGAGATCAATAAATATGCGCCTTCTGAAATTATCTGCAATGAAGCCTTCTATGTCAGCGGTTTTCCCCTGGAAGAGATGAAGAATCGTCTCGGTGTGACGGTCTATTCGCTTGCCAGCCACTATTTTGATGAAGAAATCTGCCGGAAAAGCCTGTTGAAGCATTTTCATGTGTCCGCCCTGTCCGGTCTCGGCATCGAAGAATTTCCGAGCGGGCTGATTGCCGCGGGCGCACTGTTGCAGTATTTATACGAAACGCAGATGACGTCTCTGGAGCATTTTACACATCTGTACCCCTATCTGACCAACAGATACATGCTGCTCGACGGCGCAACGAGACGGAATCTGGAATTAATAGAAACGCTGCGGGAAAAACAGAAAAAGGGTTCTCTGCTCGGCGTGCTGGACCGTACAAAGACAGCGATGGGCGGCCGTCTGCTCCGCAAATACATTGAACAGCCTTTGATCGATAAAGAAGAGATTGAGGAAAGGCTGGATGCGGTAGAAGAACTATGCAGCCATAGCATGCTGCGGGATGAACTGCGGGAATATTTAAATCCGGTATACGATCTGGAAAGGCTTCTTGGAAAAGTCAGCTACCGGACCGCCAATCCGCGCGATCTGATCGCGTTTCGCAGTTCTTTGGAAATGCTGCCTTCCATGAAAACGGTGTTACGGGATACCTCGTCGGCTTTTCTCGCAAAAATTCAGAATGAAATGGACGATCTTTCCGATCTTTTTCATCTGATCGACGATGCAATCATCGATGATCCGCCGATTGCGGTAAAGGAAGGCGGTCTGATCAGGGAAGGATTTCACGAATCGATCGATGAACTGCGGAAAGCAAAAACGGAAGGCAAAAACTGGCTTGCCGCGCTGGAGAACGAGGACAAAGAGCGCACCGGCATCAAAAACCTGCGCATCAAATACAACAAGGTATTCGGTTACTATTTTGAAGTAACCAATTCCTATAAAGATCTGGTTCCGGAAGACTATATCAGGAAACAGACCCTTGCCAATGCGGAACGCTACACAACGCCCCGTTTAAAAGAGCTGGAAGATACGATTTTAAACGCGGCGGATAAACTGTATTCGCTGGAATATGACGTGTTTTGTGAAATCCGGGAGACTATTGCGGGGCAGATCGAGCGGATTCAGCGGACGGCCCGGGCGATCGCCAGGCTGGATGTCTGCACGTCTCTTTCTTATGTGGCTGAGCGGAACCACTATGTCCGCCCGTCCCTCAATGAAAAAGGCATCATCGATATCAAGGAGGGCCGGCATCCTGTCGTAGAACAGATGATACCGAACGATATGTTCATCTCAAACGATACCTTTCTGGATAACAAAAAGCACTGTATCGCGGTGATTACGGGCCCAAATATGGCCGGGAAATCGACTTATATGCGGCAGACGGCACTGATCGTTCTGCTGGCGCAGCTTGGCTCCTTTGTTCCGGCCAAAAAAGCGGATATCGGCGTTGTTGACCGGATTTTTACGAGAGTCGGAGCCTCGGACGATCTGGCCAGCGGCCAGTCTACCTTTATGGTGGAAATGAATGAAGTCGCAAACATTCTGCGGAATGCGACGGCGGACAGTTTACTCGTTCTCGACGAAATCGGGCGCGGCACGTCCACTTTTGACGGGCTGAGCATTGCCTGGGCAGTTATCGAACATATCAGCAACCGGAAACTTCTCGGCGCCAAGACGCTTTTTGCCACGCACTATCATGAGCTGACGGAGCTGGAAGGGAAGATGGACAACGTAAACAATTACTGTATCGCCGTAAAGGAAAAGGGTGACGATATCGTTTTTCTGCGTAAGATCATCAAAGGCGGCGCGGATAAAAGCTACGGCATCCAGGTAGCCAAGCTGGCCGGCGTACCGGATATGGTCATCGACAGGGCAAAGGAAATTGTTGAACAGCTAAGCGACAATGACATTACGGAAAAAGTCCAGAATATTGAAATCAATATTAAAAACGAGAAAAAGAAACCCGTCAAATATGACGAAGTCGATCTGGAACAGATATCCCTGTTCGACACGGTAAAAGACGAAGATGTCGTCCGCGAGCTCACGGAGCTCGATATTACGACTCTGACGCCGGTGGATGCGCTGAATGTGCTGTACCGGCTGCAGAATAAGTTAAAAAACAGATGGCAGGTGTGAAGATAAAAAGCAGAGGAACGGCAGAAGATGAAAATTAACGTGTTAGATCATCAGACAATCGATAAAATCGCGGCGGGCGAGGTGGTGGAGCGGCCGTCCAGCGTGGTGAAGGAGCTGGTGGAAAACGCCATCGATTCCGGTGCGGACGCTGTTACGGTGGAGATCAAAGACGGCGGTATTTCTTTGATTCGGGTAACGGATAACGGAGGCGGCATCGAGAAGTCCCAGATACGAAACGCTTTTTTACGGCACGCCACCAGTAAGATTTCCACGGCGGAAGACCTGACTGACTTGGTCAGTCTTGGTTTTCGAGGAGAAGCGCTTGCGAGTATCGCCGCGGTGTCCATGGTGGAGGCGGTTTCTAAGGTGGAAGAAGACCTGACGGGTATCCGCTATGTGATAGAGGGCGGTCTGGAAAAGGAGATGGAAGAAGTAGGAGCGCCGAACGGAACGACCATTCTGGTAAGAAACCTTTTCTATAACACGCTGCCGCGCAAGAAGTTTTTGAAACAGCCGCAGACGGAAGGGTCTTATGTGGCAGATCTGATGGAACATCTGGCGTTGTCCCATCCGCAGGTTTCTTTTCAGTTCATCATGAACGGCCAGAACCGCTTTCATACATCCGGCAACAACGACTTAAAAGAGATTATCTATCGCATTTATGGGAAAGATATTGTAAAAGAGCTGCAGACGTTTCAGGCCCGGGGAGACGGTTTTACCGTCGACGGTTTTCTCGGCCGGCCGATTATTAACCGCTCCAACCGGAATTACGAACTTTTTTATATCAACGGCAGATTTATCAAAAGCAGTCTGATCGGTAAGGCCGTGGAAGACGGCTATAAAGAATACCTGATGCAGCATAAGTTTCCTTTCTGCGTGCTGCATTTTACGATCGATACGAAGCGCATCGACGTCAATGTCCATCCGACCAAGATGGAAGTCCGCATTGCCGGCGGACAGGAATTCTATGAACAGGTGCGGGAAATGGTATATAACCGGCTGCATGAGCAGGAAATGATACCGGAAATAACACTGGACCGGCCTTCCAAAACCGAACCGGCGTTAAAGGCGGAGCAGTCCCGGACACAGGAGCCGGCCGCACCGGAACCTTTTGAGACAAAGCGGATTGCGCAGGAAAAAGAGAACCGGACGCAGTCTCTTGTCCGGGAGGAACCCCATTACCGAACCGGATCGCCGAACCGCCGGACGGAGACAGCCGGTGAGCCCAAAAGCGCCTGTGCCGAAGTGAAAAAGACCGAACCGGCGCCAAAACCGGAACAGCTTGGTCTGTTTGACGGAAAACTTCTGTCCGCAGACGCAAGAGAACATTACAGACTGATCGGCCAGCTGTTCGATACTTACTGGCTGATTTCTTATCAGGATAAACTGATGATCGTCGATCAGCATGCCGCCCATGAGAAGGTGAAATACGAACGTCTGATCAGACAGTTTCAGGAACACAGCATCGTTTCCCAGCATCTGAATCCGCCCGTTATCGTTACGCTGAGCGGTCGGGAAAAAGCCTGCCTTTTACAGCATATGGCAGATTTCGAAGCGCTGGGTTTCGTTCTGGAAGAATTTGGCGGGAACGATTATGCGTTGTCCGGTGTTCCGCTGGACTTGTACGGATATCAGGAAGCGGGCCTTTTTTATGAACTGCTGGATGAAATGACGGAAGAAACTTTTGCGGGAACACCGGAGAGCATCCGCATGAAAATCGCTTCCATGGCCTGTAAAGCGGCGGTGAAGGGCAATGCCCGCATGAACGCACAGGAGGCGGACGCGCTGATCGACGAACTGCTTTCGCTCCAGAATCCCTATCAGTGCCCGCACGGCCGGCCGACCATGATTACCATGAGCAAATATGAACTGGAAAAGAAATTCAAAAGGATTGTCACATAATGAGTAAATATGAGCAGAATATGACGATGGCAAAGCCGCTGATTATCCTGACAGGGCCGACGGCCGTCGGAAAATCGGCGTTGTCCGTCGCCCTGGCAAAAGAGATCGGCGGCGAAATTATTTCAGCGGATTCGATGCAGGTATACCGGCATATGGATATCGGGTCCGCTAAAATCACGCGGGATGAAATGCAGGGCATTCCCCATTATCTGATCGATATACTGGAACCGGTCGAAGAGTTCCATGTCGTCAGGTTTCAGTCTCTTGCCAGAGAAGCCCTGCGGACAATTTATGCCAAAGGCCGTATTCCGATACTGACGGGAGGAACCGGATTCTATATTCAATCGGTTCTTTACGATATCGATTTCACGGAAACGGAAGAGGACGGTGCGCTTCGCCGTGAACTGGAGCTGTTTGCCCGAGAACAGGGGAATGAAGCCCTGTTTGAAAGACTCCGCCGCATCGACCCGAAATCCTGCGAGATTCTTCACGCCAACAACGTCAAACGGGTGGTCAGAGCCATTGAATTTTATGAAAAAACGGGAAAACCCATTTCGGAACATAACGAAGAACAGCAGGAAAAAGCCTCTCCCTATCACTTTCTTTATTTTGTGCTGAACGACGAGCGGCCGCGGTTATATGAGAAAATTGACAACCGGGTCGATCTCATGCTGGAAGTCGGACTTGTGGCAGAAGTGCAGAAGTTAGTGGAAATGGGCTGTACCGGAAAACATGTTTCCATGCAGGGGCTTGGATATAAAGAAATCCTGGCATATCTTGAAGGCGCGTGCACACTGGAAGATGCCGTTTACCGGATTAAAAGGGATACGAGGCATTTTGCCAAAAGACAGCTGACATGGTTCCGGCGGGAAAGGGACGTAACCTGGATTTCAAGACAGGATTTCCGGCAGACGTCCGGAAACGGAGAGGATGCCGCAATTCTGCAGTATATGCTGCATCATTTAAAAGAAAAGGGAATATGGAAGGAAGATTAAGACAAGATGGAAGAACTGTTGAAGGAACAATATGCGAAACTGGGTATTTCCCAGGCCGTTTTAAATTACGGGAATGAGATACTCGTTTTGCTCAAAGAACGTTTTGACCGGATAGATGAAATTGCGGAATATAATCAGTTAAAAGTTATCCATGCCATGCAGGAATGCAGGGTGGGCGAAGCCTGTCTTTCGGGAACGACGGGTTATGGTTATAATGATCTCGGAAGGGATACGCTGGAAAAAGTTTATGCGAAAATCTTTCATGCGGAGGATGCGCTGGTGCGGCCCCAGATTACTTGCGGAACCCATGCCCTGGCGCTGGCGCTCATGAGCAATCTGCGCCCCGGCGACGAACTGCTTTCCCCGGTCGGGAAGCCCTACGATACGCTGGAAGAAGTGATCGGCATCCGGCAATCCAAAGGTTCCCTGAAAGAATACGGAATTACGTACAAACAGGTCGATCTGCTTCCGGACGGCACGTTCGATTACGAGGCTATCCGCGCGGCGGTCAATGAGAAAACCAAAATGGTAACAATCCAGCGTTCCAAAGGCTATCAGACAAGGCCAACCCTGTCGACGGCGCAGATCGGGGAACTGATACGATTTATCAGGGGAATACGGCCGGATATCATCTGTATGGTCGATAACTGTTACGGAGAGTTTGTCGAAACGATAGAACCCGGAGACGTGGGCGCGGATATGACGGTCGGTTCTTTAATCAAGAATCCGGGCGGCGGCCTTGCACCCATCGGCGGTTATATTGCCGGCCGGCGGGATTGTGTGGAGAATGCCGCATACAGGCTGACTTCTCCGGGACTTGGCAAGGAAGTCGGCGCATCGCTCGGCGTTATGCCTTCTTTTTATCAGGGACTGTTCCTGGCCCCGACGGTAACGGCAAGCGCGTTAAAGGGCGCGGTCTTTGCCGCGAATCTCTTTGAAAGGCTCGGCTTTCCCGTCATCCCGAACAGTACGGAAAGCCGGCACGATATTATTCAGGCGGTTACCTTAGGAAGCCCGGAAGGCGTCATCGCTTTCTGCCAGGGCATTCAGGCCGCCGCATCCGTGGACAGTTTTGTGACGCCGGAACCCTGGGACATGCCGGGCTATGATTCCCAGGTTATTATGGCGGCGGGCGCTTTTGTTTCCGGTTCCTCCATCGAACTGAGCGCGGACGGCCCGATTGCGCCGCCTTATGCGGTTTATTTTCAGGGAGGGCTTACATGGCCCCATGCCAAACTCGGCATTTTAAAAGCCTTGCAGAGCCTTGTGGCGAAAGGAATCGTGGCGGAAAAAGATTTCATATGACAGATTCCGTGTCCCTGCGGGCAGCGCGGTGCATCGTTCTCTTCAGAGGCACGCTTGCGCTCCGCGAAAAAACGCAGCGGTACTAGGTTCAAAAGCAGCATAGAGCAGCTTTTTCACCAAGTGCCGGCGCTTTTTCCAGGGCCTCAGCCAGAGAACGATGCACCGCGCTGCCCGCAGGGACACGGATACCCAAGTTTAAAAAAATTGGGAAATTTTGTATACAGAAAAAAGGGATTGTGATAAAATATTCAGGATGGGGAGTTTGTGCATAGGAGAGAAAAGCCGTCGGGAAAGAGGCTGAATGAAATTAGTGAAGTATGAGAACAATGATAATGGTATGATGCAGAATCTTCCATATGAGAAATTTATTTCCTGTGGAGCGGAAACACTGACGGATTCCGAACTGCTTGCGATTATCATACGAACCGGGACGCAGAAAATGAGCGCCAGAGATCTTGGAGAAGAAGTCCTGAAGGCGGCCGGCAGATACGGCAACGGTCTTCTCGGACTCTACCAGATACCGCTTCATGAACTGACGCGGGTAAAGGGCATCGGAAAAGTCAAAGCCGTAAAACTGAAAGCGCTTGCGGAACTGTGTACCAGAATGGCTCAGACGAAGGCCAGGGAACAACTGTCTTTTGCGAAACCGGAGTCCGTCGCCGACTATTACATGGAGCGTTTCCGGCATGAGAAAGTAGAACATATTCTGCTTCTGTTGTTCGATTCCGGCATGCACCTGCTGGAAGAACAGCTGATTTCGACCGGCACGGTCAACGCTTCTCTGTTATCGCCGAGGGAAGTATATGTCAGCGCGTTCCGTTCACAGGCGACACACATCATGCTCTTGCATAACCATCCGGGCGGAAATCCGGAACCCAGCAGGAACGACATTCAGATTACGAGGCGTATCGCCGAAATCGGAAGAACCATCGATATTTCCATGCTGGATCATATTATCATCGGTGATAACAGCTATTTCAGCTTCAGGGAGAGCAGACTGTTACATGAATGCTCCGCTCCTTAAAGCAAATATGCGGTTTGTAATTTATTTTGAAAGGAGTCTTTATTTTGGCTAATAACGCATTTGGAATTGATTTGGGGACAAGCAATATTAAAATATACAACCGTGCGGACGACAATGTTTTTGTGGAAAAAAACATGATCGCAATCGAGAATAAGAGGACTTTGTTCGCATATGGCAATTCGGCTTTTGACATGTATGAGAAGACGCCGGGGAATATCCATATTACTTATCCTTTGAGTAATGGCGTCATTGCAGACATACAGAATATGGAGACCCTCATAAAATATTTTATGATCGATCTGATGAAGGGCGGCTTAAAGCCTGCGGATTATTATATCGCGGTCCCCTGGGACGTTACGGAAGTGGAAAAACGCGCCTTTAAGGATCTGGTCAAAGAGTCCAATGTGAAGGCCAAAAAAGTTATGGTTGTGGATAAAGCCGTGGCGGACGGGCTCGGGCTCGGCATTGATGTGAAAAACTCCCAGGGTGTGCTTGTCGTCAACGTCGGATTTGATACGACGGAAATTTCCATTTTATCGCTTGGCGGCATCGTGCTCAGCAAACTGGTCAAAGTGGGAGGACGGAAGTTCGACGAAGCGATCAAAGCGGCGATACGCCGGGAATACAGCCTGATCATCGGCGGGAAAACGGCCGAAAACGTGAAGATCGCGCTGTCGGAGCTGGAAGCGCAGAAATGCGGCGCCGTTGTTTACGGACGCGATATCGTAACGGGGCTTCCGGTGGAGAGGGAAATTCCGACTTCCCTCGTAAACGAATGCCTGACAGAGCATTTTAACACCATAATCGATAACATAAAAGTAATTTTGGAGCGCACGCCTCCGGAACTTGCGGCGGACATTTACAGACACGGCGTTTATCTGACGGGCGGCGCTTCCCAGATCAATAACCTGGCGCAGCTCATGAGCAGAGGAACCGGTTTGAAAGTGAATCTTTCCGAACATCCGCTGGAAAGCGTTGCATTGGGACTTGCCAAAATCATCAATGAAGACAATTATAAATCCGTAGCGTATGCAATAGAAGGAATGAGTAAATGAGTCCAATCATTAAACGGAAGGGGGAGAAGTTTACCCTGCCGGGTAAGTATCTCCTTTTCATTTTGACAATTCTTTGTACCGGTATGGTGCTGCTTACTTTTAATACGACGGTTTTCAGCGGGCCGCTTGGCGCGGCGGCCGGATATATCATCGTACCTTTTCAGGAAGGCATCAGTGCGGCCGGCAGTTTTCTGCGCAGCCGCTCGGAAGAGCTGGGGCAGATTCGGGATCTGATCGCGGAAAATGAAACGCTGAAAGCGAAGATTGACGAACTGACAATCGAAAACACGCGGCTGCAGCAGGACCGGTATGAGCTTACCAGTCTGCGGGAGCTGTACGAGCTGGATTCCCAGTACGATGAGTATGAGAAAGTCGGCGCCCGGATTATCGCAAGGGATTCCGGAAACTGGTTTTATTCTTTTGTAATCAACAAAGGTTCGGAAGACGGGCTTATGGTCGATATGAACGTGATGGCGGGCAGCGGCCTGGTAGGCCGTATTGTCGATACCGGGCCGAACTGGTCGAAGGTAAAGGCCATTATCGCCGACGATTCCAATGTAAGCGCGATGGTATTGTCCAGTTCCGACAATATGATTGTCAATGGCGATCTGCGTTTATATGCTTCCGGCGTCATTTCTTTTGAACAGCTCAAAGACAGTGAAGACGTCGTGGTGGAAGGGGATAAGGTGGTAACTTCCAATATCAGCGATAAATATCTTCCCGGGATTCTGATCGGTTACATCAACACCATTAATACCGATGCCAACAACCTGACCAAATCGGGTTATATAACGCCGGCGGTAGACTTCGAGCATTTGGAAGAAGTTCTTGTCATACTGGAAATGAAACAGACGGTTGAAGAGTAAACTGCGAAAGTAATGTGTCTGCGCTTTTTGCGCCGGCCCAATACCGGTTAGTAAAGCAAGAATGGATGATTGGTGACAATGAAACGTTTTATCGTGACTGCTTTTTTCATTTTCATATGTTTTCTGATGCAGTGCACTGTTTTCCGCGCGCTCGCTTTTGGCGGCATCGTTCCGAATCTGCTGATTGTTCTGACGGCTTCTTTCGGTTTTATGCGCGGCGAGAAGACCGGCCTGCTCATCGGATTTTTTGGCGGTCTGCTTGTGGATATCTTTTTCGGATCCGTCATTGGGTTTTATGCCCTGATTTATATGTACATCGGTTACACCAACGGAAAATTCAGCGCGATTTTTTACCCGGAAGATATCAAACTGCCGATTTCTTTAATCTTGGGCAGCGATTTCTTTTATGGCATGATCTGCTATGTGATTCTGTTTCTGCTGCGCGGAAAATTTGATTTCAGCTATTATCTTGTGCATATCATTTTACCGGAAATGGTCTATACGGTAGTCGTGACACTGTTTTTGTATCCTGTCATTCTGCGTGTAAATCACAGCCTGGAACAGCAGGAGAAAAGGGGCGAAAAGAAGTTTGTTTGAAAATATATGGGAACATCTGAAAGAAAATATATTTAATATGGTGACTTCCAGACTGATCGTACTGTTAATGGTTTTGCTTGGCATGGGCGGTTATCTGGTCTATACGATATTCCAGTTACAGATTGTCAACGGAGAAAATTATTTTAACAATTTTCGGTTGAGAATTACGAAAACAAGATCGATCGAAGCCACCAGAGGAAATATTTACGCCAGTAACGGGGAACTTCTCGCTTATAATGAGCTTGCCTATTCCGTTACCATCGAAGATGTTTATGAATCCGGCCGTTCCAAAAACGCGAATCTGAATAATACGATCTATGAGCTGATTCAGATGATCGAACAAAACGGTGACCATATCATCAACGATTTTCATATTGTTCTGGACGGAAGCGGCAATTACCAGTTCAATCTGGAGGGGACGCAGCAGCTCCGTTTTCTTGCGGATATTTACGGACATGCCCTGATAGACGACCTTCAGGAAAAAGAGCGGACAGCCTCGCCGGATGAGGTGATGACTTATTTATGCAGCACTTCCCGTTACGGAATCGGCGGCTATACCGATGAAGACGACAGGGACAGTTTCGTGGAAGGACTCGGTTATACGAAGGAGGAAGTCCTGAAAATTCTTACCATCCGTTATGCCATGAGCGCCAACAGCTATCAGAAATATATCGCGACGACGGTTGCCAATAATGTCTCCGAAAAAACGGTCGCCGTTATCATGGAAAATGCGGATGTGCTTGACGGCGTCTCCATCGCCGAAGGAACCATACGGAAGTATAACGACAGCATTTACTTCGCACAGATTCTTGGCTATACCGGCAAAATATCCAATGAAGAACTGGCAGAACTGCAGCAGGAAAATCCGAATTATGATTTAAACGATACCGTCGGGAAATCGGGAATCGAGGCTTCCATGGAAACACAGCTTCAGGGAACGAAAGGATCCGAGATCGTTTATGTTGACAATGTCGGAAAAGTAATCGAGACAAGCGACCGGGTAGAACCGGTTGCCGGAAACGATGTCTGGCTGACAATCGATCCCGATCTTCAGAAAGCGGCCTATCACATTCTGGAAGCGAAAATAGCCAGTATCCTGTTAGCCAAAATACAGAATATCAAAGAATATAACCCGCCCGAAAATGCCGGGAGCAGCAATATAATTATTCCGATTTACGATGTTTATTTTGCCTGTATCGAAAATCATGTAATCGATACCCAGCATTTCTTTTCCAGGATGGCCGGTGAAACCGAAAGCGCGGTTGCGCAGGCTTATCTTGATAAAAAAGCGCAGATTTTCGAACGTCTTCGCGCGGAATTGACGGAAGGCGATACGCCGTATACCGATCTTTCCAAAGAATATCAGGTGTATGAGAGCTTTATCGTTTCCATGCTTTATGATAACAATATCATTTTGCAGAGTGAAATTGACAAAGAAGATCCAACCTATATTGCCTGGACAAAAGATGAAGTAATCAGTCTGGGCGAATATCTGAATTATGTGATTTCCAAAAACTGGGTGGATGTATCCAGACTGGACATCGTGGCACAATATTCGGATTCCCAGGAAATTTATGCCAGACTCATCAGCTATATTTTTGAAAAGCTGGATGTGAACGCGGAATTTGAGAAAAAAATATATCGTTATATGATTAATAACGACGAACTGAGCGGCCGCCAGATTTGTTATCTGCTTCTGGAGCAGAACATTGTGGATGTGGAAGATGACGAAATGGCACAGTTTGAAAGAGGTTCTCTGTCGCCGTATGCGTTCATGAGAAACCGCATTGAACATCTGGATATTACGCCGGCCCAGCTTGCGCTGGAACCGTATTCCGGCTCAATCGTCGTTACGGACGTCAATAACGGAGACGTGCTTGCGCTTGTATCTTATCCAAGTTATGATAATAATAAAATGGCAAACGGGGTGGATGCGAATTATTTTGCGAGCCTGCAGAATGATTTATCGCGTCCGATGATCAATTATGCCACGCAGCAGAGGACGGCGCCCGGCTCCACCTTTAAAATGGTATCCGCGACGGCCGGACTTATGGAAAATGTGATCAACACATCGGAAACGATTACCTGTATCGGCACTTATGATAAGATTACAGAGCCGCCCCGTTGCTGGATTGCCTCAAACGGCGGCGCACACGGCGCGCTGAATGTTGCAGGCGGTATTCAGCATTCCTGCAACTGGTATTTTTATGAAGTCGGCTACCGACTCGGTATGGTCGGAAATGTCTATAACAGCGAAGTCGGTCTGAATATGCTGGCAAAATATGCGGATATGTACGGGCTTTCAGAGCCTTCCGGCGTGGAAATAGAAGAGTATGAGCCGAAAATTTCCGATCTGGATTCCGTCCGTTCGGCCATCGGACAGGGCACGAATAACTATACGACCGTCGGGCTGGCGCGATATGTTACAACTGTCGCTAATAGCGGAACATGCTATAATTTAACATTAATAGATAAGACGACGGATCACAGCGGAGAGAACGCAGTAGAAAATCATGCTGAGATCCGAAACCGCATCGATATGGACACTTCCTACTGGGATTCGATTCACCTCGGTATGCGCAGAGTGGTGGAAGCAAAGAGCTATTATTCTGATCTTGGCGTCAATGTGGCCGGAAAGACCGGTACCGCACAGGAAAGCGCTTCCCATCCAAACCACGCGCTTTTTGTCAGTTATGCCCCCTATGAGGATCCGGAAATATGCGTGGTAGTGCGTGTTGCCAACGGTTATACTTCCGATTATGCGGCGCAGATCGGAAGAGAAATCTATAAATATTATTACGGACTCGCAGAGGAGAGCGAAATTATTACGGGTACGGCTGGCACGCTGGAAGGCGGTCAGATTAACGGAGACTAGGCTGAAAAATCAAAGATTTTTCAGCCGCGAATTTGCACCGGCGCTGACAGCGTCCTGGCTTCAAAGTTCGCAGGCTGAGAGAAAGGCATGATTATTAATATGAAAAATCCGGTTATTATCAAGAGTTTTCCAAACGGACTGTCCCTGTATCTGGACGATACGATGCCGTTTGACGCGCTGCTTGAAGAAATTGCGGTAAAATTCAAAGAATCCGCACAGTTTTTCAAGGATGCCCATATGGGAATTTCTTTCGAGGGAAGAAAACTGACAGAAACGGAAGAACGGGAGATTATAGATGTTATTTCAAATAGTTCTTCTTTGAATATTATCTGCATTATCGGCAAGGACGATGAAACAAACCAGAATTATATACGCGCTTTACAGCAGCTGGAATTTCATCAGCATGAAGTAGAGAATGTAGGCCAGTTCTATAAAGGGACATTAAAGGACGGCCAGATTCTGGAGACGGAAAACAGCATTATCGTTATGGGCGACGTATATCCCGGCGCCTGTATCATTTCCAAAAAGGACATTATTGTTCTCGGCGGCCTGTACGGACAGGCCTATGCCGGCGGAAACGGTCTGGATAATCATTTTGTCGTTGCGCTTGAAATGTCACCTGAAAAGCTCAAAATAGGTGAATTCAAATATAAAACTTCAGAGAAACAAAGCAAGTGGTCGATCAAACCAAAAGTTCAGCCCAAGATTGCTTATGTGAAAGACGGACGTGTAGTGATGGATGCCATTACCAAAGAATTACTGAATGCACTTCCTGTATAGGGACGTATTCAGGGGACGATAACGATTCATTTTGGAGGTTTGAGTATGAGTGAAGTAATTGTCGTCACATCAGGGAAAGGCGGAGTAGGAAAGACCACTACTTCAGCAAATGTCGGCACAGGTCTGGCTGCAATGGGCAAAAAAGTCATCTTAATCGATACGGATATCGGACTGCGGAACCTGGATGTCGTTATGGGACTGGAAAGCCGTATTGTTTACAATCTGGTAGACGTTGTCGAAGGAAACTGCCGTATCAAGCAGGCGCTCGTAAGGGACAAGCGGTATCCGACCCTTTTTCTGCTCCCGTCTGCGCAGACGAGGGATAAGAGCGCGGTAAATCCCGCACAGATGGTTAAAATGATCAGCCACTTAAAAGATCAGTTCGATTACATCATTCTGGACTGTCCTGCAGGCATAGAGCAGGGATTTCAGAATGCCATCGCAGGCGCGGACAGGGCACTTGTCGTTACAACGCCGGAAGTTTCCGCAATCCGGGATGCGGACCGTATTATCGGACTGCTGGAAGCGAACGAAATACAGAAAATCGATCTGATCATCAACCGGATTCGTTATGATATGATCAAACGGGGCGATATGATGTCTTCCGATGATGTAGTCGATATCTTATCCATTCCGCTGATCGGACTCGTGCCCGATGATGAAAACGTCGTCATCGCCACGAATCAGGGCGAGCCGTTAGTCGGAAGCAATACTCTTGCCGGACAGGCGTATCAGAATATCTGTTACAGAGTGAACGGAAAGGAAGTGCCTTTTCTGGATTTTGAAAGGGGTATTTCTTTCTGGACGAAAATAACAGGTATTTTTCATCGCAGTTAGGAGGTAAGGGAATTGTTTAAAAATATTTTGAAACGAAAAAGTTCCAGAGAAATTGCCAAAGACAGATTGAAAATACTGCTCATTTCCGACCGGGTCAACTGTTCTCCGGAAATGATGGATATGATTAAAAACGATATTGCCAAAGTAATATCAAAATATATGAAAATAGACGCGGAAAGCATGGAAATCCAGATTACCAAGACAAATATCAAAGGAAGAGCGAAAAACCCTACTTTGTATGCGAATATTCCGATACTGGATTTAAAACAATAGATGAAAGGAGAGCGGACATATGATAAAGCACTATCGCATCAGGGATTATGATTTTAAACTGATTTTCCTTGTTGTGGCGCTTACCGTCATCGGGATTCTTGCCATCGGAAGCGCTAAGGAGTCCCTGCAGACGCGGCAGATCGCCGGTTTTGTATTCGGATTGTTCCTGATGTTTGTACTTTCGCTTTTTGATTATTCCGTTATTCTGCGTTTTTACTGGCTTTTATATATTGCTAATATCGTTTTACTGATTCTTGTTTCCGAAATGGGAGAAACGAAAAACAATGCCCAGCGATGGCTTAATATTTTCGGAATCCAGTTTCAGCCGTCGGAAACGGCCAAGATTTTGCTGATTCTGTTTTTTGCCCAGCTGATCATGCGGCATCAGGACAAAATGGGAAACCTCAAATTTATTATCGCCTGCGTGACGCTGTTTGCCTTACCGTTGTGGCTGATTTATGACCAGCCGGACCTTTCCACGAGCATTATGGTCGTCATATTGTTTTGTGCCATGATGTTCATCGGCGGCCTGCACTGGAAATATATTCTGACGGTGCTGGCGATTGCCGTCCCTGCCTTTATCATTTTGCTGAGTATTGTATTACAGCCGGATCAGGAACTGATAAAACCTTACCAGCAGAGAAGAATCCTGGCATGGATTAACCCGGAGGAGTATGCCGATACAGAGGCATACCAGCAGTTAAATTCCGAAATGGCAATCGGTTCGGGACAGCTTTATGGAAAAGGATATAAAACGAACGAAATCAGTTCCGTAAAAAATGGAAATTTTATTGCCGAGCCGCAGACTGACTTTATTTATGCGGTTATCGGGGAAGAATTTGGTTTCGTAGGCGGATGCAGCGTAATTGTATTATTGATTTTCATCTCAATAGAATGTATTATGGTAGCTAGGAGGGCAAAAGATCTGGCTGGAACGATCATCGCCGCAGGAGTCGGCACGCTGATCGGATTTCAGGGAATCATCAATATTGCCGTGGCCACAAGAGTGATGCCGAATACCGGCATTCCTCTGCCTTTTGTCAGCTATGGGCTTACTTCTTTGGTAAGTTCCTATATCGGAATAGGATTCGTACTGAATGTACGGCTACAATGCAAAAAATAAACAAAGGGGTATCGACATGAACATTGCACTGATTGCACATGATGCAAAGAAAAAACTGATGCAGAATTTCTGCATTGCGTATCGGGGGATACTGAGCAAAAATGAACTATATGCGACCGGGACAACGGGAAGACTGATTGAGGAAGTGACAAATCTGACGGTTCATAAACATCTCGCCGGGCATCTTGGCGGGGAACAGCAGCTTGGTGCGCAGATTGAACATAATCAGATTGATTTGTGTATTTTTTTAAGAGACCCGCAGAATCCGAAACCGCATGAACCGGATGTCAACAATGTTATGCGTCTGTGTGACGTACATAATATTCCGCTTGCAACGAATCTGGCATCCGCAGAACTGTTAATTAAGTCGCTGGACAGAGGAGATTTAGAGTGGCGTGAAATGTACAAATGATCGGGGAAATAAAAAAGGGCGTATTTGTGCACTGTTTTTCTGCACATTTCTGACGCTGACGGGCTGCGGCGCCGAGAAATATGAAATGCCTTATGACAGCAATTATCAGGTCAGCAGTTTCCGGCTCATACAGACGGCCGATGCCGATGCAAAGGTTGCGGAAACTTTTGCGGCTGATCTGTGTGTCGTGGATAAAGATGTTTCCAACTCGGAAGTTTCGATTTCCGATGTGGCTTCTGCCGCGCTGTTCGATGTAAACAGCCTGGATACGCTTTATGCGAAAAATGCCAATGAACAGCTGGATCCTGCCAGCCTCACCAAAGTAATGACGGCTCTGGCTGCCCTGAAGCACGGTTCTCCGGAACAGCTTCTTACGGCGAGTGAGAATGTGCTGATCACGGAACCGGGCGCGCAGTTATGCGGCATCAAACCCGGAGATACGATGACGCTGGAACAGGCGCTGCACATTCTGCTTCTTTATTCGGCGAATGACGTGGCGGTCATGATTGCCGAAGGCGTCGGCGGATCCGTTGCGGGGTTCGTGGAAATGATGAATGAAGAAGCACAGGCGCTTGGCGCTACGAACTGTCACTTTACCAATCCGAACGGGCTGACGGAAGAGGGGCATTATATGACGGCCTATGATCTGTATCTGATTTTTCTGGAGGCGCTTCAGTATGATCTGTTTAATGAAATCATCCAGATGCCTTCTTACAGTATGACATACAGGACAAGCGACGGCAGCGAACGCACGCTTGAGGTCAATAATTCCAACCAGTATCTGCTGGGCAATTACGCCGCGCCGGAAAATCTTACGGTCATCGGCGGCAAAACCGGGACGACGAAAGCCGCGGGGCACTGTCTGGTTCTGCTTTCCAAAGACAGCGGCGGAAAGCGCTATATTTCCGTGATTATGAATGCCGATTCGACGGAAAACCTGTATGGAAAGATGACGCAGCTTTTAGGTGCGGTTCAATAGCAAAATATAATATGTGATCACGGATAAAAGTGATATTTATAGTTGTCTTTTTATCTTTTTTCACTTATAATATTGTTAGCATGTTATGAATATTTTACTTTAGGAGGGTTTACAATGGTTCAATTAATCGTAGGCAGGAAAGGGAAGGGCAAAACCAAACACTTATTGGATAAAGTAAATACGGAAGTAAAGGATATTGCGGGCAATGTTGTTTATCTGGACAAGAGTACAAAACACATGTTCGAATTGAATAACAGAATCCGGTTGATTAATGTATCTGATTATATGGTTGCTAACAGCGATGAATTTATCGGTTTTATCTGCGGCATCATTTCCCAGGATCATGATTTGCAGCAGATGTATTTTGACAGCTTTTTAAAGATCGCATGTATGGACGAGAGTACGACGGACAGCGAGAAGCTTGGTGCGGTCATCGGTAAACTGGAAGCTGTCAGCTCCAAATTTAATGTTGATTTTGTTCTTAGTATTTCTCTTGATGCTCATGAATTATCGGAGGAATTAAAATCCAAAGTTATCGTATCATTGTAAGACTGATTTACATAATTATCAAGGCATTCCAAAACCTCGGAATCTCCGGGGTTTTATCCTTTTATAGATTCATAAAGGAGTTTACATAATGGCTCAGACGGGAAATAAAATAACGAAATACCGGCGTCCAATAAATCTGAATATCGGCATGATTATTTTTGCCGTTATTTTTATCTATGTGATTATCTGTATTTTCATGTATCTCTCAACGGAGCATGTTGTGGGTTATGAGGTAAAAGAAGGTTCTTTATCCTATAACAATGTCTATAAGGGAATAGCCCTGCGGACAGAGCGTATTATTAACAGTACCAATGCCGGATATACCAATTATTATGCGCGGGAGGGCGAACGCGTTGCCGTTGGAAACCTTGTCTATACCATCGACGAGACCGGCAAACTTTCCGATTATATACGGACAAGCGAAACCGGAGAAAATTCGCTTTCCGATCATGACCTGACGGAGTTAAAAGCGGAAATAGAATCTTTTGCCAACGGTTTTGACGAAACCAGTTTTTCCGATATTTATAATTTTAAATACAGTGTTCAGGGAACGGTATTAAAACTGGCGAATTATAATGTTCTGGAAAGCGCAGAAGCGCTGAATGATACGGCGAATACGGCGTTGATCGATTATTTTTATGCGAATGAGAGCGGCATCGTCATTTATTCCGTAGACGGCATGGAACATCTTACTTTGCAGGATATGAACATGGAATATTTTGATCAGAAAAATTATGAAAAAAACCATCTGTTGAACAATGAACTGGTCGCTGCCGGAGATCCGGTCTATAAACTTTCGATGAATGAAGACTGGTCGATCGTTATTCCTGTCGAGAGCGAAGAATTTGCAAGGGAACTGAAAGAAGAAGACTATATAAAAGTCCGGTTTATGAAAAACCAGAACACTTCCTGGGGAAAAGTGGATTATTTTACAAATATAGAGGGAGATACCTTCGTGTCGCTGACGTTTACCAACTCCATGGTCAGCTTTTGTACGGATCGTTTTCTTGATATCGAACTGCTTCTGGAAGATGAAACCGGGCTGAAAATTCCCAATTCCGCAATTGTGGAAAAGGAATTTTTCATCGTACCGAAAGAATACGTCACCAAAGGCGGCAACAGCGGCGCTTCCGGCGTTCTTCTGGAAACGTATAACGAGGACGGAAAAGCCGTCACGGAATTTGTGGAAACGACCATCTATGAGGAAACGGATACCGAATATTATCTGGATGATACGGTGCTGCGGAGCGGCAGTTATCTTGTCAAGCCGGATTCCATGGAAAAGTATCCGGTAAGCAGAATCGGCTCGCTGAAAGGCGTCTATAATATCAACAAAGGATATGCCGATTTCAAGCAGATCATTGTCCTTTATAACAACGATGAATATTCCATTGTAAAATCCAATACCACGTACGGCCTGAGCGTTTACGACTTTATTGTGCTGGATGCGGCGACGGTGGAAGACAGTGATTTTGTCTATGAATAACACAGGAAGGGAACGAAAAACGGGATGATTCGTGAGAATATGGAACATGTAAGGAAAAACATCAGGGAAGCCTGTGAGAAGAGCGGCAGAAATCCGGATGACGTTACGCTGATTGCGGTCAGCAAAACAAAGCCGCTTCCGATGCTGGAGGAGGCTTATGAGTGCGGATGCCGGGATTTTGGGGAAAACAAGGTACAGGAGCTTGTGGAAAAGTGGGAGCAGATGCCGAAAGATATCCGCTGGCATATGATCGGCCATTTACAGCGCAATAAAGTAAAATATATCGTGGATAAAGTCTATCTGATACACAGCGTCGATTCTCTGCGGCTCGCTGAGGAGATCAGCAAAGAAGCCGTCAAAAAAGGCGTGACTGTCTCCGTTCTGATCGAGGTCAATGCAGCGCAGGAAGAATCCAAATTCGGTACGACCTGTGAAGACGCTTTCAGGCTTGTCGAAGAAGCGTCCAGACTGCCAAATATTATTATAAAGGGACTTATGACGATAGCACCATATGTAGAAAATGCGGAAGAAAACAAACAATATTTTGAAAAATTGCGGCAAATATATGTTGACATAAATCGTAAAAGCATTGATAATGTTTATATGACAGAACTTTCTATGGGAATGACCGGCGACTATGAAACGGCAATCGCAGAAGGCGCTACTTATGTACGCGTTGGCACCGGAATATTTGGTGAGCGCTTTTATGCCGTTTAGAATGGAGGATTTATCATGGGCGTTATGGATAAATTTATAAATGCAATGAAGCTCAACGACGAAGAAGATGATTACTATGATGACGATTACTATGATGAGCCGGAACCGGCCAGGAAATCGTTACCGGTAAAAGAGGATACAATAGCTGAAGAAGAAAAACCTGTTAAAAAGACACTCCCGAAAGTAACTTCCATGCGGCCGATGAAGAAAATGACCGACGCGGGAATGGAGGTATGTGTGATTCGTCCTACAACGGTGGAGGATGCAAGAGAAATTACGGAGACTCTCCTGGCAAATCGAACAGTTGTTCTGAATCTGGAAGGGCTCGATGTGGAAATAGCACAGCGGATTATCGACTTTACATCCGGTTCCTGTTTTGCAATGAGCGGCAACTTACAGAAGATATCCCATTACATATTTATTATTACACCCGCAAGCGTGGATATTTCCGGTGATTTTCAGGAAATTTTATCCGGCTCTTTCGATGTCCCGATCAATAAAGGGATTTAAAGCTTATGCACCAGAGTTTGCCCGGCGGCAAACTCTTTTTATTCTTTCTATCAGGAAATTGTTGAGCTTATGTAAAAATATACAAAGGACAGGATATACTATATGGCGAACAGACTGACGATTCATTATGAAAAGAAACCCTGCTATGATATTGTATTTGCCCCGGATTTCGGCGGACTTCTGGAAGAGCTCCGGGATTTGGGCATTGCGGACCGGCGGGCGGCTGTTATCGCGGACAGCAACACCGCAGCTCTCTATGGAGACGCTGTCAGAAACATTCTGGAGGGAAACTGTAAGAAGGTGATTCTCTGCAGTTTTCCGGCCGGAGAAGAACATAAAACGCTGGATACGGTGAAAGGCCTTTATAAAACGCTGATCGAAGAGAAGTTTGACAGAAAAGATCTGCTGATTGCCCTCGGCGGCGGCGTAGTCGGGGATATTGCCGGTTATACGGCGGCGACCTATCTGCGCGGCGTGGATTTTGTTCAGATTCCGACAACGCTGCTCGCACAGTCCGACAGCAGTATCGGAGGAAAGACGGGCGTGGATTTTGACGGCTATAAAAACATGGTCGGCGCTTTTTATATGCCGAAACTCGTTTATATGAACATCGGAACCCTGAAAACACTGGATGACAGACAGTTTTATTCCGGTTTCGCGGAAGTCATGAAACACGGCCTGATTAAAGATGCGATGTTTTACGAATGGCTTCTGGACAATCTGTACGAAATACAGGACCGGGAGCCGGATATTCTGGAAGAGATGGTTATGCGCAGCTGTACGGTCAAGAAACTCGTTGTCGAAAAGGATCCGAAAGAGCAGGGGGACAGAGCCCTGCTGAACTTCGGCCATACGATCGGCCATGCCATCGAGAAATACAAAAACTTCGAAATGCTTCACGGGGAATGCGTTGCGCTCGGTGCCGTGGCAGCCGCTTTTATATCCTGGAAGCATAACTGGCTTTCGATGGAAGAATACTATGAAATACGCGATATGTTCGTTCCCTTTAACCTGCCGATCAGCATCGACGATATCGACCCGGAAGAAATTCTGGCGCTGACGAAATCAGACAAAAAAATGGCGGCCGGGCAGATTCGTTTTGTACTGTTGAAAAAAGTCGGCAAAGCGGTGATCGATACGACGGTCAGCGATGAGGATATTTTAAACGCGCTTCGTGAAATCCATTTCAGCGACGAAGACGCCAAAGCATAAACAAAGGATTCCGAAAAACAATATCGGAAGAAACGGGGACTATCATGAGAGTAATCAGCCAGTCGGCAAGAAAAAAAAGAAAAAGACTGATTCTTGACCTTGTATTCATTCTTGTTCTGATCGCACTCGATCAGATTACAAAATATCTTGCAGTACTTATGCTGAAAGATAAACAGGCTTTCAAAATCATTGACGGTGTACTGGAACTCAATTATCTCGAAAATAAAGGAGCGGCTTTCGGTATGCTGCAAAATCAGGGCAGCTTCTTCATTTTTGTCGCGGTTATCGTTCTCGGCGTGATCGCATATATTCTCTATAAAACGCCGAATGACAGAAAATATACGCTTTTGCATGTGCTGCTTTCTTTGATCGCGGCGGGGGCGGTTGGAAATATGATCGATCGTATCCGGCTTGATTATGTGGTTGATTTTATTTACATCATTTTAATTAATTTTCCCATTTTTAATGTGGCCGATATGTATGTTTCTTTTTCCACAGTCATACTGGTTCTCGCGCTTTTGTTCTATTATAAGGAGAGCGATTTGAGCTTTATCAGCTTTAACCAGAAAAAATACCGCGAGCTGAAATAATATATGAGCGAGTTGAATCAGAGCATGAAAGAATTTACTTACAAAATTGAATTGGGAGAAGAGGACGAACGAATTGACAAATGGATCAGCCGTGCGTGCGATTCGCTGTCCCGTTCTTATATACAGAAACTGATCAAGGAGGAACATGTTTTTGTAAATGACAGGCCGCAGAAGGCGAGTTACCGCATTAAAGCTGAAGATGAAATCCGTTTTCAGATTCCCGATGCGGCGCAGCCCGCCATTCCCGCCGAAGACATTCCGCTGTCGATTCTATATGAAGACGACGATCTTTTGATCGTTGACAAGCCCAAAAACATGGTCGTTCATCCCGCGCCGGGACATTACAGCGGCACGCTTGTCAATGCGGTGTTGTTCCATTGCCGGAATCGTCTTTCCGGCATCAACGGGATTCTGCGTCCCGGCATTGTGCACCGTATCGATAAGGATACCACCGGTTCTCTGATTGTCTGCAAAAACGATATGGCTCATCAGCATGTCGCTTCCCAGTTAAAAGAGCATTCCATTACCCGGAAATACCATGCCATCGTACACGGACGCCTGACGGCAGAAGCGGGCTGTATTGACGCGCCCATCGGCCGTGACGAAAAAGATCGTAAAAAGATGGCGGTCAATCCGAAAAACGGAAAGCCGGCGGTCACGCATTACAAAGTACTGAAAAGTTTCAAAGAGTACAGTTATATCGAATGCCGGCTGGAAACCGGACGTACACATCAGATTCGCGTACATATGGCTTCGATCGGCCATCCGCTTCTTGGCGATATGGTTTACGGATGCCGGAAAACAAAATTTTCGCTGGAAGGACAAACGCTTCACGCGATGACGATCGGACTGAAACATCCTTCTACCGGTGAATACCTGGAGGTATCGGCGCCCCTTCCTGCCTATTTTTTACATCTCTTAGAAATTCTGGAATCCTGATTTCTTCTTCAAATCTAAAGATTTAATTAAATTTCTATAAATTTCTGATTGTATTTTGGCTGTAAATGTGATAAAATTTATATCAGTTTTATATAAAAATGTAAAATCGGCTGAATATATATTCAGTTTTGTGTCGGATGTTCGCTAAAAGGAAAGGGATATCCGGTATAAATATACAAATAATACAAAGGGGTATTGCATGAATACGGCTGAATATTTGGATAGGTTGTTAGAAAAATACGCAAGTGCGTTCGATATTTATCAGCCATATGTGATTCATGGAAAAGAATATCCTGCGTATGGATATTTTTTTTCGCATACGGAAAAGTATGTGCTTGTCCGGGAAGCGAATATGTGGTCTTCCGACAGCTATGAACATATTCTGTTCATCGAAACGGATGAGGTGACGGAAGCGCTTTTGAAAGAAGCGTATGATATTGTCAGAGATTATATGGAGCCTGTGCTTGTCAGAAAAGGCGAAAAGGTTCCTCCGCCGGATCATATGTACAGCTACTTAACGATTGCGGTTTTGTCTTCGAAAGCCGTTTCGGGGCCGATGCGCAGGGCCATCCGGAAATTCCGGTTTGAAAAGGGTTATAAGTTCAATATGCGAGGATTTTCACAGGCGCATATCGTCTGCGCGTCAATGGAAGATCAGGCGGTTCATACCAATTTTGTCGGCCGCGGATCGAAAAAGCTGTTTCAGGACATTTTTAAACAGAAGCTTATATGATAGAGCAATCTATTTTATATAAGGGATTTTATAATCCAAACTAAATTTTAGGAGGGAAGTAGTGTGAACTCAGTAGTATTAATTTTGCTGGCTATCGTTATCTTCGTAGTAGCTTATCTTACATACGGCAGATACCTGGCTAAAGCCTGGGGCATCGATCCCAGTCGAAAGACACCGGCTCACGAACTGGAAGACGGTGTTGATTATTGTCCTGCTAAGACGCCGGTTCTGATGGGACATCATTTTTCATCCATTGCTGGCGCAGGCCCGATCAACGGCCCGATTCAGGCGGCATTTTTTGGATGGCTGCCCTGTTTCTTATGGATCGTGATCGGCGGTATTTTCTTCGGAGCCGTTCAGGATTTCGGTTCCATTTATGTATCCATCCGTCATGACGGTAAATCTCTCGGTGAAGTTATCGAAGAGAACATCGGCCGTAAGAGCAGAGTGCTCTTTACCGTATTTGCATGGCTCGTATTGCTGCTCGTTATCGCGGCATTTGCGGATATCGTAGCGAATTCCTTTACGGGAAGCGCCGCAAACGGCTCCGTAGCGACGGCGTCCATGCTGTTTATCGTACTCGCAATCGGTTTCGGTTTTGCGGTATACAGAAAAAATGCGCCGATGGTGGTTGCATCCGTCGTAGGCGTAATTCTGCTTGCGGTATGTGTTGCGATCGGTCTTGCGTTCCCGATCGAACTGCCCAAGACATTCTGGATTATTTTTGTATTCGTTTACATTATGATCGCATCCGTAACACCGGTATGGATCCTGTTACAGCCAAGAGATTATTTAAGCTCTTTCCTGCTTTATTTTATGATGATTGCGGCCGTTATCGGTATTTTCGGCGCACATCCGACGATTCAGATTCCGGCTTATATCGGCTTCCACGTTGGAAACAACTATCTGTTCCCGACACTGTTCATTACGATCGCCTGCGGCGCGATTTCCGGTTTCCATTCCCTGATTGGTTCCGGTACGACGTCCAAGCAGCTCGATAATGAAAAAGATGCATTGCTGGTAGGTTATGGTTCCATGCTGATCGAGTGTGTGCTCGGTGTTATTTCCTTAATTGCAGTCGCTACGCTGACGACCGACGGACAGTTTGCGGCGGCAGGATTCGGTTCTCCGACCGTTGTATTTGCATCGGCCATTTCCGGATTCTTTGCACAGCTTGGACTTTCCGAAGGCGCTGTTTCAGCAACTTACACGATTATTGCGCTCGCGGTATCCTGTTTCTGTCTGACTTCACTGGATACGGCTACAAGACTCGGACGTTTCATGTTCCAGGAATTGTTTGCAGGTACAAACGCAGGCAAGAAGATGAAACTCGAAAACATGTATGTTGCTACGGTTATCACCGCATTATGCGGCTTCGCACTGTGTCTTGCGGGTTATGCGAAAGTATGGCCTCTGTTCGGTGCATGCAACCAGCTCGTTGCGGTACCGGCGTTCCTGGCAATCGGTACTTATTTAAAGAAACAGGGAAAGAACAACAAGATGCTGCATATCCCGATCATCTTTATGTCATGTGCAACCATCGTATCCCTGATTTTCTCCTTTAAGAACAATATGATGGCTCTGCTCGGCGGCGGCCTTGACGGTGCGGCAACCTTTACAAACATCTTACAGGATGTCATCATTATCCCGATCGTTATTCTTGCGGTAATTCTGCTGATTGACGGCGGTAAGGTTTTGTGGGGAAATGAAAAATAAACTGACTATATCGAAAAAGCAGGCGTTTTTTGCGCCTGCTTTTTTTGTGATTTTTATAAAATTTTTACTGCCTGCACATTTTTTTGCAATCTGCATAATTTTCTGTAAATTTAATTGATTTTTCTGTAAAAAATGTATATAATAGAATAGAACATGACAGAATAGGAGGTACTGCATATGAATACAATAATTACAATCGGCAGACAATTTGGTTCCGGCGGACGTGAAATCGGCGAGAAACTGGCAAAACACTACGGTATCAAATATTATGATAAGGAACTTCTGACAAGAACCGCCAAAGAAAGCGGATTTTGTGAAGAAATGATGCACAACCACGACGAACGGCCAACCAATTCTTTTCTCTATAATCTGGTAATGGATACTTATTCATTCGGCTATAATTCTTCCGCATTTGTGGATATGCCGATCAGCCATAAAGTGTTTCTGGCACAATTCGATACGATTAAGAAAATAGCAAGCGAGGGCCCCTGCGTTATCGTCGGGAGATGTGCCGACTATGCCCTGAGCGAATATCAGAACTGCCTGCATGTTTTTATCCATGCAGACGAAAAGAGCAAAATCAAACACATTATGGAAAAACACGGGGATGTTACTTCGGAGCAGAAGGCAAGAGATATGATGATCAAGAAAGATAAACAGCGGCAGAGTTATTACAACTACTATTCTTCCAAGAAATGGGGCCGCGCCGACAGCTATGATCTGACGATCAACAGCGGCATTCTGGGCGAAGACGGTACGGTAAAGCTGCTAATTCAGTATATTGAAGATTTTGAGGCGCGTGGACAGAAATAGGGCGTCAGCGCATGGAAAAAAGAAAAATGCGGGAGAGATTTAAGAATCTTTCCCGCGTTTTGTGTTTTCCCGGAGTCTGACTTTGTTGGCGGCCGAACGCCTCCGTTCGTCTTCCAGCGCCGCATAATGTTTTTTCGTCGTATTGACATCTTTGTGGCCGAGAACATCCGCCACGAGATAAATATCGCCGGTCTCCCGGTAAAGGGATGTGCCGTAAGTGCTGCGCAGTTTATGCGGCGTAATCTTTTTCAGGCTGGTCACGGCAGAGGAATATTTTTTTACCATATTTTCGACCGCACGAACGGACATCCGGCGCTGCTGCATGGAAAGGAACAACGCATGTTCATGGCCTGTCTGCGGGATAATATGATGCCGCTCTTCCAGATAATCGGTCAGCGCATCCTCCACTTCCTCGCCGAAATAAATGATCGCTTCATAACCGCCTTTCCGGCGTATTTTGATGCCGTTATTCTTAAAATCAACATCTTCCAGGTCGAGGCCGACGCATTCCGATACACGGATGCCCGTACCGAGCAGAAGCGTCAGAAGCGCAACGTCTCTTGTTTTCGTTACCTGGTGGAATCGCCGCTGGGCTTTTGTCAGGTTCGTTCCGTCCTCGACCTGATCTAACAGGATGGCAACTTCATCGGCATCCAGCCGGACGATTTCCTTTTCGTGAAGTTTGGGAAGGGGTACGAGCGCCGCCGGATTTTTTTCGATCATTTCCGATTCGAAGAAATAGGCATAAAAACTTCGCAAAGCCGCCAGTTTCCGCTTTTTCCCCCGCTCATCGTTTGTGTAAATTTTATCATCTTTTTCATAGTAGGATAAATATTCCATATATTCTTCGATATCTTCCCGCGTAATCTGTTCCAGAATGGAGAGCGGAAAGTCCGTGATTTCCAGTTTGGCGCAGTACGCGTTTTTATCATGCAGATATTCGAAGAATGTCCGGATGTCATAGGCGTAGGCAAGTCTTGTCCGGGCGGAAGTATATTCCGTAATACCGCGGAAAAACTGTTTGCAGAAGGGCGGAAGCGTTTTGAGGACTTCCCGCATTTTCTGGATATTGTTGATATTCTGCTGGTCATGGTAATTCTGATTGTTCCTGCTGTCCATATAGATGCCTTTCCTGTAAAAGTTAATTCTCCCTGCATGTTCCCCATTCCGTGAGACCGCTCTGAATCGCTGTGAACATCCGTTCTTTTACGCCGGGCGTTTCCAGATTGATTTCCCGGAGAAGCGTTTTGATATATTCCCTTTTCGTGTGTCCGTCAGCGGGACAGGGACTTTTTACAACGGGAAGTTCGTGTTTGTTTACAAAGCCGATTACGTCCACTTCCCTCATATAAATGAGAGGCCGGATAACGGTAAGAGCCATACGGTCCAGATAGGTAACGGGGCGGAATGTATGAAAACGGCCTTCATAAATCAGAGACATCAGCATCGTCTCTACAACATCGTCTTTGTGATGCGCATAGGCCACTTTATTGCATCCGGCTTTTTTGATGGCATCGTTCAGCGCTCCCTTCCGCATTTTGGCGCACAGAGAACAGGGATTGCTTTCCTTACGGTCTTCAAATATGATTTTACCGATATCTGTTTTTACGATGTGATATGGAACGTTCAGATCAGCGCACAGCTTTGCGACCGCGTCCAGATTCAGGTTCCGGAAGCCCAGATCAACGGTAATGGCCTGTAATGAAAAAGGCTCCGGATAGAAGCGTTTCAGCCCGCTCAGGGCATGCAGAAGCGTCAGACTGTCTTTTCCGCCTGAAATACCGATTGCAATATTATCGCCTGCTTCGATCATATGATAATCGTCCACCGCTTTTCGTGTAACGCTGAGAACCTGCTGTAATTTCATTCTGGGGTATCCTTTCCGGAAAAATGTATGGTATGGCATCGGCAAAAGAGCGTGGTAAGGTTCGTTTGCCGCCGCCGTACCTCATTATTATACAAAGAATCATGTTTTTTTGATATGATAAATTTATAAATTTTTTAGAAAAATTTTTGGATAAATATAGAAGAAAAGTAATACAGATTTTAAAAAAAATGGTATACTGAAGATAATGACATTTTCCACAGAATACAAAACAGCAAGGTGTCGACGATTATATTAGGAAAAGAAAAAACGGATTCTTACCGAAAAAAGGTTAATAAAGCGAGGCTTACGTCATGAAATTTCGATTTGATAAAAAATATTTATACTGGGGATTGGTCGGTACATTTTCCATTATCGCCGGCATTCTTTTTTATTATATTCTTTTTCACAGCGAAAGCCTGTCCAACGCGGTGCATTCATTTATCAAAATTTCCATGCCGATCATCGACGGGCTGATTCTGGCCTATCTGATGACTCCGGTTATGAACACGATCGAACGCAGGATCGTGCGCCCGCTCTATGATAAAAGCAGGGTGCCCGAGACGAAAAAAAGCGATAAAAGAATCCGCGGTTTTTCTATTCTGATTACGATTGTCGTTATCTTTGTCGTTGCATATGAATTTTTCTCACTGATCATACCGGAACTGATTCGAAGCATACAAAGCATTATATTCCAGTTCCCCATGTATGTCAGCAATCTGACGGCCTGGGCCGCAGGACTCTGGGAAGATAATCCGGAGCTGGAAGGGATCGTAAATGATCTGTTTAATAAATCTTCCACAATGCTGACGGATTTTCTGAATACAACGGTGCTTCCGAAGGTCAATTCCATTCTGATCTCCCTGTCTACCGGTGTAATCGGCTTTTTTAAGGCGATGTGGAATTTTATTATCGGCTTCATTATTTCGATTTATATACTCGGCAGCAAGGAAATGTTTGCCGGACAGGCCAAAAAAATTGTATATGCTTTCTTTGACGCACCGACAGCAAACCAGATCGTAGCGAATGTCCGTTTTATCCATAAAACTTTCGGCGGCTTTATCAGCGGTAAAATTGTTGACTCGATCATTATCGGTATCATCTGCTTTGCATGTACGAGCATTATCGGTACGCCGTATGCGATCTTGGTCAGCGTTATCATCGGCGTAACCAATATCGTACCGTTTTTCGGTCCGTGGCTTGGGGCGATCCCGAGCGCTCTTTTAATCTTGATGGTTAATCCGCTGCAATGTCTGTATTTTGTCATTTTGATTCTCGTCATTCAGCAGTTTGACGGCAATATATTGGGTCCGAAGATTTTGGGAGATTCCACGGGACTTTCCGGCTTCTGGGTTATTTTTTCCATTACCATTTTCGGCGGATTGTTCGGCGTTCTCGGCATGGTCGTAGGCGTTCCGATTTTTGCCGTACTCTATGCGGGCTTTAAGGCGCTTGTAAACAGGAATCTTGCCAAAAAAGCGCTTCCAACGGAAACACAGCCATATATGATGGTCGGCTCAATTACGGAAGAAAACAATTTTGTAGAGTATGTTCCGGTTAAAAAGAAAAAGAAAACGAACGAACAGGCGAAAAACATTCAGGAAACGCTGAAAGAAAAATTTCCGAAAAAGAAAGAGTAGCAGAAGAGAACGATGACGGATTACACTTTCGGAAAGGCTGGGATGTGAAAATGAAGTTTTTAGTACAAAGAGTGACAGAGGCAAGTGTTGCGGTTGAGTCTAAAATCGTTGGACAGATTCAGAACGGCTTTCTGGTTCTGATCGGTGTCAGCCAGAATGACACCGAGGAAACAGCCGATCGAATGCTGCATAAATTGCTGAACCTGCGTATTTTTGAAGATGAAGCGGGCAAAACAAACCTGAACCTGGCTGCCGTAAACGGCAGTCTGTTATTGATATCGCAATTTACGCTTTATGCTGATTGCAGACACGGCAACCGGCCTTCTTTTACCGGCGCCGGCAAACCGGATATTGCCAGTTCCTTATATGAATATATCATTGCAAAATGCAAAGAAACGGTTCCTGTGGTACAGCAGGGAATATTCGGCGCCGAGATGAAAGTTTCGCTTGTCAACGACGGCCCGTTTACCGTTATGCTTGATTCGGAAGAACTCTGATTCACAAACAGAAAGGGTTGGAGATTAAAATGGTCGTATTATTACTTGTATTTGTTGTGATTGTATATGTATATACTATTGTCAAATTGAAAAAAAGCAGGGAAAAAACAAAAAATATTAATTCTGTTCAGGATTTTCATAATTCCTACCAACATCTGATCAACAGACGGGAACTGCCGGACAGGGAATCGATCAGAAAAGACAAAACGGATTCTTACCGAAAATATGTAACAAAATATAACAGCTCGGAAGACTATCGTGAAAAATAAGAGGCTGATTCTTTGGAACTTAATGCGTCGGATAGATTCAGCATTCCCAATAAAGAGAAACTTGCGCTGCAGATTGGAAAGCAGAATCTGAATAAAAAGAGGACAGAAAAAGAAATGCGGGGAAACAATTTATGAAAATTGTATTCGTTTTACCGGATATGCCGGGCGGCGGTTCAGAGCGTGTTGTCGCGATGCTGGCTAATGAGTATATAAATAGAGGATATTCGGTGGCTATTCTGCTGTTTGCGGGAAATCAGACCGCATATCCTCTGGATGAACGAATAGAAATTGTGATAGCGGGAGAGCCTTCGAACGGAAATCCTTTGATTCAGCTCAAAAGGCTGTATCGCATGAGACGTTATTATAAAAAAAATAAAGACTGCTATATTTTTTCTTTTTGTGTGCGCGGCAGCATATTTTCCGTATTGGCCGCTGCGGGAATCCCGCACAGGCTCCTGATCTCGGAAAGAAACGATCCGACGCGTATTGCAGGACAGCGTCTCCGCGACTGGTCTTACCGTAAAGCTGAAAAACTGATATTACAGACAGAAGATATGAAACGGTGTTTTTCAGAAGATATTCAGAAAAAATCCGCCGTTATTCCGAATCCGGTATCCGGAGACATGCCGCAGCCTTATATGGGCGAACGAAAAAAGCAGATCGTTGCGGTCGGCCGGCTGCAGCCGCAAAAAAATCATAAATTACTGCTGGAATCTTTTTACGAATTTCAGAAAATCCATGCCGATTACGAACTTCATATATTTGGTGTCGGAGAGCTGAAAGAAACGCTGAAACGCCAGGCTGAAGAACTCCGCATTGCGGATAAAGTAGTTTTCAGAGGATTTTCCGCATCCGTTCAGCAGGAAATCTGGAACAGCGCAATGTTTGTATTATCATCCGACTATGAGGGAATTTCCAATTCCATGATTGAAGCACTTGCAATGGGAGTTCCCGTTATTTCCACGGATTGTCCGGTGGGCGGTTCACGAATGTATATCCAAAATAATGTGAATGGCATACTGGTTCCCGTCGGCGACCGGAAAGCCCTGTCGGCGGCTATGATAAAACTCGCCGAAGACCCTGAACTTGCAAGAAAATTTTCCGTAAACGGTCCAAAGATCCAGGAACAATACGGCCTGAAACAAATTGCCGATCGTTTCCTGCGTGAAGCCGGGATTTCATAATATGCTTAAAATGCCTAACAGCCAGCCAACGGCGGTTTGCAGGTTTTTGAACAACTAATTCGTTAATGAAAGCCTCGTAAAGGGGCTTTACGAATTTATTTACAAGTTCTAACGAATAAGTTGCTTAAAAGCCGCTACATACAGCCATATGGGCATTGTGTACAGGTTCCCAACAAAGTAAGCAACTATTTCGTTAATGAAAGCCTCGTAAAGGGGCTTTACGAATTTATACAAGTTCTAACGAATAGTTGCTTAAAAGCCGCTACATACGGGCATTGTGTACAGGTTCCCGACAACGCAAGCAACTATTTGTTAATGAAAGCCTCGTAAAATGGCTTTATGAATTTTATTTACAAGTTCTAACGAATAGTTGCTTAAAAGCCACTACAAACAGCTTTAAATGCACTGTGTAGAGATTTCCAATAACGCAAGCAACTATTCGTTAAACTTGTCGTGTTTCGCGAAAACGGAGCGGAGCGGAGTGGTAGTTGACAGGGCGCGACATTTATTTTCCCGTTGGAGTGCCCTTGTTTGTCAACTATTTGCGAAACAAAGAGTTTGACGAAAGTGGAGGAAGTCCCCCATCCCCTACTGGGGATGGGGGATATTTGCTATATTTGTGGAACGGTAGTTGGTGACCGGCGAAAGAGATAACGGAGATTGGGAACGGCTTTTAGACTTGGAATGAGAAAACAGACCCGAAAACTTGCAGTGGTCTGTTTTTTCTAGGTCTGAAAGCCGTGACCTTTCGTAGGCAGTCACAAAGGAAGTTTTTTCGCGACCTGGGGGTTTAGGTAGGTCTTTCTTAGGTGTGCCCTCCGGGCACACCGTATGGGGCACAACATGATGCCTGCAAGCATTTGTCCTGTGCCCTACCCCTGACCGACCAACGGGAGGGAAGGGTAATAAGACCTATCCCCCATCGGAACGCCCGATAGGGCGTGGAGATGGCAGGTCATACATACATGATACATACAACTTTTTGAAGAAACTGTAATAACAGTTGACTTTATGTGTAATGTGTATTACACTTTCTATGATGAGAGGTTGGGGGAGAAACTGTAATGGGAGTACATAGAAACTGTAATCCCATTACACAGAAACTGTAATCCCATTACAGTTTCTTCCCCGGTAAGCCGCATAAACTCGCGCTTTCTCCTTATTTTATGTTCTTTACTAATCTTTTTAGTAGTATCTATTACTAAGATTAGTAATGCAGAGTAACTGTAACAGCTTTATAGTCTAAATGTATTTATAGTGGAGGTATAAATATGGCAAAAATACAAGAAACCGTGGAAATCCACGAAAAAGTTAATGAGAACAATGAGGTAATCAATAAGACGGTAAACCGGACTACCCGCAAAATCGAAGCTTTAGGCGAACCTGATTATATTAAACTGTACACTAGGGTTTGGTGTGAGTTTAACAGTATCCCTGTGCCGTATCGTAATTTGTTTTTACAGCTTGCTATACGCATGTCTTATGCTGACGCAAACAACCTGTCGGAGAGTCAAGTAGTACATACAAGTAAGCCTACAAGCGATTCTATCTGCAAAGTGCTTGGTTGGAAAGATAATATGTATCAGAAAGGTTTAAAGGTGCTGTGTGATTGCGGCGCTATTCGTAGAGTTAACAGAGGTGCATATCAAATCAACCCTTCCTATGCCGGCAGAGGTGCGTGGCGGTACAACCCCCGATTAGAACAGGGCGGAGTTGAAGACCTCGTAGCAACGTTCAATTTTAGAAAAGGAACTGTTGAGGCAAGCTTCACATGGGGCGATGAAGATGGCAACGAACAGGTTATTCAGGCTTCCGAAGAAGCCTGAAAAGCCTCCGGCAGGACCCTCGGAGAGCACGTCACCTTCGGAGAAGGTGTAACGTGCTACACCTTTAAAAAGATATAAAGCATAAATTAAGAAAAGGAGGATACATTATGGCTCATATAAAGCATTTCGGTATGCAGGATGTGAAGCGGCTATGTGATGAATACGAGAGGGAAAAAGAATGCAATAACAGCGATTTGCGAATTGACCCTGAAAGGACTAAGTACAATTACACAATGCTGCCCCGCCGGATTCATTACCAGTTAGCATATGACCTCACAAAAAGGGTTAATGAGCTGCCTCATTCAAACCGCAAGGATTTGACAGTTATGTCCACTTGGGTTGTTACTTTGCCGGAAGAACTGAAACAAGCTGATGAAGCTACGAAACGGCGTTTTTTTGATGCTACTTTTAAGTACACGCAAGAGATGTACGGGGCTGAAAACGTTATGCAGGGTTACGTGCATATGGACGAAAGTACGCCGCATATCCATATGCCCATTGTGCCGGTTGACAGGGAGACAGGGAGAATTTGTCGGAAAAATGTTTTCACTCCAGCTGAACTGAAAGCCTATCATAAAGGGTTAGAAGCCGTGATGGAGAAGGAGTTCGGCGTGAGAGGTCTTATCCTGAACGGCAAAACCAAAGGTAATTACACCACTAAGGAACTGAAGGAGCGGACCCGCAAAGAGAACGAACTGAAAGAGCGCGAAGCCGCACTCGACACCCGTGAAGCTAATTTGGATGCCCTTGAGAGGCGTTTTGAGACCGATAGAGCGTCTTTTTCTGCAAAAATCAATAAATTGGTCAGCGAACTGCAAAACGTGCTTGACGAGGCTAATTACGATTTGGAGCAGGCTAAAAACACCTCAAAGGCGCTTACTGAAGCTGAAAAAAAGAAAGCCCTTGCAAAGGTCAGCCATTACGACAATATACAGGATAATGTCGATTACGATAGGGAACGCGCCGAAAGGTTAAGCCGCGAAGTGGCTGACCTGTATAGGGGCTATGACGGCGCGGAATACGGCTTACAAGTTTAACGAAAGGCGGCTTTGCCGCCGTTAGTTGGCTCGTTGACACGCAAAGCGTGGATTCCGCCATTTCAGAGCCAACTATTCGTTAAACTTGTCGTGTTTCGCGAAAACGGAGCGGAGCGGAGTGGTAGTTGACAGGGCGCGACATTTATTTTCCCGTTGGAGTGCCCTTGTTTGTCAACTATTTGCGAAACAAAGAGTTTGACGAAAGTGGAGGAAGTCCCCCATCCCCTACTGGGGATGGGGGATATTTGCTATATTTGTGGAACGGTAGTTGGTGACCGGCGAAAGAGATAACGGAGATTGGGAACGGCTTTTAGACTTGGAATGAGAAAACAGACCCGAAAACTTGCAGTGGTCTGTTTTTTCTAGGTCTGAAAGCCGTGACCTTTCGTAGGCAGTCACAAAGGAAGTTTTTTCGCGACCTGGGGGTTTAGGTAGGTCTTTCTTAGGTGTGCCCTCCGGGCACACCGTATGGGGCACAACATGATGCCTGCAAGCATTTGTCCTGTGCCCTACCCCTGACCGACCAACGGGAGGGAAGGGTAATAAGACCTATCCCCCATCGGAACGCCCGATAGGGCGTGGAGATGGCAGGTCATACATACATGATACATACAACTTTTTGAAGAAACTGTAATAACAGTTGACTTTATGTGTAATGTGTATTACACTTTCTATGATGAGAGGTTGGGGGAGAAACTGTAATGGGAGTACATAGAAACTGTAATCCCATTACACAGAAACTGTAATCCCATTACAGTTTCTTCCCCGGTAAGCCGCATAAACTCGCGCTTTCTCCTTATTTTATGTTCTTTACTAATCTTTTTAGTAGTATCTATTACTAAGATTAGTAATGCAGAGTAACTGTAACAGCTTTATAGTCTAAATGTATTTATAGTGGAGGTATAAATATGGCAAAAATACAAGAAACCGTGGAAATCCACGAAAAAGTTAATGAGAACAATGAGGTAATCAATAAGACGGTAAACCGGACTACCCGCAAAATCGAAGCTTTAGGCGAACCTGATTATATTAAACTGTACACTAGGGTTTGGTGTGAGTTTAACAGTATCCCTGTGCCGTATCGTAATTTGTTTTTACAGCTTGCTATACGCATGTCTTATGCTGACGCAAACAACCTGTCGGAGAGTCAAGTAGTACATACAAGTAAGCCTACAAGCGATTCTATCTGCAAAGTGCTTGGTTGGAAAGATAATATGTATCAGAAAGGTTTAAAGGTGCTGTGTGATTGCGGCGCTATTCGTAGAGTTAACAGAGGTGCATATCAAATCAACCCTTCCTATGCCGGCAGAGGTGCGTGGCGGTACAACCCCCGATTAGAACAGGGCGGAGTTGAAGACCTCGTAGCAACGTTCAATTTTAGAAAAGGAACTGTTGAGGCAAGCTTCACATGGGGCGATGAAGATGGCAACGAACAGGTTATTCAGGCTTCCGAAGAAGCCTGAAAAGCCTCCGGCAGGACCCTCGGAGAGCACGTCACCTTCGGAGAAGGTGTAACGTGCTACACCTTTAAAAAGATATAAAGCATAAATTAAGAAAAGGAGGATACATTATGGCTCATATAAAGCATTTCGGTATGCAGGATGTGAAGCGGCTATGTGATGAATACGAGAGGGAAAAAGAATGCAATAACAGCGATTTGCGAATTGACCCTGAAAGGACTAAGTACAATTACACAATGCTGCCCCGCCGGATTCATTACCAGTTAGCATATGACCTCACAAAAAGGGTTAATGAGCTGCCTCATTCAAACCGCAAGGATTTGACAGTTATGTCCACTTGGGTTGTTACTTTGCCGGAAGAACTGAAACAAGCTGATGAAGCTACGAAACGGCGTTTTTTTGATGCTACTTTTAAGTACACGCAAGAGATGTACGGGGCTGAAAACGTTATGCAGGGTTACGTGCATATGGACGAAAGTACGCCGCATATCCATATGCCCATTGTGCCGGTTGACAGGGAGACAGGGAGAATTTGTCGGAAAAATGTTTTCACTCCAGCTGAACTGAAAGCCTATCATAAAGGGTTAGAAGCCGTGATGGAGAAGGAGTTCGGCGTGAGAGGTCTTATCCTGAACGGCAAAACCAAAGGTAATTACACCACTAAGGAACTGAAGGAGCGGACCCGCAAAGAGAACGAACTGAAAGAGCGCGAAGCCGCACTCGACACCCGTGAAGCTAATTTGGATGCCCTTGAGAGGCGTTTTGAGACCGATAGAGCGTCTTTTTCTGCAAAAATCAATAAATTGGTCAGCGAACTGCAAAACGTGCTTGACGAGGCTAATTACGATTTGGAGCAGGCTAAAAACACCTCAAAGGCGCTTACTGAAGCTGAAAAAAAGAAAGCCCTTGCAAAGGTCAGCCATTACGACAATATACAGGATAATGTCGATTACGATAGGGAACGCGCCGAAAGGTTAAGCCGCGAAGTGGCTGACCTGTATAGGGGCTATGACGGCGCGGAATACGGCTTACAAGTTTAACGAAAGGCGGCTTTGCCGCCGTTAGTTGGCTCGTTGACACGCAAAGCGTGGATTCCGCCATTTCAGAGCCAACTATTCGTTAAACTTGTGTTTTGCGCATAGTTCTAAATCGGCCAGAGTACTCTCATTGTCATATTGTTATTCAAGATACGCATCCATATAATATGGCACGATTAAATGTTCTCCATAAGTTATCACATCATTCTTCAGATGATTCATATTCTTAACTTCCTGAATATAATCATTTGCCGATTGGTAATGTTCCGGATCCATATATTTCTCCGCGATTGACCAAAGCGTATCGTCACCGGAAACCGTGATGCTTGTATAATATTTATAAGAAATCCGGCTGTCATGATTCTTTGCATTGGAAAGAAAGCCGCTAATGCCGATCGAAACCGTAATGACAAGGCAAAAAGTCAAAAGAAACAGAATCATTTTCCGGCGAAGTTCCAGTTTTCTTCGAATCATCTTATTTCTGATTCGTTGTTCTCTTGTTGTTATGCTGCCATGACAGATGTCGTTATGGTTCATGTTTATTCCTCCTTCAGTATTTGCTTCCTGCATATTGTTTCGAACAAATGTTGCGAACGTATGTTACAAACATTTGTTCATGTATTTTGTTTTGATTATATCGAACATACTTTCTTGTGTCAATCATTTTTGGAAAAATTTTCGAACAAATATTCTGAATATATGTTTGCTTTTTTGATTGTTATATGATAAGATGTTATCAGAACTGTTCATTTGACTGTTTTTTTCAATGAAAATGTATAAAGGAGGATTTTATGGGTCAAGGTAAGATTACAAAGAAACAGCAGGAAATTCTTGATTATATTAAAGATGAAATTTTAAAAAGGGGATATCCGCCGGCCGTTCGCGAAATCTGTGAGGCTGTTCAGTTAAAATCGACCTCTTCTGTTCACTCACATCTCGAAACACTGGAGAAAAACGGCTATATCAAGCGCGATCCGACCAAACCGAGGGCTATTGAGATTTGTGACGATAATTTTCAGATGGTTCGGACAGAAATGGTCTCCCTTCCTGTGATCGGCAGCGTTGCGGCCGGTGCGCCGATTCTTGCGGAAGAAAATATCGAAAGTTATTTTCCGGTACCTGCCGACATGGTTCCAACCGGAGAATCTTTTGTCCTGAAAGTAAAGGGGGATTCCATGGTCAATGCCGGCATTTACAGCGGTGATCAGATCTTTGTGCATTCTTGCAGTACCGCACAGAACGGCGATACGATTGTAGCTTTAATCGACGATTCCGCAACGGTCAAAACGTTTTATAAAGAAGACGGTCATATCCGCTTACAGCCGGAAAATGATTACATGGATCCGATCATTGTCGATGACTGCCAGATTTTGGGAAAAGTTTTTGGCGTTTTCCGTTTATATCACTGATTTCCCGGCGTTAAAATATTTCCAGTATACATACCCTTCTGTAAGGAATAATAATGGATGATGGGAACTGATTTTAGATAATGTTCAGAATCTATTGATATATCTCGTTACGTTTATCGATATTATTGATATTTTCCAGGATTGGTTTCTATTCAACAACGGAAAGGGGAATGAATATGAATAATAAAGGATTAGATTATCTCGCTCTGACAGTCGCCATTATTGGCGCAATTAACTGGGGATTGATCGGTTTCTTCAGTTTTGATCTGGTAGCCTTTATTTTTGGTAATATGTCATGGCTTTCCAGAATTATTTATGCAGTAGTCGGTATTGCCGGTTTGTATATCATCACGTTCTATATGTATGCAGGCGGTGTGGCCAGGAAAGAGTCACAATAGAAAACTGTATTAAAAATAGTGGGCCCGACAGCTTTCTGCCGGAGTCCACTATTTATATTTTGCCGGAGAATGCACAGCATTCTCTTTGCTGTAATGGCAGAGGGACTCAAACAAGATCTTTGCTGTAATCGCGGAGGGATTCAAACAAGAATTTACGCAGTAAATTCTTGGAACGCAGGCTGCTGAGCGTGCGTTTTTTAAAGCTGCTCCTTCTCAATTACAATCCCATCCCGCCAGATACGTTCCAGATCATAGAACAAAAGATTTTCTTTATCGAAAATATGCACAATGATATCCTGGAAGTCCATCAGAATCCAGTTTGCATTCTGATATCCTTCGATGTGTTTTTCAGGGTGTCCGGCTTTTCCAAGCTTTTCGGCTACGTTGTCAGTCATGGACTGTATCTGGCTTTTATTGGTGCCGCTCGCAATAATAAAGTAATCCGCGATTGTGGAAATATGGCTGATATCAATAATTTTAATATCCTCCGCCTTTTTGTCTTCCAGCGCATCAACCGCAAGTTTTGTCATTTCTTTTGCATTCATATATCCTGTCCTTTCCTGAAACTATTTTTATAGTACAGATATGTTTCCTGTGTAATCGGGTCAACAGGGCCGATCTTTTGCACGTTTTCATCAAGATGGCCGCTTACCGAATGCAGATAGGATAATGTGTCTTCCAGAATTTTAAAGAGTGTTTTATCCAGGTCCTGGAATGCCATACGACGTATCTGTAAAAGATTGGAAGCATGCTTTCTGCCCGGTTCGATGTAATCTGCAATATACAATATTTTTTCCAGTGTGCTCATGCAGGGACGGCCTGTTGTATGATAACGGATTGCGTTTAAAACATCTTCATCTTCTATGCCGTATTTTTCTTTTGCCAGAAAACTTCCGACTTTTGCGTGCAACAGTGCAGTCGGATTCTGCAGTTCCATTTCCGATACAGGAAGATCGTTTTTTTCACAAATGGAAATTAACTTTTTGGCGGAGAGGCATTTTGCACAGTCATGAAGCATGCCCGCAATCAGCGCCTTGCCGGAATCTTCGTCGTACACCGAAGCAAGCGCCGCAGCCGTATAGGCAACGCTCAGCGTATGTTCATAACGTTTTGCCTGAAGTTCTTTCTCCATCTCTTTTCTTAGTTTCTTCAAATCCGCCGTTTTTATTTCGAGAGTTTTCATACCTGTTCCCCCGTTCCCCCAGAATTTTTTTAGAATGATATCTGCTATTTCCTGTACAGTTTATTTTGGATAATATAATCATAGACCGCTTCGGGCACCAGATAACGGATAGATTTTTCTTCCCGGCACAGACCGCGGATCATGGATGATGATATTTCCAGTTGTCCGGTCTGAAGCAGATCAATACGGGCGCCAAACTTTTCTCTTAAATGCGAGGCCTGTTTTTCCATTTCTTCCATCGATTTATTTTCCCGTACTGCCGCCAGAATATGACTGGCTGCGAAAATGCGTTCGGGATGCTTCCATGCTTCCATGTGCCACAGGCTGTCCGCGCCGAGTATAAAATAATATTCGGTATCCGGATTTTGTCCGCAAAGACATTCCAGCGTTTCATACGTATAGGTACGGCCTTCCCTCTCCACTTCCATTGTAGAAACGGAAAAAAAAGGATTGGTGCGAATCGCAAGTTCCGTCATTTTGGTTCTGATCTGTCCGGGCAGAACTTCCCGGCAGTCTTTCATATAAGGGATGCCGCTTGGCATAAAAAGAACTTCATCCAGTTCAAACTGCTCTCTTGCTTTTTCTGCAATAACGAGATGACCCAGATGAATCGGATTGAATGTTCCGCCCATAATTCCGGTTTTTTTCAAAGGACTCATACCCTTTCCAGCATGATTTTCGGTTTTTTCTTATCCGGCCGATACAGAATGAATTTTTTCCCGATCACCTGAACGACCTGGGAATGCGTTCTTTCCGCGATAACGGCGGCAATCTCCTTCGGATCGTCGGCACAGTTTTTCAAAACCGCGATTTTTAACAGTTCCCTTGTATTGAAAGCTTCGTCCACCGCTTCCGTAAATTCCGGCGTCAGGCTGGACTTTCCAACTTGAAAAATCGGCTCCAGACCGTTTGCAAGGCTTTTTAAATAAGCTCTTTGTTTGCTCGTCATTTCATCGCTCCTTATTTGTAATAGTCAAAAGAAAGCCCGTACATCCTGACCGTATCGCCTTCCTGAATACCGAGTCCTTCCAGTTCTTTTAAAATACCCTGCTCTTTCAGAAAATTCTGGAAAAACAGGAATCCCTTTTCGGACTCCAGATTCGTGTAAGAAAGCATTTTTTCAATGCGGGGACCTTCCACTACATATTCATCGTTCTCGGCATCATACGCGACCGTAAACGGCTCATTTGTTACGGTCTGATATTCTCCCGGCACATATTCCTGTTCAAAAATGACCGGTTCGCTGCTCAGACCGTCCAGCTTATTCTGTACCGCATACAGAAGCTCTCTTACCCCTTTTCCGCTAATTGCCGAAATGGGATAGACCGGAATGCCTTTTGGCTCAAATTCCGCACGTATGCGGGCTGTAGGATCATCGTCTTCCCAAATCATATCGATTTTATTGGCGGCAATGATCTGCGGCCTTGTGGCAATTTCCGGATTATACGCTTCCAGTTCCCGGTTAATCGCATAGATGTCTTCCACCGGGTCCCGGCCTTCCGTGGATGCGGCATCGACAATATGCACGATCACTTTCGTCCGTTCGATATGCCGCAGAAACTCATGGCCGAGACCGATACCTTCCGACGCGCCTTCGATCAGTCCCGGAATGTCCGCGATCACAAAGCCTTTGGCGTCCTCCAAATCGACCACGCCAAGATTGGGATTCAGCGTTGTAAAATGATAGTTTGCGATTTTGGGCCGGGCATTGGTCACTTTCGATAACAGTGTGGATTTTCCGACGTTCGGAAATCCGACAAGTCCCACATCCGCAATGACTTTCAATTCCAGTAAAAGGTCCAGTTCCATTGCCGGCTGGCCGGGCTGCGCGTATTTGGGAGCCTGCATCTTGCTTGTCGCATAGTGCTGGTTGCCGCTGCCGCCCCTTCCGCCTTTCAATAACAGCACTTTCCTGTTATCGCCGGACATATCGACAATTACCTTGCCGCTCTCCGCTTCTTTGATGATGGTTCCGGCAGGCACTTTGATAACGATATCCTCTCCGTTTTTACCGGCACAGTTGCGTTTTCCGCCTTCCGCACCATTTCCTGCGCAGTATTTTCGGATATGACGGAAATCCGTCAGTGTATTTAACCCCTCATCCACAACAAAATAGACATTTCCGCCGCTGCCGCCGTCGCCGCCGTCGGGGCCGCCGTTCGGCACATACTTTTCTCTCCGGAAGGAAACATGTCCGTCGCCGCCTTTTCCGCTTCTTACATAAATTTTTGCACGATCTGCAAACATATTCCAGCCCTTTCTTCGATTAGGAAAAAGGGCTCCAAACATGAGTTATGTTTGAAGCCCGGTTCTTTTAGTTTCTTTCCACAGGATATACAGAAGCCTGTTTTTTATCTCTTCCTTTTCTTTCAAAACGAAGAACTCCGTCAACCAATGCAAACAAAGTATCGTCTCCGCCGATGCCTACATTTGTACCCGGATGAATTTTGGTTCCGCGCTGTCTGTACAGAATGTTTCCAGCCTTCACAAATTGTCCGTCAGCTCTTTTTGCACCCAGTCTCTTTGCTTCGGAATCTCTGCCGTTCTTGGTAGAGCCGACACCCTTTTTGTGTGCAAAAAATTGAAGGTTCATATTTAACATGGTATTACACCTCCTTAAACTCCAGTTTACAGTATTTTCTCCCATACTGCTCCGCAATATGGGAAAGTCCGAGTACGAGAGAATCCACCAGTATTTTAGACGTTTCCCGCAAAGATTCCTCGAACCGACATACGATCAGGCCGCGCTCTTCATCGCTTTCCACCGTGATCTTCTCATGCGCGATCTCTTCTAACGAATTGATCGTATTGATCACAAGAACGGAAATCGATGCGCAGACAATATCTTTTCCGTAACGGCCGGCCCCGGCATGTCCGCTGCATATGAAATCTTTATATTCTCCCGACTTCGTTATATGAAATGTTATACTCGTCATTTCACACCTTTAAGCATTCATCAGTGCACAGCATTATGCGTTGATCTTTTCGATTTTTACCTGAGTGTATGCTTGTCTGTGACCGTTTTTCTTATGATAGCCGGATTTTCTCTTATACTTGTAAACGATAATTTTACGGGCGCGTCCCTGATCCATAACCGTTCCGGTTACGGTTGCGCCTGCAACATCGCCTGCAACTTTCAGCTCTTTATCGCTGACCGCTACCACCTGGTCAAATGTAACAGCAGCTCCTACTTCCGCGTCGAGTTTCTCAACTCTGATCACATCTCCTTCGGAAACTTTGTACTGCTTTCCACCTGTTGCAATAATTGCGTACATATGGCACCTCCTATTCATGAACAACCGTTCATCTTACTCGCCAGCTTCGGTGACGCCGGATTTTTAACGACATCCGGCACACTTATACCCCACTGTGCGGCATACTCAAATATTTTATCCTTTCTGCCCGGATTTGTCAATATCTGGACAAAAATATTTTTGAAATTTGCAATATATCTATTCTAAAATATAAACGGCGCTGTATTCCGTATCGAACAGAAACCGCATTTCTTCTCCGGGAAACAACTGCGCTATCTGCTGCACAAGCAGTTCCCGGTCTTCGTAAATCAGATCAATGTAGAAAAGACACCGGGTAATATTTTCATCGGCAATGTCCGCACGGATGTCCTCTTCCCCGGCCAGTCCGGCAAGCGCTTCGGGAATCGTATGAATCTCGCTGCCCGATACCGGATAAGTGCATTCGGCCATCGAAAAATACACACTTTCCCCGCAGGCGCGATAACTGCTTCCCGATGTGACATAAAAGGTCGGAAGGTTCGAATACAGGCTCACCGTTTCCAGTTTATTCCCGGTTCCCTGATACAGATAATGAACGCCGGGGAAAAGGTAGCCGGCCAGCATACAGGCGCTCAACAGCATAACCGCAGCCGCCGATATTTGTCCGGGCATACCGGAAACGAGTTTTCCGATGAGGGAAGCTGCAAGCAGAACGATCAGCGGAAATACCGGGAAAATATACCGGTCTTCCCTGTATGGTGCGATTTTGGACATAAAAATAATGTAAAAAACTACTGCAAATAAAACATGAACCCAGATAAAATCCTGTACGGTAAACCGAAGTTCCAGTTTTTGGGGCGGCGTTTTTTTCCGAAACAGAATATGGACGCTGTTATCCTTGTCCATATACTTTTCCATACGCCACCAGGACGACAGGAAACGGCCGGCCAAAAGCAGCAGGACAAAGATAAGAAGCAAAACGGCGCCTTTTCCAAACAGTTCCCCGTTCAAAATGTCCAGAAACTCTGCAAAAGCTTCCGTTACGCTCTCTCCCGCGGCCAAATTGGCAAACGCCTCCGCGCCCCTGTATCCGTCAAAAATATCCACCAGCATATCTGGCCAGATCAGGCAGCTTCCCGCAAGTCCTGCCGACATGGCGCCGGTATATTGCAGCATAAAAGCCCACCTGCGCTTCAGCATTGCGCATACCCAGATTACCACACAGATCAAAAAAGCATAGATCAGAAAATAATACTGCGTCAGAATACCGAGAATCGTCGTTACGGACAGTGCCGGGAAAAGCCATTTTTTTCCTTTTCCCTCTTCATTCCATAACGATTTCCACAACAAAGCGTTCAGGAGGGTGAAAAGAACGGCCAGACAGGTAAATACCATATACATCCTGATAAAAACAACCGTACTGACCGCACCGGCGCTGAAACCGTACAGCATGCAGACCGCCGCGGACCAGAAAACCGATTCTGTCAGTTCTTTGGATAACTTCCATAAAAAGAAAATCGTAAGTATGAAAAACGCAATGTTGACAAATATCCCGCTCCACTTTGTAAAGATGCCCGGAAATACCGTCGAAAATACGGAGGAAGACAATTCCAGAAACAGATAAAAAAGCGGCGGATGCACATCTGCCTCGATCGCATTCCACACACCGGAAATATCGAATCTTTCTTCGCTGTCCAACGTCAGATAGTCCCGAAAGAACGCCGAGGAATGCCAGTTGTTCAGCCAGGTCTCCCCTTCCTGTTCTTCCACAAGGTACGGATTGGATACATTATGTGTAAAATGATAGGAATATAATTCGTCGCAGAAAAAGCCTTCCTTGCGGCTCCCCCAATATAACAGATTGGCACAGAGTAAAAGAAGCAGAAAGAAGCATGCCGGAATTCGATATTTTTTGTCATAAAAAATTTTCATATCTTACCTGATTCCTTTCCATCCCAAGCGCATAACATGTTATCAGAAAGAATAACGGTACGGTAAACACTACCGACAGTCCATACCGGAAATACGCATTGACCGGAGATGCCGCACATACCAGAAACATCAGAACCGCCGGCATATATACAACAAGCAGTTTTGGCTTTTTACATTTTAACAGAAAAAACAGAAAGATAAAAGTACACCAGAAATACGCGCCGATCGAAGTCGTATACCCAAGCAGCGGGATTTCGCGGAACACCGTCATAAACTGATCCAGCCATGCCACCGGTCCCGGAAATTTTGACTCCAGATCGTACCCTTTCTCAATCAGCTGATAAATGCCTGCGCCTACGACATAATACGCCTTCGTCCGTCCTGGGTCGTCCGGATAAAAATAGCCATAGCATTTGTTCAGCACCGCATCCAGATAGGTGACAGGATGCTCCAGGGCCTGTTTCCAGTAAACTTTCAGATATGCTTCCCAGTCTTCTTTTGTCGCTTCGTTGTTATAACGTTCCTTTACCCGATCGGAAAATTCGGGCAGATAACGTTCCGGGAGCGTATCAAATTCCAAAATTCTGTCTATGGCTGTTCTTTCTTCTTCGGACATTTCGTCTCCGTAATAAGCAACGCACCGCGCCGTCTGCAGAAAAGGAATGGACATGCTTTCCGCAATGCTTCCGGGCGCAACGCCGGCCATCGGCAGAATGCCTTTGAACCAGAATGCGACAAAGATCAGAACGCCGGCGAAAATTCCCATGAACACTTTCCGGTATTTTCCGGCAATCCATATAAAACAGGGAAAACAGCCGACGACAACCGCAAGTCCCTCATTCCGAAACGGGCACAGAAGAACCAGCAGAACCGGAAGCAGAATCATTTTAGGACGGCTGCGGACAAACGCTTCGGGATCCAGGGCCGTCTCAAACATATACACGGTCAGAAGCAGAATGACAATTGCGAAATTGATATTCTTTCCGACCGAAATGGCATAAACAGGAAAAACCGGCAGAAAAGCATACAGGCAAATCAGCGCCCGCAGTATGTTTCTGCCCACACCCAGCTTTCGAAATACTTCTGTCATATAAACCAGTACGCAGATAAAGGCCGCCACCTGCAGCAGAACATACAAAAACATCCCGAAAGCCGCCGAGCCGAGCGTACTCCCCAGATTGATGAAAACCGCAAGAAAGATGATCTGAAAATAAGGATGATGATTCGTCAGCGGTTCCAGACCGAAATACTGTGCCAGCATGGTTCCGGCATCATACAGAGCGGTTCCGGGATAACAGACGATCAGATAAGGCAGCCAGCAGACAAACAGAAAAGCCGCAGTCCTGACAGCGTTCTTTTTTTCGTCCCCCACCTCCTGCGTTTTTTTCCCGATATGCTTCACCGACAGGTCCTTCATAAAACGGAGCAGAAGCACGAGCAGGCCGTAAAACAGCACGCCGTATCCGATCAGAACAATCGCCGTTTTGCAAAGCTGTACGGTATTCAGCATGCAGAGCGCAATGCCTGTTGCATTCCGGTAACACAGCCCAATCAATACCAGTACCGATAAAAACAGCGAAAAAAATGCGGTATCTTTTTGTATATGCGGTGTTTTTTTATGAATATCGTGATAAAATGCGGCAAGAAAAAATACGAAAACAGCCTGCCCCATACCCCAGCCATGAAAGGAAGAAAGAACTGCTATTCCTCCCCTCCCCGTTTCCGCGCCGCTCTCAAAATCAATGCCAAGCGCGGCTGCGGAGCAGACTGCCAGCAGAATACAGATAATCTTGTGCACAATTTCCTTATGTTTCTGCATATTAACCGCCATGCCTTTCTCTCAACCTGCTTCGAAACTTTATTTTTCAACCTGCCCGACAGCAAAAAAATAAGCCGCAATCTGTGCCCTGGAACTGAATTCTTCCGTTTCCAGCAATTCCAGCACCTCTTCTTTGCTGTAAAATCTGGCAGTTATCTTTTCGTTTTCGGAAGTATGGTCTTCAAACTCTCCTTCCACTTCCACAAACGCAATCTGCGTTTTAACATCCGAAAAGGCTACCGCAGCAAAGGACGGCTTTAATATCCTCCGAATTTTTTTTACATGGAGTCCGGTTTCTTCGTACAGTTCACGCTGAATACATTCTTCAATGGATTCGCCCTCTTCGATCATGCCGGCGCAGAGATTATACACTTCGTGATTGACGCCCATCCGAAATTCCCGTAAGAGCAGCATTCTGTCCCCGCAGTAAGCGACGATGGAAACGCCGCTTACGCGGTGCCCGATCGACCCGACATCCGGAATTTCGTTCCGGCTGACGATTTCGTATACCTTTTCTTTTCCCTTTTTATTCAGATAGGTGAGTTCATAATTTTTCAGATATTTTCCGTCTTTTACCTTTTGTAACCGTAATAATTCCATGCTCTGTCCTGCCTTTCTATTCCGCCATCTGTTCCATAAAGGATTTGCTTTTTTTCTTCCGCGTAATTTCCATCAGGCCAAGCCCTGTGATGTCAACAACATAGGCGGGTACGGCGTCTTTTGCAAGAAAAGTCTTCATGGATTCCATCAGCAGCGTTACATGTTCTTTTTTTTTCATATTAATGAAGTCCACAAGGATCATGCCTGAAAGATTTCTTGCACGAAGCGCTTCCGCAATCGCCTCCGCCGCTTCCAGATTGATTTTTAAATAGGTCGCTTCCCTGTCTTTTCCGGCTTCATATTTGCCCGTATTCACATCGATTGCAATCAGGGCTTCCGTCTGTTCGATAATCAGATAGGCGCCTGATTTTAACCAGACTTTTTTGGAAAGCAGTTCCTGTATTCTTGTTTCCACCGAATATAGTTTATATAAGGGCAGCATCGCGTCATCGTATAAGCGGACGCGTTCTCTGCCCGTCCATTTGTCCGCAAGGAGCGTTTCATAGATTTCCGTCCGGTCGGTAACAATTTCGTCGTATTCGGTCTGATAACAGTTTTTGATGAAAGACAGGTATTCCGGTTCGCCTTGATACAGGCAGCTGAAGCACACCCGTTTATCGCCGATTTCCAGCAGATGCGCCATCCGCGAAGCAAGCGCCTGCGCTTCCTCGACAACAACGGAAACATCCTCCAGACCGTCCGCATTGGTGCGGATAATCAGCGAAAACTGTCGGGATATTTCTACCAGTGGTTCCAGATTTTTATACAGATGCCGGAAATAGGAACTCATTTTTGAAGAAGTTCTTACGCCCTCTTTGACGTTCTTATCTCGGTATGACCGCCTGTATTCTACTACCGCATAAGAGCCGGCCAAAGATAGAACGGCGGATACGCCTGCCTGTTTGGTTTTTAACGGTTCTCTTACGACCTGCACGAGCAGTTCGTCTCCCATCACCAGCATACCTTCCGTCTTTCTGTTTGTCAATATGGCTTCCGAAACCCCGGCAAGCGGCAGAAACGCCGTAACGCCTTTTCCGATGTCCACAAAAGCGGCGCCGATGCTCGCCGAAATTTTCTGCACTCTTCCCACATAGATGTTTCCGAGCCTTCCGACCGTTTCCGCTTTTTTTTCCACCTGGATTTTCATGATTCGATTTTGGCATATTAGTATGGAAAACAGTTTATTATACAATTCCAAAATCAGTATTTTTCCCTTTTCGTTTCCTGTCATGACACTTCTCCCGGCAGCTCCTCTTCCGGACGGCCCGGCGCAGAACTGTCCGGCTCCCGGCAGTAATCGAGCGGCACAAACGCCGGCGCTTCCCCTTCTTTTGCAAGATTCATCAAAGTATCGATCCTGATAATCCGGTAAGAATACGGCGCCGGAACGGCTCCGCATGCTCCGCAGAAAGCTTCAAATACCATAGACGGCTTGATATTGCCGCTGCTGCTGGCGTCCACCAGCATGGTAATGGCCGGATATCGTTCGGCATCGTCCTGAAAAGGATCCGGGACTTCTTGTATGTCAAGTGAAAAGATGCCCGGTTTTAAGTCGAGTTCCCGCTCGCCTTTTTTCGTTTTTTTCATCACCATCATATGTTCTCCGGCATAGAAAGCGGCAAGTTTTTCTCTCGCTTCTTCTATCGAAAATCCGGATGCGGCGGCGGTTTCCGTCTCCGGGTCAACGCCTGATTCCAGAAATGCCCAGTCGGCAAAAATCTGATATTTAGCCGCCGCCACACTCGCCATCGCGTTTTTGGCCGTATCGGGAAGAACGCTCACGGATAAAACAAAGATGCCTTCTGTCATCTCCCGGTTCAGCGCATTTTTCATTCCTTCCGCAGAAGTCATGGAATTTACTTCAATATCCAGATATTCGCCCATGCTTTCCATACCGACGCCGAGCGGCGCCGCAAAAGACATGACCGGATGGGGGCTGAATCCTTCCGAAAACCGGATGTCGATATCCGCCCTGCGGATGGCCTTCTGGAAAAAACGCATCACATCCAGATGCCCGATAAATTTCATAACGCCGTATTTCGCAAATTTTATTCTAATTTTCATCGCAGATATGCTCCTTGCTCTCAAAGCATACGCCGCCGCCGAATCGGTTTGCGCCGCATCCCTGACACTGTTTCCGGCAGTTTGGAGAAACCGTCTGTGTCATCGCCTTTTTCCATTCCCTGAGCAGAAATTCCTTCGTTACGCCGCAGTCCAGAAAATCCCATGGGAAAACTTCGTCTTCGCCCCGTTCCCTCGTCGTGTAAAAGTCCGGATCAACGCCACACGCCGCAAATGCGTCCATCCAGATATCGTTGTGGAAGCATTCGCTCCAGGAATCGAACAGACAGCCCTTTTCGTATGCCTTTGCGATCACTTTGGCGAGTTTTCTGTCACCCCTTGCCAGAACGCCTTCCAGAACACTGACGTCAGCTTCGTGCCAGTTATATTTGATGCTCTTCTGGTTCAGCTGCGCCATGATGCCTCTTTTCGTCTGATATGCTTTTTCGATAAATTCCTCTTTGGTACACATCCTTGCCCACTGAAAAGGCGTAAACGGTTTCGGAATAAAGAAGGAGGTGCTTGTGACGATCTGCACCCGTCCATTTACGCGTTTTTCTTTCGGCACCGTGTCAAAAAACACGGCCGCGATCTCATTGGAAAGCTCTCCGATGCCGAGGATATCCTCTTCCGTTTCCGTTGGAAGGCCCAGCATGAAATAGAGTTTAACCCTTGTCCAGCCTCCCTCGAAGGCCAGCGCCGCACCGTGCAGGATGTCTTCCCGCGTCAGGCCCTTATTGATGACGTCCCTGAGCCGCTGGCTCCCCGCTTCCGGCGCAAAAGTCAGACTGCTTTTTTTCACGTCCTGCACTTTGCTCATGACATCCAGCGAAAAGGCGTCAATCCGCAGAGACGGAAGCGATATATTGATATGTTTCTTTTTGCATTCCCGCAGCAGAAATTCCAGAAGTTCATCCAGTCCGGAATAGTCGCTGGAACTCAAAGAGCTCAGGGAAATTTCATCATATCCGGTATTTCGCAGCATTTCTGCCGCGTATTTTTTCAGGATTTCGACATCCCGTTCCCTGACCGGACGGTATAACTGGCAGGCCTGACAGAAACGGCATCCTCTGATGCAGCCCCTTTGCAGCTCCAGGACGGCTCTGTCCTGTGTAATCTGAATAAACGGAACTACCGGCTTCACCGGATAATAAGTATCCGACACATCCATAACGATTTCTTTCAAAATCGTATCGGGCGCCTTTTCATACAGTTTTTTCCGGCCTTTGACCGTTCCGTCGGGATAATATTCTTCTTCATAAAAAAGAGGGGCGTAAATACCGGGAAGCGATACGGCGGCTTTCAGAAAATCCATCCGGCTTCCGCCCGCTTCCCTGTTTTCTTTATACAGGTCCAATAATCTGCGGTACTGTGTTTCCCCTTCCCCGATATAGAACAGATCGAAAAAATCGGCGATCGGTTCCGGGTTATAGCTGCATGGCCCTCCGCCGATCACAATCGGGTCTTTTTCGTCCCGGTCCGCCGCTGACAGCGGGATCTGCGATAAATCCAGTATCTGCAGAATATTGGTATAACACATTTCATACTGAAGCGTAATACCAAGAAAATCCATGCTTTTCACGGGTTCCTGGGATTCCAGCGCAAACAGCGGAATTTGTTTCGTCCGCAGGATTTTGTCCAAATCGGTCCAGGGAGAATATACCCGTTCACACCACACATCCTCCCAGGAATTAAACATGCTGTACAAAATCTGGATGCCCAGATGTGACATGCCGATCTCGTATATATCAGGAAAACACATACAGAAACGGATATCTACGCTGCTTTTATCCTTCATAACAGCGTTGATCTCGTTTCCGATATACCGGGCAGGCTTTTCCACCTGCATTAAGATTTCATCTGGTAATGCCAGTTTTCTCATGATGTAATCCTTTTCAACCTTTCAATCATTCTGTCCGTCAGCCGCGGGCATATTTTGCCCGTTTATTTCAATAATTCCGACAGCTGCGGCATTTCGGCCGGATTTTCCGCATCGTACAGACTGAAATAGTCTTCGGAAATCATGCCGTAAATATCGTTCATGGAATAGCCAAACAAACGGTATTGCCCCGCATCGCACAACAAAAATCCGATGAACAGCAAAATTGCGGCCGCCATGCGAAGACGAAACGTATTGGAAACCGGAGCCGGTTCTTCCGTCCCTCCGCCTCCCTGCAGCTCATACCGTTCCGGACGCAGCGGTTCGTTCTTGTTCCATACCGGCGGGAGATTTTCCGTTCCGTACAGGATTTGTTCCCGCTGCCTGATTTTCATGCGGTTATCCATATTTTCCGCCCGTATGTACTGTGCCAGTCTCATCTTTCTTTCAACCGGAACCTGTCTTTTTTCCTGTTTTTCCATATCTGCCTTTCCATCCGCCTGCGATATATTTCATTTTTCAACTAATTTTATGAAAACAAGCATGAAAAAAGAACGGATATGCAGCGTTATCGGAAAGTTCCTGTCTATCTTTTTGCCAGTTCGGCCGTAATTTCCTCCCAGGTGACGCCTTTCTCAGCCATCAGCACCATCATATGATAAAGAAAATCGGAAATTTCATATTTGATCTCATTGGGGTTGGGATTTTTGGCGGCAATCACGATTTCCGTCGCTTCCTCGCCCAGCTTTTTCAATATTTTGTCAATTCCTTTATCAAAAAGATAATTGGTATAAGAACCTTCTTTCGGATGGATTTTCCGGTCTTCAATTACGGCAGATACCTTTTCAAATACCCGGAGCGGGTTGTTTTCCTCATACTCTTTCCGCATGATCTCATTGAAAAAGCAGGAATGTGCGCCCGTGTGGCAGGCGGCTCCGACCTGGGAAACCTGCGCCAGTATCGTATCTTTATCGCAGTCGGCCGTCAGCGATTTGACATACTGGTAATGACCGCTTGTTTCTCCCTTAATCCACAGTTCATCCCGGCTCCGGCTGTAATACGTCATCTTGCCTGTCTCCAGCGTTTTGTGATAGGCTTCTTCGTTCATATAAGCAACCATTAATACTTCGTCGGTCTTATAGTCCTGAACGACAACCGGAATATGACCGTCGGAATTTAATTTAAATTCATCCCAGGTAATCTTCGCACTATAAGTATTGACAGAAATGCCGTTTGTCTGACACAGGGTTTTAACGGCCAGCAGTTCTTTGGCGTTCTGATTGATCGCATAACCGGAAATGCCGCATATATTGTCTTTGGAAAGCAGTTCCAGAATTTTATCAAGAGATACTTCCGGCACGGAAACGATCATCGGCAGCGTGGAAACGGCGGCCGCTTCCTTGATGCAGCGTTCTTTTACAAGAATCAGTTCTTCCACATAGGTTTCAAGCAGGTCTGCATTGTCCGTAATTTCGTTTACATCCGTTATGCAGGCGGCGATCTTATCTTTACCGAATTTCAGCGAAACTTCTTCCGTAATTTCGATGTTTTCTTCTTTGGAATAGTTCAACGCCGCCATTTTGCAGCCGGCATAAAGCAGTTTTTTGATATCTTCCATCCGGTGTACGTTTCCGGCACCGATAACGGGCACTTCCGTCTCCGAACAGATGCTTTTGATGATGTCGAGCGCTTCTTCGTGCTCCGCATCACCTTCCGACAGATCATAGACAATCAATTCATCCGCATTGTTATCCCCGTAAAATTTACCGAGCGCGGCCGGGTTCGTATCGAGAATTGTGCTGTCCGAAAACCCTTTAACGGCATTTCCCTTATAAAGATAAATACATGGTATCAGCTTCTTGTACATTATAACTCTCCGTTTCTCTCAGTTTGTCCCGATGGTGTTGACGTCCCGTTTTTCAGGACAGACTGCCTTTGGTACTCAACACATCCGTAATTCTTTCGTCTTTTCCCGTCGCCATATCAAGCGCTTTTCCGAACGCTTTGAACATCGCTTCTGTCATATGATGCGCATTTTCTCCGGAAAGCATCCGGATATGAATGTTCATGCCGGCGCTGTATGAGACCGCCTGAAAAAATTCCTTTACAAGTTCCGTATCCAGCGTGCCCACCCGTTCCGTTTTAAATTCACAGGAAAAATCGAGATAAGGACGTCCGCATAAATCCACGGCGCACAGGCAGAGCGCATCGTCCATCGGCAGGATAAAGAAACCGTAACGCCGGATTCCCTTTTTGTCCCCGACCGCTTCCCTGACCGCCTGTCCAAGCACGATACCCGTATCTTCCACGGTATGATGCCCGTCCACATGAAGATCTCCATTGACCGACAGAGTCAAGTCGAAAAGCCCGTGTTTTGCAAATCCTTCCAGCATGTGGTCAAAAAAACCGATTCCTGATTTTATTTCGCCTTTTCCGGTTCCGTCTATTGCAAGAGAAAGAACAATATCCGTCTCTTTCGTCGTTCTTTTTACGTTTGCAGTTCTGCTCATTTTCACTCCCGTCCGTCTGTTTCCGCAGACTATTGAAATCTTACCCTGACGGAATTGGCGTGTGCCGTCAGCCCTTCCTTTTCCGCAAACATCTCAATATCTTTGTGCGCCCGTTCCAACGCTTCTCTGGAATAAGATATGATGCTTGTTTTCTTCATGAAATCATCCACATTCAGCGGTGAAAAGAATTTCGCCGTTCCGTTTGTCGGCAGAGTGTGGTTCGGTCCCGCATAATAGTCACCGAGAGGCTCCGAAGAATATTCCCCCAGGAAAACCGCACCGGCATTTTCGATTTTGGTCATGACATAATAAGGGTCTTTCGTCAGGATTTCCAGATGCTCCGACGCAATCTCATTGGCCGCCGAAACGGCATCTTCCAGAGAATCCGCAAGCAGAATATAACCGTAATTATCCAGAGATTTGCGGATAATGTCCGCTCTCGACAGTTCTTTCAAAAAGTCCTCTATCTGCACGGATACTTCTTCCGCCAGTTCTTTGCTTGTGGTCACCAGAATCGCGCTGGCCAGTTCGTCATGTTCCGCCTGGGAAAGCAGATCGGCCGCCACATAACGGGGATTCGCCGTTTCATCCGCGATGACAAGGATTTCACTGGGGCCTGCGATGGAATCGATGCTGACATGACCGAAACAGGCTTTTTTGGCGAGCGCTACAAAAATATTGCCGGGGCCGGTAATTTTATCGACCTTAGGAATGCTCTGCGTGCCGAAAGCCATCGCGGCTACCGCCTGTGCGCCGCCCACTTTATAAATCTCATTGACGCCGGCAATTTTAGCCGCCACAAGCGTTCCCGGATTGACCTTGCCGTCCGGACCGGCGGGCGTGGTTATAATGATTCTTTTCACCCCGGCAACTTTGGCGGGAAGCACATTCATCAACAGGGTACTCGGATAGGCCGCTTTGCCGCCGGGCACATATACGCCGGAAATGCTGACCGGAAGAATGCGCTGCCCCAGAATGGAGCCGTCCGGCTTCGTATCAATCCAGCTGTTGCGGAGCTGCTTTTGATGAAATGCCGTAATATTGGCGGCGGCGCGCTTCATCACCTCTATAAATTCTTCTTCCGCTTCCGCAAAGGCTTCTTCTATCTCCGCTTCCGTTACCCGGATATTTTCTTCGTTTATCTCCCATTTATCGAATTTCTTTGTATAAGAAAAGAGCGCGGCGTCCCCTTCTTCCCGGACTTTATCGATGATCTCCTCTACGGTAGCCTCGTATTCCGCATAATTGCCCGGGCTCCTCTTTAAAAGACTGTTTAACAGATCCTGTTTTGTCTGTTCCGTTAATTGTATCGTTCTCATGATATCTTCCTGCCTTCCTATTTTACGCTGTAATTCAGCTTCACCGTAATGGATGCGGTTTTCTGACGGGAACTGGTATTAAACGTCCCTCCATAGCTGTAATCGGAATTGGTATTCTGTGCGGTAATCTGGAAAACGCCGAGATTGGCCGTCAGCAGTTGATCTACCTCGGCCCCTGTCCCCTGCGCCATAATATCTATTCTCTCTTTGGCATTGGCCGTCGCCTCCTCAATTAACTGCAGTTTGAGCTCATCCAGCTTAGTATAATAATATTCCGGGCTTTCTGAATTGAACTCCACATCGGCTTCAATCAGCTGTGTGATATCCCTTGAAATATTATCGACTTTATCCACATCGTTAGATGTGACACTGATTTCCTGATACAAATCATATCCGTCCTCATATCTGCCGATCTCATAGCCCTCGTCATTGTATTCATAACGGTATCTTTTGGAAATGCTGATAGAACCAAATACCATTTCCTCCTCCGTCACGCCGTTTTCGACCAGATAATTCCGTATCACTTCGGCATCCTTTTTTAAACGCCTGTAAGCGTCCTGGGTCGTCATTCCATATGCGGAAAAATTTCCTCTCCAGACGATCAGATCCGCTTCGAAGTCACAGCTCGCAGAACCGGTTGCAGTCAGCCCGCCGCTCCCCGACGTCTGCTTGTAAGTAACCAGCTTCCCTGACATGATACTGACGCAGACGATCGCGCATATGCCCGCGATCAATGCGATTACAATTCCCTTATACTCTTTCATACATGTTTCCCCTTTCTCTTTCTTTACAGATGATTTTTCAAATCCGAAATCAGCCTTTTTATCCGCTCCGGTTCCATCTGCATGCTCACCTGATTGACGATCATGCGGGCCGATAACGGACAGATTTCCTCCAGCACCCGCAGGCCGTTTTCTTTCAGCGTGGAACCCGTTTCCACGATATCCACAATGACGTCGGAAAGCTCTACGATCGGTCCCAGTTCCACGGAACCGTTCAGCTTAATGATGTCCACCGTCTGATGTTTCTTATTATAAAAATAATCTTTGGCAATATTGGGATATTTGCTCGCAACGCGAATCATCTCATGGTGCTTCAAGAGCTCTTCCGCACTGTCCGGCCCACAGATACACATGCGGCATTTCCCGTACCCCAAATCCAGCACTTCATAAACATGCCGATTCTCTTCCATAATCGTATCCTTGCCGACGACCCCGATATCCGCCGCGCCGTATTCCACATAAGTCGGCACATCCGGGCCTTTGGCCAGGAAAAAACGAAGCTTTTTTTCCTCATTGACAAAAATCAACCTCCGGGAACTTTTGTCTTTCATTTCTTCACAGGTAATGCCGATTTCCTCTAACAGTTCCATTGTTTTGTTGGCAAGCCTGCCCTTTGCAAGCGCAAAAGTCAGATATCTTTCTTCACTCATGTTTACTCCCCTCTGCCTGCTTTGCAGACATTTATCTCCCCTTTTCCCGCCGCTTTTTCTCCGGCAGCAATTCCACCGCTTTTCCTTCCGTCCGGAGCATTCTCGCTTCTTTCAGCCGCTCCCTGAAATTTTCTTCACGATAATAAAGCTGTATCCGCTTTGTGCCATGAGCCGTCAGCACGTTCTGCCGTTCCATCGCAAGGAGAAGGTCGTCAACCGCGATCATAAAGCCGATGGCCGGCGCTTCTTTTCCGAAACGGCCGAGCAGATTATCGTAACGGCCGCCCTTGACGATCGTATCCCCCACGCCGTAAGTATAGCCTTTGAAAATAATACCCGTATAATAATTATACTTACTCAGCATGGTAAGGTCAAAGGAAACATATTTTTCCACGCCGTAGTCACAGAGCACTTTATACACCTGCTTCAGCCGTTCGACCGCCTTGAAGGAACGATCGTTGTTGACCGCCTTTCCGGCTTCCTCCAGCGCTTCCGTCGAGCCGAACAGGTCGCTCGTCTTTAACAGTACCGCCTTGTCTTTCTCTCTCACTTTTTTATCGGCTAAAAGCGCCTCCGCACCGAAATAATTTTTGCCGGAAATCAGCTCTCTGAGCGTGAGTTCCGTTTCTTCGTCCAGACCGGCTTCCGCACAGATGCCTTTAAAATATTCCAGATTTCCGACGCTCACCTGAAAATCGGTCAGTCCCGCATGATAAAGCGCTTCGATCACCATAGCGATCATTTCCGCATCCGCATAAACGGAATCATCCCCGATCAGCTCGACGCCCATCTGCGTGACTTCTTTTAATTTCCCCTGAAGATTGGAAGTGTTGGTAAACGTGTTCCCCTGATAACAGAGGCGGAGCGGGATTTCCTCATCCATAAAATACTTGGCCGCACAGCGGGCGATGGACGGCGTAAAATCCGGCCGGAGCACAAGCGTATTGCCTTCTTTATCGAAAAATTTATACAGCTCCCTTGAAGGCGTTGTTCCCACCTCTTTGGAAAAAACATCAAAAAACTCGAACGTGGGCGTCTGTATATCCCGGCATCCGTATGCGTGAATTTTTTCCGAGAGAAGTCTCTCCACTCTCAGCTTTTTCTCTTCCTCATCGCCGTAAATGTCTCTGACACCTTCCGGCGTATGTACCAGCTTTTTGTTCATCTTACTTCCATATCCTTTCCATTTTGTATCCCGATATAACAGCAACAGTAATGCGAATGTCTGTCCGCCGATACTTTAATGATTTAAAGTGCTAATTCGCTATTGCAACAGATCGGCAAACATATGTAGTATACCGAAAAAAACAGTCTTTGTCAATTCTGCGATTCCGAAAAATATGCGTCGATTCCGTCGGCTATTCCCGCCGCAATCTTCTGCTGGTATTCTTCCGTCGCCATCAGTGCGTCTTCTTCCGGGTTTGTCATAAATCCCATTTCCACAATGGTAACGGGGACCTGGCACCAGTTGATGCCGCTCATTGTATCGGTCTCCCAGACTTTTCTTTTTTTGCAGTCCGTTTCTTCCACAAGTCCATCCAGTACCGCGTCGGACAATGCCCGGCTCTGTGCATAAAGCGACGCGTTGTAGGGATTATCCTTTGTCTGGCAGATCGTCATGGCGCCTTTGGCGGAAGCATTTTCGGAGCCGTCGGCATGAATCCTGATAAAAGCGTCCGCCTCCGCTTCGTTTGCCATAACCGCCCGTTCCGCATTGCTCAGATTGACATCGTTTTCCGTCCGGATCATCAGAACCGTATAGCCCCGTGTTTCCAGTTCCTGCTGTAATTTTAACGCGACTGCGAGCGTGAGCTCATATTCATGCAGGCCGCTGACGCATCCGCTGGTGCCGCCCGCAACTTTTGCCTTCATTTTATCCGACCCCGGCCCGACCGGTTCTTTTTCGTTATTTCCCTTCGCCTGATGCCCAGCGTCGATGGCAATCAGCGGTCCGGCTGCTTCCCGGGTTTCCCCCTCCTTACCGGCCGCCTGACATTCTGCCGTCACGCCGGCCCAAAAGAAGAACATCGCAAGAAACAGGACGCTGAACCGTACGGCCCGCCATCCATGTCTGTTATTTTTTTCACATATTTTCCGATTTCCTTTCCTGTCCTTTATCATAGCAGGCTCCTCTCCATTTTTTGTCGTTGCTTTTATGTTAATCAGGCCTTTCCTCCAGATCTTTTTGCAGCATATCCAGATAAGGCACTAAAATCCCATGTTTCTTTGGCAGAACATAAGCCGGATTCAATTCCTCATAGCGGAAACTTTTCCGGCCGCCCTCCTTCGCCCTGTCCCAGAAAAAGCGCAGCATTTCGTAAGGCAGGTAGTAGAAAATATCCCGATGGGTATAATAGATCAGAAAAAAGGCAACCCCCTTCTGGCGTTCGAACCGTTCCATGAAAGCCACCTGGTGTTCGTGGATGTTCTGAAGCGCGAACGTATCCATGGCGCATTCCTTAGCGTCAAAACAGACCGGAATCCCCTGCACGACGCCGATATAATCGACGGTACTCTTCTGTTCGAAATAAGCGAGCGTAATGTGCCTGCTCTGTTTGTCGATGTTAATCGGCGTAATCGGAGTCGGTATCTTCTGAATAAGCGCCAGCCCGTTCTCCAGATATTTTTCATTGGTGCGGTTAATCAAATCTTCCAGCGTGGAACCGCGAAGCCCTCTGGAATTCCATGTTGCCATACCGGTAATCCAAACCTTTCTCTGTCATCTGCTTTTTTTCTATGAAGGAAGCGTCTTCCGAAAATGCGGTCTTTTGCCCGTTGTCTCCGTTGTCATTTTCAGTTCCGCACCCTGTCAAAAATTTCCGGAACCGGCGCACGGAAGGTTCTTTCACTGATTTCCCCAAAGGGCGCGGTAAGCGGCGGAAAAACAATTTTATATGCGTGAAGAAGCTGATGTTCTACCTGATACTTTCTGCGGTATTGTTCGTTAAAGCTCCTGTCGCCATATTTGTAATCACCAAGCAGCGGGTGCCCGATACTCGCAAGATGCGCCCGGATCTGATGGGTTTTTCCGGTAATCAGTTCCGCTTCCAGCAGCGTCTTATCCCGCTCCTGACGGATTGGCATATACCTTGTCCGGATAAAGGAAGCCTCGTCTTTTCTGTCCGTATATATCCGTACCTTATTGCCGCGTTCCTCTTTCCGTAAAAAACCTTCGATCGTCTGTTCTTCTTCCAGTCTGCCTTTGACATAAAGCCTGTAAAACTTATGTAAACTTCTTGCCTGCAGCCCTTCAGAAAGCATCTGTGCTCCCGGAACGGATTTCGCGCAAAGCACGATGCCGCTCGTGTTCCGGTCCAGCCTGTTGCACGCGGCCGGCCGAAAAGTGCGCAGTTCTTCCGCCGTGATCTGTTTTTCTTTTAACAGATAATCGATCAGCCATTCGTTCAGGGAAACGTCTTCTTTCACCGCTTTCTGCGTCAGAACGCCCGCCGGCTTATTGGCCAGCAGAATATGTTCGTTCTCGTATAAAACGGTAATGCCCAACAGGGCTGTATCGGCCGAAGACGAAAGCCCTTTTCCGTCTTCTTTCCGCACCGGATTTTCCCCGTTTCCCATGAATTTCCGCAATGTCTCCTCCGAAAAGTAGATCGCCACCACATCGCCGCAGGCAATCTTTTCGGCTCCGTCGGCTTTTTTTTCATTCAGCACAATATTCTTTTTGCGCAGCATCTTGTACAAAAAGCCGCTGCCGGCTTCCGGGAGCAGTTTACGCAGATATTTGTCGAACCGCTGTCCCGCTTCCCGTTCTGTAATCGTTTTTTGGTACATCTTCCTCCCGTCACGGAAATTGGAAAAACATTTCGTTTACAACAAAAAACATTTCGTTTACAACAAAAAACATTTCGTTTACAACGAAATGGAACGGAGTGTTCGGATGATTTCCTGCCTGTTCCGGTGTTCTTCCGTATCCAGTTTTGATAATTGACCGAGTCGGTCTGTGTATTTGCCGAGATGATCAAATATTTTGATTGTTATGTGCTTATAACCGTCCTGTAATAACATCTGCTCCAGATGTTTCTCCCCGGCATTGCAGTCGCATTTGCCGCTCTCCGTATAAGCGCAGATGACGTTTCCTTTCAGAACCATGTGGCTGATCGGAAAATTCTTTTTATAAGAAGTAAAATACATATCGTATAAACCGGTCAGGCTGTCATCATAAACCGATATTTTTTCCCAGGCCTCCCGGCTGCATCCGGACGCCCTGAAAAACATAACCGTGCCGACCGCGCTCTTGCAGGCCGGAAGGCATCCCAGCACCGCAACGATCGTCAGCAGGTTCTTATTGCTTCCGGTTGAAAGAATGCCCATGATATATACTGCAAACGACAGGGCAAAAAACAGGATCGTCCAAATCAGCGACGCCTTTTTCTGATATGCCAGATAGCCGTAACTGCCCTTTTGTACTTTCTTTTTCATCGAATCAGTCCCCTTGTCAGTTTATACAGCACGTTCATCGACAGGCCGTAAACGGATACCGCCTTTCCCCGCCGGCAGTCCTTTAAGGCTTTGCGCACGACATTCTCCGGCTTTGCCGTCGCCATCTTCTTCAGAAAACCCATTTCCCCATATCTTCCATAGGCGTGATTCAAAAAAGGCGTTGCCACAGGTCCGGGACAGACTACCGTCACGGAAATGCCTTTCTCTTTCAGTTCTTTACCGAGCGCCCTTCCGAACGAATAGACATATGCCTTCGACGCCGCGTAAACCGCGAAATCCGCCTGCGGCAGAAATGCGGAACCGGAAGCAACCTGCAGAATCTTGCTTCCTTTTTTCATATAGGGAAGACAGAACTTCGTCAGCTGCGTCAATGCGAGCACATTCAGGCGGACCGTCTCCGTTACCTCATCCCGGCTCAGCTTTTCGAACTCTCCGTATATTCCCGTGCCGGCGCAGTTTACGAGAACCGATATGCCGGCGTTCCTTATCATCAGCACTTCCGCAAACCGGGAAAGTTTTTTCTCATCCGTGATATCAATCGCGATGGTCCTGATTTTGATCGTTTTGTCATGGTGTGTTTCCGCCGCCTCTTTGACTTCTTTGGTCAACTCCAGCGCCAGCCGCTCAAGCGGCTCTCTTCTTCTCGCAAGCAGCCAGATCTCGTCCGTTTTGGAAAGACTTCCCGCCAGCTGTTTTGAAAATTCCCGTCCCATCCCGGAGGAAGCTCCTGTAATAATTGCAATATTCATACATACACCCCTTTCCTGTTGTCACATTGCTATTTTTTCCGTGAATCGTTTTTTCTCCTGTGTACGTTTCGAATTGTTTTTCCCTTTGTTTTTCCGGCGGTTCTGTTATTCCGGCCGTCTCTTCCCCTGTTCTTTATCTCATCCGTTCTCTTTTGTTTTTCCCCGCGCATCCCGCTGTCCCTCTGGTTCCGCGGCCGTATCAGGCAATGATCGGAAAAACCGATCAGGTCTGCTCTTCCGGCTTTTATGAGCGCCTCCCGCACCAGTTCATAATTGGAAGGACTGCGGTACTGGATCAGCGCGCGCTGCAGCAGTTTCTCATGGGGATTTTTACAGGTATAAACTTTTTCCCCGTTTCTTGGGTCGATACCGGTATAGTACATGACCGTGGAAATTGTGGAAGGCGTCGGATAAAAGTCCTGAACCTGTTCCGGCATATAGCCGAGATCACGCAGATATTCCGCCAGTTCCACAGCCTCCTTCAACGTCGAACCGGGATGGGACGACATCAGGTAAGGAACCAGAAACTGTTTTTTCCCAAGCTTTGTATTTATTTTATCATATTTTTTCACAAATTGCTCGTAAACTGCTCTTCCCGGTTTTCCCATCAGCGACAAAACCGCATCGGAAATGTGTTCCGGCGCTACTTTGAGCTGTCCGCTGACGTGATGTTCCGCCAGTTCCCTGAAAAAAGTATCGTCTTTGTCCGCCAACAGATAGTCAAAACGGATTCCCGAACGGATAAACACTTTCTTTACGCCCGGCAGAGCGCGCAGCTTCCGAAGCAGCGCCAGATAATCGGAATGATCTGCCCGCATGTTCGGACAGGGTTTCGGAAAAAGGCACTGTCTGTTCTGGCAGACGCCTTCCGTGAGCTGTTTTTCGCAGGCGGGGCGCCGGAAATTTGCCGTCGGACCGCCCACATCATGAATATACCCTTTAAAATCCGGGGCTTTTATAATCTGTTCCGCTTCCCTTATCAGAGATTCATGACTTCTGGCCTGAATGATTCTTCCCTGGTGGAAAGTCAGCGCACAAAAGCTGCACCCGCCAAAACACCCCCGGCTGCTTGTCAGCGAAAACCGGATTTCAGAAACAGCCGGAACGCCGCCTTTCGCCTCATAGGAAGGATGATATGTACGCATATAAGGCAGTTCATAAACCGCATCCATTTCTTCCGTTGTCAGCGGCTCCTGAGGCGGATTCTGCACCACATAGACCTGATGCGGATACGTTTCGATCAGCGTCTTTCCGCTAAAAGGATCCGTATTCCGGTACTGAACGGAGAAGCTTTCCGCATACCGCTTCGGTTCTTTTTGCATCGCTTCATAAGAAGGAAGCGTAATGCCGTCGTAAATACCGGAAAGATCTCTCGTCTTATAAACCGTTCCTTTTACAAACGTGATATCTTTTACCGCAATTCCGGCATCCAGCGCATCCGCAATTTCGACAACGGCCTTTTCTCCCATTCCATAGGAAAGGATGTCCGCTTGGGAATCCAGCAGAACCGAACGTTTCAGCTGACCGGACCAGTAATCATAATGGGCCATCCTGCGGAGGCTCGCTTCGATGCCGCCGATAATGACGGGAACATCCTTATAGGTTTTCCGGATCAGATTCCCATAGACGGCCGTAGCGTAATCGGGGCGTTTCAAAGACTCTCCGCCCGGCGTATAGGCATCGTTTGGACGGTGTTTTTTCGAGACGAAGTAATGGTTGACCATGGAATCCATATTGCCGGCGGAAATCAGGAAACCGAGCCGCGGCCTGCCCAAAACCGCAATGCTTTGATCGTCTTTCCAGTCCGGCTGGGAAATGATGCCCACCCGGTAACCGTGGGCTTCCAAAATTCTGCTGATGATCGCATGGCCAAAAGAAGGATGATCCACATAGGCATCCCCGATAATATATACGAAATCCAGCTGTTCGATTCCCGCCCTCCGCATATCCGCCGCGGATATCGGTAAAAATCCCATTGTTCTGCTCCTGTGCCTTTCTCTCAGTTTAATTCCCGAAAATCATGAATATAATAATCAGCCAGTTCCCGCTTTTCGGCGTCCTGGTAAACGGAAGCATCATCATATACGGCGCATACGCACATGCCTGCCGCTTTCCCGGCCTGAATGCCGTGCACGATGTCTTCAAATACGAGACAGCGTTCCGGCGGTACGCCGAGCGCCTGTGCTGCAGCCAGGTAAATATCAGGCGCCGGCTTTCCTTTCGTAACTTCACGGCTTGTCATAATACAGTCAAAATACCCTTTCAGTCCATGCGCGGAAAGGACATTTTCTGCCAGTTCTCTGGAATTACTCGTCGCGATGCCGAGTTTCAGCCGTTTTGTGCGGCAGGCCGCAAGAAATGCGTCCGCCCCCGCTTTTAACGGGACTTCGCTGCTGTACCGTTCCCGGGCCATCCGGTTCCAGTCGGCTTTGATCTGCTCCACCTCATCCGGGATATGAAACAGTTCCTTGAAATAAGCCGCGGTCTCATGAAAACTGCGTCCGCCGATCAGATGATGCAGATCCGGCGGCGGCTTGATACCGAACCTGTTCAGGTATTCGACGTCGATCGCTTTCCATACCCATGTGGAATCGACTAACGAACCGTCCAGATCGAAGATGACCGCATCGATATGTTCCGGCAGCCACGCGGACTGCACAGGCTTTTTCAGCATTTCCACTTCCTCCTCCGTCAGTTCCCGGTATTCTCCCGGTTTCAGTCTGTCATCCAGAAACAGCGCGCCCATCCGGATTCTTTTTAAATACACGACTTCGTTGCCGACCGCCCTGACCATCCGTTTTACCTGATGGAATTTGCCTTCCGTAATGGTCAGGGCAATTTTCCTTTCATCAAGAATGGTGACGCCGGCCGGAAGGGTCGGCCGTTTTTCTCCGATATCCACGCCTTCTTCCAGCGATCGTTTCTGTTCTTTTGTGATGGAATCCGCAAGTGAACATTCATAAACCTTTTCCACATGTCTGCCGGGAGAAAGCAGTTCGTGGGCTAAAGGGCCGTCGTTTGTCATAAGCAGCAGCCCTTCCGTATCCTTATCCAGCCGCCCCACCGGAAAAAGGTCCTTCCGGCCCGTATCCTGCAATAGCGAAACCACCGTTTTATCGCGCGCGTCCTGTGTTGCGGAAACGGTTCCCGACGGCTTATGCAGCATATAATAGACGTATTTGCGGTAAATACAGGGCCGGCCGCAGTACCGGATTTCGTCCAAAGTTTCATCGACCTGAAATTCGGGCTTCCGGATAACCGCACCGCCAACCGTTACCAGCCCGTTCTTAATGTCTTTTTTGATACTGCTTCTCGTTCCGTACTGCAAATCACACAAAAATTTATCAAGACGCATCTTCCGTCCATCCTTCCGGCGCCGCCTGCCGCGGCATGACAATCATTTCTTTCGTTTTTGATACATATAATAAAACAAAGCCGCAACAAAAAGGCCGATTATGTTACGAAAAATAAAGGACTTTTTTTTTCAACTGCTTTTTACGCTGTTGGCGCTCTATCTGACGTTTCTGCTTCTGAGATATCCTGCAAGGTCGCTGGATTACGCCTATACGGGCCTGATTCTGTGGTTCCGGAAAATGATTCCGACGCTGTTTCCTTTCATGGTTCTCTCCGGCGTTATGGTGCGTATGAATCTGACGGAAGGTTTTGCCCGTTTCTTTCATCCCCTTTTCCATAAAATCTGGGGAACTTCCATGAACGGCTCCTACGTGATTCTGATGGGAATGCTCTGCGGCTTCCCGATGGGCGCAAGGGTCGTCGGCGAACTATGCCAAGCCGGAAAACTCTCGGAAAAAGAGGGCGCCTATCTGCTGTCCTTCTGCAATAATATCGGCCCGATCTATTTTCTCAGCTTCGTCATGGGCACGCTTTCCCTGTCCGGCAATTATCTGCCATTCCTGATCATGTACGGCGTGCCGCTTGGATACGGTGCGTTTCTGCATTTGCTCGGCTGGCCGGAAACGGAACCGAAAATGCGTTTTTATACGCTCGGATGGCCTTTTACGACGGCTTATGCGCCTGCATCGTCTCCGGTCTTCCGGGCGGCTTCCGTGTCACCGCGTCAATTTCGGGCTGTCAGTTCCGGGCCGGAAAAATATTCTGTGACAAAAAGACCTTCCCTCCTGACCGCAATAGATGATTCCATCGTGTCGGGAATGATCGGCATCGGCAAACTCGGGGGCTGCATGGTCTTTTTTAATTTATTGAATATTCTGTTTTCTCCTTTTTCTTCTCTGCCGGACAGTTTCCTTGCTTTGTGCAACTGTCTGCTGGAAATCACGAGCGGCATCAGCCGGGCCGGAAAAGGAAACTTTTATATGATACTGACGCTTCTTCCCTTTGGCGGTCTTTCCTGCATGGCACAGACATACAGTATGATAAAAGGTACAAATCTGTCCATTTTGCAGTATTTCCTGCACAAATGTATCCAGACGGCCCTGACCGGGCTTATTTACGCCTTCTTCTTCGCCTTCTCTTCCGGCTTCTGAGAATCAGGATGATGGAAAAGGCCATCGCGAAAACAAGCAGCGCACAGAACAGGCATACCTGGAGGAAATATCCCATTGTCAAAGGCGTCGTCTTTTCCCGTTCTTCTTCCTGTTTGTCAGCTTTTTTTACAAGAATGCTGTCCGAGGCGCTTTCTACCGCTTCTTCCGGCGCTTCTTCCGCTTCCCCGTCTTCCGCCAGTTCCGTTTCGTAATTCATGGAAGGAAGGCTCAGTAAATTGCTCGCCGTATACAGATCGTAACCGTTGTAAGCGTTTACAATGATCTGCGGCACCATGCCGGACGGCACGGTCAGCGTAAATTCAAAGGTATCTTTTGATTTATCCGGCCACCTCTGCAGCTCCGAAAAGGTCATGCCGCCGTTATAGCTGTAAGTATAATAGAGCATGCCGCTGTCATAATCCGCCGCCGAAACGCTGATCGTTACTTCGCCGTTCTCCATATTCTGATTGACGAGTTCAATCATGCAGATATCCGGTTCCGTGGAATCCGGTTTCATCGTTTGTACAGGCACCGGAACGGAAAGATTCTGATAATCGCTGAAATCTTTTCCGAGGCTTTCGGAACGCAGTCCGTAATATTTTGCGACCGCCTCTGCGTCCAGCCTTCCAAAAGCTTCCAGCTTGTCCCGATCGTCATAAAACGGCTGATCGTTCTTCTGGTCGAGATGACAGTGTTCGATCAGCACACAGGGCATATTTCGTTCCGTGGAATGACGGATTATGCCGTAATAATCTTCTTCCCGGTCATTCAGCCTGGTCTTGATGCCGCGGGAATAAAGGCCCATTTCCTGCAGCAGTTCCATTTCAACAGCCGCGAACGCATATCCTTTGCTGTACTGCTCCCCGAATGCTGAAATCCATGTTTCCGCGCCGAACAGCGTATGATATTCGGACATGTTAAAATGCAGGCAGAAGAGAAAATCCGCATTGACGCCTGCCGCATATTCGCACCGCTCCTCCAGCGTCAGATCTTCGTCTCCCGATCTTGTCAGGTAAACGGTAATGCCTTCGTATTGTTCCAGCTCGGCTTTCATCGCTTTGGCGACGATAAGCGTCATTTCTTTTTCGGTATACGCTCCGTATTCCGCACCGAGGTTTTCACCGCCATGCCCCGGATCGATCACTACCACAATATTTTCGTCCCGGGATACCGTGTCGGCAGCCTCTGTCTCTGTCGCATCGGCGGTATCGGCTTCCCCGTCCGCCGTTCCTTTCGATTCCCCCGTCTCCAAAGCGGCCGTCTGTTCACCGGCCTGAACGATTAAAACCCCTTTCCCAAAGAAACCGCCTCCGGTCAGCACCAGAATGGAAATCATTGCCATCGTGAAAAAGAATAAGCCGGCTTCCCGTTGAAACCAGCTTATTGTGAACTTTTGAATCATTTCTATAACCATACGCATTCTTTCATTGTACCAAATCCAGATTGATAGATTCCTCCGTTTTATCGTCATAATCCGCTTCTTTCAGCAGTTTTTCCACGCTCTGCGGCATCAGTTCCGCCCGGTTCGCTTTGACGATTTCATTATATCCGTTAATCGTATTAAAGAAACTTTCGTAATGTGCCGTCGTGGCATTTAAAGTCGTCGTCATCAGGTTTTCGAGGCTCGCCAGCATATCGTCCAGATACTGTACGGCCGCGGCTCTGACGCCGTTTGCCTCTATGGTGGCATTGTCCAGTATTTCCTGGGCCTGGTGTGTCGCCAGCGTAACGACTTCGTTCGCCTGGGCATAAGCCTGCTGCATGATCTCATGTTCGTTGATCAGTTCGTTGGTATGTACAGTCGCATCGTTAATCAGCGCTTCCGCCTTGTTGCGCGCATCGTTCAAAATCGCTTCTTTATTGGAAATGATCTTCTGATATCGTTTGATCTCATCCGGCGTTTTCATGCGGAGCTCCCGCAGAAGTTCGTCGATTTCCTCTTTATTTACAATAATATTTGTCTTGGAAAGAGGCTGGTATTTGCATCCGTCAATATAATCTTCGATTTCATCGATTAACTGTTCGATTCTGCTGCTCATCTTTACTCCTATCTGTCATAACCATATTTTTCATAAACCAGTTTCCCGACAAATTCCGGAACGCACTGAGAAATATCGCCGTTAAAACTGGCAATTTCCTTAATGCTCGAAGAACTTAAATAAGCATATTCCAGACTGGTCGTCAAAAACATCGTATCCAGTTCCCCGCCTGAAAGCTTCCGGTTCGTCTGCGCTATCTGCAATTCGTATTCAAAATCTGTAATCGCGCGCAGGCCGCGGATCGCTACATGCACGCCTTTACGTCTGGCATAATCAATTAAAAGGCCGCTGAAAGAATCCACTTTTACATTGGGGAGATTCTTCGTCGCCTCTTCTAATATCTTAACACGTTCTTCCACAGAAAACAATGGAGTCTTTACTTTATTATTCAACACACTTACCGTTAATTCATCAAAAATTTCAGCGGCCCTTTTGATCACGTCAAGATGACCAAATGTAACCGGATCAAAGCTTCCCGGATAAATTGCTGCCCTCATCACACGCCTCTTTTCCTTAAAAACAGTCTTTCAAATTTGTCGTTTCCGTATCCTCTTGTCTACGGAGGATCTAATTATATCATAAATCACTTCGTTCAAAATGTCTTTAAAAATATTCCTGAAAATGAAATTTATTTGAAAACGGCGTTTATAAAACCTCAGCTTTTTTCAGAAATACATGTTTATTCGATTTATAGCATTTCTCTTTTGTTATGGTAAACCCAAGTTTCTCCACATAGGAAAAATCCGTTTCCTTCAGGGCTTCCACAACGAGCAGCGTATTCTCCGTTACATAAGGCTGGCCGGCCAGATGCGCAAGCGTCTGCTGCTCATAGCCCTGTTCATAGGGCGGGTCGATAAAAATGACGTCCGCCTCCTTCTCATGAATGCCCGAAAGCGCGCTCAATACATCCTGTTTCAGAATCGTCGCATCGTCCATCGTTTTGGTAAACTGCAGATTTTCCTGAATACAGGCAATGGCATTTTTATTATTTTCCACAAAATAAGCATGCCTGGCTCCCCGGCTGAGCGCCTCGATGCCAATGCCGCCGCTTCCGCTGAACAGATCGATAAATATGCTGTCCGGCAGCCAGGGCTGTAACATATTAAACAGCGTTTCTTTGATTCGGTCGGTAGTCGGCCTGGTTTCCAGCCCTTCCGGTGTTTTCAGTTTCAGACTCCGTGCTTTTCCGGCAATAACCCGCATCCTGTTTCCTCCTATACGCGCACTTTGACGCCTCTGCTGTCCCTGCTTCCCAGTTTCAGCTTGTTCAGTTCGATTTCTTTTCCTTTATATTCAATGACGGTATCATCCGTCGGTTTGGTATAATAAACGGCTTCCAGACTGTCCCCAACGCCGAGTTTCATGCCGCGGACGCCGACGGCGCCTTTCTTTTTCTCCGGAATTTCGTCAAGCGCAAACCGAAGAAAATAACCGCCTTTCGACCGGAGAACGATATTGTGCTGTTCTTTCAGCGTTACGACGCTGATAACCTCATCGTCTTCCTGAAGCTTTGTGGCCGCAACAGTTCTCTTCGTCACATCAAACTCGCCGCCGTCAACCACCTTTAACATTGCAAGTTTTGTTGCAAAAATCACGCGGTACAGATTCAAATCCGTCTGGCTCGCCGCATAAATGATTTCTTCTCTTGCAGATTCAAAATTGCTGACGTTGTCTACGGGAACGCCTTTATCCCGGAACTTTCCGAAGGGAAGATCCGCCGCTTTGATCGTGTGGAGCTGACCCGTATTCGTAAACAGGCATATTTTCCCGGTATTTTTGCACTGAAACACATACTTGTTCTCCGCGTGTACGGTTTCTTTATTCCGTTCATAAGTCTGTAAATCGATGGTCCTCGCATAGCCGAAACGGTCCATCAGGAAAACGATGTCCATCTCTTCGACTTTTTTCTCCACATAAACGGCCTCTTTGGCATTGGTGATCTCCGTCCGCCTGCGCCTCGCATAGGCTGATTTGATCTCGTCCAGTTCGTTGATGATGACCTGTGCCATAGAATCCCGTCTTGCCAGAATATCCTCATAACGGTAAATATTTGCCATCGTTTCTTCATGATCGTTGATCAGGGCTTCGATTTCCAGACCGATCAGCTTGTACAGGCGCATTTCCAGAATCGCATTGGCCTGTTTCTCGGAAAACATCAACTGGGCCGCCATAATTTTGGATTCTTTGGAACGGAATTTGATGCCGTCCGTCTTTCCCTCCACCAGACAGGCTTTGGCCATGTTCCGGTCTTTGGAGCCGCGGAGAATTTCGATAATCAGATCGATGACGTTGCAGGCTTTGATAAGCCCCTCCTGTATTTCTTTCTTATCCAGCTCCTTTGCCAGCAGATTTTTGTATTTGCGCGTGGCGACTTCATACTGGAAATCCACGTTTGCCTTAATAATCTGCTTCAGCCCCATGGTTTCCGGCTTCCCGTCCGCAATGGCCAGCATATTGACACCGAATGTATCTTCCAGCTTCGTCTTTTTATAGAGCATATTGGTAAAGTTCTCTACATCCGCGTCTTTGCGCAGCTCGATTACGATGCGGATTCCTTCTTTGGAAGACTGATTCGTGATATCGACGATATCCTGTGTCTTCTTGGTCTCCGCAAGCGATGCCACATCCATCAGGAACTTTCCGATATAAGAGCCGATCATCGTATAGGGAATTTCCGTAATGACCAGATTTACTTTGCCGCCCTTTTGTTTTTCCACTTCTACCCTGCCGCGGATTCTGATCTTTCCTGCCCCGGTTTCATAAATGTGCAGCAGTTCATCCTGATTGATGACAATGCCTCCTGTCGGGAAATCCGGCCCCAGGACATAGCGCATCAGTTCTCTTGTCGTGATATTCTCATCCAGCATAAAGGCCTTCATCGCATTGATGACTTCCGCCAGGTTGTGGGGCGGAATGTTGGTCGCCATGCCGACCGCAATGCCTTCCGAACCGTTGATCAGCAGATTGGGAATCTTGACGGGAAGAACGCTGGGTTCTTTCTCCGTTTCATCGAAATTCGGCAGAAAATCGACCACATCCTTGTCCAGATCGGCCAGAAAGGCTTCCTGTGTAATCCGTTCCAGCCTCGCTTCCGTATAACGCATCGCCGCCGCGCCGTCGCCTTCGATGTTGCCGAAATTGCCGTGCCCGTCGATCAAAGGCAGACCCTTTTTAAAGTCCTGCGTCATAACGACAAGCGCATCGTAAATTGAGCTGTCGCCGTGGGGATGGTATTTACCCATCGTATCGCCGACGATACGCGCCGACTTACGGTACGGCCTGTCATAACGGATACCCAGCTCATACATATCATAAAGCGTCCGCCGCTGTACGGGTTTGAGCCCGTCGCGCACGTCGGGAAGCGCTCTGGCAATAATGACGCTCATCGCATAATCGATAAAAGATTTCTGCATGACCTCGGAATATTCGGTTTTGATAATTCTGTTATCTTCCATGATAAGACTGCTCCCTCGTATAACTTCGTCTGTTCCCTATGGCTTCAAATTCCTGCCGGTTTATGATATGCGCCGCATAGGTCTCCTCTTCCGTCAGACATCCAGTTCGGCCTCTTTTGCATGTCGGTAGATAAATGCTTTTCGCGGCGGTACCTCCGTACCCATCAGCATTTCGGTTACCTCGGACGCCATGCGGGCGTCCTCGATTTCCACCAGCTTCAGCATTCTTGTCTCCGGGTCCAGCGTCGTCTCCCACAACTGTTCGGCGTCCATTTCGCCAAGACCTTTATACCGTTGCAAAGTAAACGGTCCTTTGTGACTTTTTCGGTATTTTTCCAACGCTTTATCGTCGTACAGATATTCTTCTTTTCCTTTTGACGGCATTGCCTTATAAAGCGGCGGCATTGCAATATAAACATGTCCTTCAAAAATCAGTTCCGGCATAAAGCGATAGAACAGCGTAAGGAGCAGATTGGAAATATGCGCGCCGTCCACGTCGGCATCGGCCATAATGATGATTTTATCATAACGCAGTTTGGAAATATCGAAATCATTTCCGTAACCTTCGGAAAAACCACAGCCAAAAGCATTGATCATCGTTTTGATTTCCGCATTGGCCAGAATCTTGTCAATGCTCGCTTTTTCCACATTCAGAATCTTGCCGCGAATCGGCAGAATCGCCTGAAACATTCGATTTCTGGCCGTTTTCGCGCTTCCGCCTGCGGAATCGCCTTCCACGATAAAAATTTCACATCTGGCAGGGTCTTTGGACTCACAGTTTGCCAGTTTGCCGTTGGAATCAAAGGAAAATTTCTGCTTCGTCAGCATATTCGTCCGGGCTTTTTCCTCCGCCTTCCGTATCTTCGCCGCCTTCTCCGCGCAGCCGATAATGCTTTTCAATGTCTCCAGATTCCGGTCAAAGAAACGGACGATTTCATCTCCCGTTACCTTGCTGACGATCTTGGCCGCATCCTGGTTGTCCAGCTTCGTCTTCGTCTGGCCCTCAAACCGGGGATCCGGGTGTTTGATGGAAACGACGGCCGTCATGCCGTTCCTGACGTCGGCCCCCGTAAAATTGATGTCTTTTTCCTTCAGGATGTTCAGCCCGCGCGCGTAGGTATTTATTACATTGGTGAACATGGTTTTAAAGCCGGTCAGATGGGTTCCGCCTTCGGCATTATAGATATTGTTGCAGAAACCGAGCACATTCTCATGAAACTCATTCACATACTGGAAGGCGACTTCAACATTGATGCCTTCCGCTTCACCCTGAAAATAAATGACGTCATGAATCGCTTCTCTTGATTTGTTCATATCTTTGATAAAACCGATAATACCTTCCGGTTCATGGAACTTTATATGTTCCGGCTCTTCTTTTCTCTTATCTTCAAAAACAATGGTCAGATTCGGATTCAGATACGCAGTTTCGTGCAGACGGCTCTTTACATCATCCTCTTTAAACCAGGTCTTGTCAAAAATCGTATCGTCCGGCAGGAAGCTGATTTTCGTTCCTGTTTCTTTCGTCTTTCCGACCACCGGGAGAAGTCCGTTCTTCAATTCCAGAACCGGAACGCCCCGCTCATATTTATCCTCATATATGAATCCCTCTGTCTTCACCTGTACATGAAGCCAGGTGGACAGGGCATTTACAACCGAAGAACCGACGCCGTGGAGACCGCCGCTCGTTTTATAGGCTTCGTTATCGAATTTGCCGCCCGCATGAAGCGTCGTAAAAACAAGACGCTCCGCGCTGATGCCTTTCTCGTGCATACCGACAGGAATCCCGCGGCCGTCGTCTTCCACCGTTGCGGAACCATCCGCCTGAAGCGTCACATAAATCGTATTGCAATAGCCGGCCAGATGCTCATCTACCGCATTGTCAACAATCTCATAGATTAAATGATTCAGACCCTTCGTGGAAACGCTCCCGATATACATACCCGGTCTGACTCTGACCGCTTCCAGCCCTTCCAGCACGGTAATACTGGATGCGTCATATTTATTTTCCTTCGCCATGAATAATACCCATACCTTTTCTGTTCCGACTTCAAATGCCGCTCAAAACCGAACAGCATACTTCAATATTTTATCATAAATTTCCAATTTCTGTAAAGTATCAGCCCCGGAGAATTTGCTTTACATGGAAGGTCATAGACCGCCCGGACAGGGTTTCGTTCCCCGGTACTATTTTACCTCATATAAATATTCCCGTCCCCGTTTGCCGGGACGGCTCACGAGTTCCATACTGTGCAGAATATGAAGCGTTATCTGCGCAAGGTCGCGTTTTATATGGGCTGCTTTCGCAAAATCTTTTACGGTAAACGGTTCTTCCAGTTCATAGGGAATCACCTGTATAAAATCTTCCGGCCGCTCCAGCAGAATTTCATCATACAGCGATAAAGGCATTCTGTCATAGCGGCTTCCCCGCCTTCGTTTTCCGCGTCCTGTGCCCGAAAGCAGGCGGTATTCATCCATATCGATCAGCGGAAACGCAAAGGACAGATTCGGATTGGTCAGATGGTTTTTAATTTTGTACAGCTCCGGAAAGGCGCTGTAAATACTGCCCGTGACCGGGGATTTCCGTCTTGACGACAGTTCCCCGCTCTCTTCATCCATATAAATAAGCCATCTGAAATGCGGAATCGGAAGGACTACCATAACCGGATACAGGGGCAGAAAAGCGTTTAACTTGTCACGAAGACGGTTAAAATTTCCGTTCTGGATCTCAATAATGCGGCGGCCCGTATAAATATCCGCAATATAACCCTCGATCGGCACTTCGTGATAATCGATATTTGGCTCATAATACAACTTCATTACCGCATGCACGGTCTTCTCCTGCAGAGTGCCGAATCCGTGAGGGTCGTGCTGTTTTAACAGCACTTTTAATTTGGCCTGTTCAAACGCTTCCTGGTTCACAGTCTGTCCTCCGTCCGATTGTTTTATCCGATTGTTTTTCTGTATTATTATAGTGGACGCATCCGGGAAAAACAAGCGGTATTACTCTCCCGCTTCCCCAATAATCCGGATTTTATAATTTACTTTGCCGCTATTTTGCTATATACTTATTTTATAGCGTTTTTACAGATTATCGTATTTTATAAATATCCTATACCTGAGATTGGAATTGATTGAATATGATAGCAAAATTCGAAACGATCAAGAGCCTGCTGGAACGCAGCCTTCAGGATGAAAAATTTAAATATAAACTGATTACTTATACCATTACGGCCGTACATATCTTTCTTGTAGGCCTTTTCAGTTTTCTTCGCGTTTATCCGCTGATTCTGTTTAACATCGGCAGCGTTATTACCTATATGCGCTGTATCAGCATTATCAAATACGGATATGACAAGGAGCTGATCAGGACTTTTTATATCACGTATGTGGAGATTATAATCCATTCTTTCGTTGCGGCCATCTGCATTGGCTGGCGCTTTGGTTTCGCACAGTATACCATCGGCCTGATTCCGTTCGGCTATTATATGTGTGTGACCCTGATCGATGAACCGAAAAAGAAATATCTTGTACCTACGCTGCTCGGTCTTACGGCTTTCTTTTCCTTTATTGGATGTCGTATGATCTCCATGTTTACGGGCGCTCTCTATCCGCTAAATGTGCCGTCCCCGGTAGAACTGTTTATTTATATTTTTAATTCTATCTGCAATTTCGGCTTTCTGTTTCTGGTTACGCTCATTTTCATCATGGATATGCAGGCTGCGACCAACTTACTGCGCGATAAAAATATTGCACTCGACAATATGGCCAGCATCGATCCGTTGACAGGTCTGTACAACCGCCGCAGCATGCAGGACTTTTTTGATGCCGTTATCAAAGCCGAAGAAGATTTCTGTCTTATCATGTGCGATATCGATAATTTCAAAAAAGTAAACGATACTTATGGACACGATTTCGGAGATGTTGTCCTGAAAGAGATTTCTCAGATTATCCAAAATCAGGTAAACGATCATGGACATGTATGCCGCTGGGGCGGAGAAGAAATCTTAATTATGACAAAGGTACCTTTGGATCATACATGCGTCATAGCAGAAAATATCCGTTCCGACGTGGAAAATCATTCTTTCCGTCTGCACGAAACCGCCATACATTGTTCTCTTACGCTCGGCGTAGCCGCGCACAGACCGGGAAACAATATGGAAGAAACCATTACGCACGCGGATAAACGTTTATACTATGGAAAGAAAAACGGAAAAAACAGGGTCGTTTCTCCTTACGATACGCAATAGATAAACCCATTCCTGACAACGGCAAACTGAACTGACAACAAACACGCAGGCATCAAAGCCTGCGTGTATTTCTGTCTCCGTATAAAATTCTCTGGCTGTCCGACGCGCTCGGCTCTATCATTCTTCCGTTTCTGTCATAATATGTCAGAAGCGTTGAATTTCGAGCGGCCGTCTTTTTACCGTTATCCGTCAGAAGATTAATCACCTGATTCAGATCCCCTTTTCGAAGATATGGCTGAATCTCCCGATTCAGACGGGCCTCATTCTGATAAAAGGTTTCTGCGGTTTCCGGCTCATTTGTTTCCGGCACCGTCCCCATGTCTCTTACAAGCGGCGGATTATCGTTTTCCTGCGCCGTATCCATGACTTCCGGCGCATTTTCCAGTCCCGGTTCCGCGGCCTTAGTATCTGTCTGCGGATCATTCCAGATTTTATCGAAAAAGTCTTTAAAAGCGGCTATTGCTGTCCGGAAAATATCCTGAATCATGGATATGACCGACTGCCCCTGTCCGGCCGCTTCTCCGCTCTTTGCGGATGTTCCCTGTTTCCTGTCAGTTCCGGCCATCCTTCCATAACCCGAAATGTCCACCCTGACGCCTGACTGCTCCGCCGTATTCTGTTTCTCCCGTTCCGATGCTTCTTTCTCTTTTTGGGATTTTCCGCCCGGCAGTTCCTCCTGTTTATAATCCAGACTGAATTTCTCTCCGGTGTCCTGTACATTCAGGTTCTGTGTTTTGGTATATTCGTAGTAATGATTTCCATCGACCCGGTTGACCATAATATTAAAGACCATACCTTTCCCGTAAATAGAGTTTATTGCCATTACGCATATTATACCAGAAGATTTGCGGGAAAGCTATCTGTTATTTGGTATTCCTGATTTTGCCGTTCTTTTACGTTACATCGTTTTGCAATAGTAAAAGCAAAGCCCCCGTTTGACAAGCAGCAGGAAAAGACCGCATACAAGCAGCGTAATAAATACGACCGGGTCAAAATATCCCGCCACAACAGCCGCTCCGATAATCAGGACTCCGCAGGTATACAGCACGGTTCCGCCCGATTTATTCCAGATTGCCATATTTCTTTCATCATGCTCTTTGATATAATATGCTCTCAATGCCTCTTCATCCCGTATCATTTTCCGGAACCGCACAATATGGAATATGGCGCATACTAAAAATACCATCGCAATTCCCAACTGGAATCCTCTGAAGAAATCTGTAAAATGATCGCCGCCGTTTATGCTTCCTGAATAATTCCAGAAGTTTACAGATACCAGAATCGCAAACAATGCACTGATCCCCTCCCAATATTTCAGTTTTTCTTTTACTTCCTGCTTCATCTTATCCATACTCAAATCTCCTCCACATCCGAAAAATCGAATACGGCCTCAATCGGCAGCCCGAAAAAATGCGCAATTTTATATGCCAGAACCAAAGAGGCCGTATATTTTTCCACCTCAATCGAGGTGATCGTCTGCCTCGTTGTCCCAACCGCATTTGCCAGTTCCTCCTGAGACATTTTTCTTTCCTTTCGTAATTCTTTAATTTTCGTTTTCATAGTTCCTCTTGTTCTTTTGCCAAGCGCGCTTTGCATGTTTAGTATAGTTTGCTTTGCATATTTTGTCAAGCAAACTTTGCATTTTAATTTCAATCAAACAAAAAGACTGCATTTATATTAGATAAGATATAAATGCAGTCTGAATTTTTACGCATTATGCCGTCTTATTCTACGCCTGTCAGATCACGATACCACTGTAAGGATCTGATATAGGCATCGTAGACAGGATCCATATCTATATTTTGGAGAAGCATTTGTCTGGAAACTTCCTGCCAGGAAGCGCTCTCATATTGAAGGATAAAATCAAGCACCGGTGCAAGCTCTCCCTGATGGCTGATTAATGCCTCTTCAATACTTCTGGATACTTTCACCATATCCAGAGCTTCCGACATCGACTTATCCAAAATCAGATCCAATACGGAAAACAGCCCCATCAGGAAAAGTTCCGAAGAATGTACCGCCATTTCAAACAGCGGTGCAAGATTTTCCGCAAATTTTGCCCGAAGAAGGGAAATTCTGGTAATTTCACTTGGCCTGTCGGCACAAAGTTCCTTCGTAACCGCCGTGTTAATCCACTGTTTCAGTTCTTTCTGTCCCATCATTGCCGCAGCATGTCTGATAGAAGTTATTTCCGAGTTGACAGTCATTCTGTTTACCATTTTCAACAATGAAATGACGAGTGCCGTATCCTTTCCAATAACATCCGCCGCATCCGCCAGATCGAAGTCGGCATCATTGACGATATTTAACAGCTCAATATAATTCGCTTTCAGCGGCGCGACTTCCGTCTGCTTATTGGCCGTGACCGGAAGACGGAAAAACTTTCCTTCATAGAGATCAAATTCGCCCATCTTCTTCAGATTGTCATAGTCTTCCTGCGAATCGACATTAACCGCACACATTTTTATGTTCGGATAATATTTCGTGAAAAAAGCCTTCGCATTCCCAATATTGAGTTTTTTATAATCCAGCAGAATATAATCCATCAGACGGAGCACTTCCTGATACGCCTCAAATTTTTCAATGGGAAGTTTTCTGATCGCAAGATAAAAACCCATCTCCTTTAATTCCCTGAATCGTTTGAGGTACATTTCTTCCGGCGTGATCGTATGATCTACCAAAAGAACCAGCCTTTCATGCGGTGCCTGACATTGTTCATCAATGTTTGAAAAGATGGAAATATTATTAACTTCCACGAAAATTTCCTTATCTGAGGATATCGTTTCAATTCCCATGCTTTCAATCAGATCGAAACCGGCCACATGGACTCCATCGGTAATTCCGGCGCCCAGATAGCTTGGATTCAGCAGGCGGTTCTCTTTTTGCGCAAACAAAGAGTAAGCTTTCACAGTCATTGTTTCATCAAATAATGGTATTAATGTAGCAAGCATAATTTCATTCCCCTATCAAAAAGTATTTGAACCAAGTTCCTATTACTAATAATACTATATTTTCAGCTTTTTTTGTATACTTTTTTAGCAAAATTACTAAAAAAATTTATTATCGTGTTTTGGTTCAGGTTATGGCCGTTTCCTGAAACAAGGCGCTGCGATTACAGCAATTTAAAAGAAACAATAAAATAAGGATGCCATGCCTGATAAAGCACAGCATCCTTTTTCTTTATATTGAAATGTCCCATTATACCGCCGCCAATATGTTTTCGTCATATCCGGTTTCAGAATGCCTCAATCCGGCGGCATTACTTCTGATTGATATAATTTACAAGTCCTTCCGCCGCAATAATTTTCTGCATAAATTCCGGAAAGGCCTGGCCTTTGTAAGAAGTTCCTTTGGTAATGTCCGTAATGACACCTGTGTCAAAATTCACTTCCACCACGTCGCCCGCTTCAATATCCTTTGCGGCCTCCGGGCATTCTATAATCGGGAGTCCGATATTGATTGCGTTCCGGTAAAAAATTCTTGCGAAAGTTTCGGCAATAACACAGCTGATTCCGGCCGCTTTGATAGCGATCGGCGCATGTTCTCTGGAAGAACCGCATCCGAAATTCTTGGTTGCCACCATAATATCGCCATTCTGTACTCTGCCGATAAATTCCTTGTCAATATCTTCCATGCAATGCGCCGCCAGCTCCGACGGTTCGGAAGAATTTAAGTAACGGGCCGGAATGATAACATCCGTATCCACATTGTCGCCATATTTAAAAACAGTTCCTTTTGCTGCTTTCATTTTCTGCTGCTCCTTTCTCATTCTGCAATTGATGCCGGGTAGTTTCGTTATGAGAGCCGGCAGGGACAGGAAATTTTACCCGTCACCGCGCTGGCCGCCGCTACCGCAGGGCTTGCCAGATAGATTTCCGAATCCACATGTCCCATTCTGCCCACAAAATTACGGTTCGTCGTCGATACGCAGCGTTCTCCCGCCGCAAGAATCCCCATATATCCGCCAAGACATGGACCGCAGGTCGGCGTGCTCACAATCGCCCCCGCTTCGATAAAGGTCTTCAACAGTCCTTCCTCCATCGCCTGCATATAGATGGCCTGTGTCGCGGGAATGACAATACATCTCATGCCTTTTGCCACATGACGGCCTTTCAGTACCTCCGCTGCAGTCCGCAGATCATCCAGACGGCCGTTTGTGCAGGAACCGATCACTACCTGATCGATTTGAATGTCTTCTTTGATCTCATCAATGGTTTTTGTATTTTCGGGAAGATGCGGGAACGCAACCGTCGGACGAAGCGTGCTCAAGTCAATCGTATATTCTTCGTCGTAAACGGCGTCTTCATCCGCTTCGTAAACCTTAAAGCCTCTTTTGGAATGCTCCTTCATATAGGCTTCGGCTAATTCATCCACCGGGAAAATGCCGTTCTTTCCGCCCGCTTCAATCGCCATATTGGCGATGGTAAAACGATCGTCCATCGTCAGGTTCTGAATCCCTTCGCCCACAAATTCCATTGATTTGTATAACGCGCCGTCTACACCGATCATACCGATAATATGCAGAATAACATCTTTGCCGCTTACCCATTTATCGGGTTTTCCCACGATATTGAAACGGATTGCCGACGGCACTTTGAACCAGGCTTTCCCGGTAGCCATGCCGGCCGCCATATCGGTGCTTCCAACGCCTGTGGAAAAAGCGCCGAGCGCGCCGTAAGTACAAGTATGGGAATCCGCGCCGATGATAACGTCTCCCGCCACGGTCAGCCCTTTCTCCGGAAGCAGCGCATGTTCGATGCCCATCTCTCCTACTTCAAAATAATTTGTAATCTCATTGCGATACGCAAATTCTCTGACACATTTACAGTGTTCCGCCGATTTAATGTCTTTGTTCGGCACAAAGTGATCGGGCACGAGGGCAATCTTATCTTTGTCAAAAACGCCGTCCACCTTCATCTTCTCCATTTCCTTAATGGCAACCGGGCTGGTAATATCGTTGCCAAGTACCAAATCCAGATCGGCCTCGATCAGCTGCCCCGCTTCCACCTTTTCCAGGCCGGCATGAGCTGCCAGTATTTTCTGGGTCATTGTCATTCCCATCGCGATAACCTCCTTTATTGTATATTTTCCCTTGTCCGCTTAATGTAAATAAATTATATCATATCCTTTTCTATTCTTAAAATATATAATAATTATATTTACTATTCTTATCAGTTATACTAATATAAATATGTAAGTTTATTGCGCTTTAAAACAGTCTCCCGAACCGTCCGGCCTGACAGAAAGGAGCCTTTATGGAAGGCACATTGAATCTCTATCATATTTTTTATACCGCCGCACAGACCGGCAATATCTCACTGGCCGCCAAAGAACTCTATATCAGCCAGCCGGCTGTCAGCAAATCCATTTCCCGTCTGGAGGAGCTTCTTCATACGACGCTCTTTTACCGCAGTTCCCGCGGTGTATCGCTTACCGCCGAGGGGGCCATGCTTGCGGAACATCTGCGGAAGGCTTTTGATTCCATCGCATATGGCGAGGAGCAGCTTCGAAAAATCAATGAACTCGGCATCGGCCAGATCACAATCGGCGTCAGCACAACGCTCTGCAAATATGTACTGCTTCCTTATCTGAAACGATTCACCCAGGAAAACCCGCATATCCGGGTATCCATCGCATGCCAGCCAACGATGGATACGGTACGGGATTTGCAGCGCGGCTCCATCGATATCGGCCTGATCGGGGATGTTCCGGACAAAAAAGAGCTCTTTTTTCAGCCTGTCATGGAAATACAGGATGAATTTGTAACGACCGGGCGATATCTTAAAAATCTCTCCACCCGCCTCGGCACAACCCAGGAAATGTTATATGAAAACAATCTTTCCCTGATTTGGAACAACGGCACTTTTATGCTGTTAAATGAAGAAAATATTTCGAGAAGATACATCGATTCTTATCTGGCCGATGAGAAAATCGAGATTTCCCAGTCGATTGAAATCTCCACAATGGATTTGTTAATCGAGTTTGCCCGCATTGACATGGGCATCGCCTGTGTGATCGGCAATTTTGTAAAAAAGGAACTGGATGATAACCTGTTGATCAAACTGCCGTTAGCCGCCCCGGTTCCCAAAAGAAAGATCGGATTCGCAGGGAAAATACAGCCCGACTGCCCGGCCGCCGTCCGAAAATTCTGTGAAATGACAAAAGCGTACGCCGGACAATCATCAAAAGCAGACTCCTAGACAGCCCCCCCGGCGCCCCACAACAAAAGAGCCGCTGTTTCATGGATCATTACACATCCATGAAACAGCGGCTCCTTACTGTTTAAATATTATGTATCATAAAAACTGCCTACAACTGGAATTTGCTCGCCTGCTGATTCAGTAAATGACTCAGTTCTACCAGTTTCTGGGTATCTTCCGTACATTCGCCGATCGTTTCGGACAGGAGCATCATACCTGCGCTGGTTTCTTCGGTAGATGCCGCATTTTCCTCTACCACACTGGCCAGACTGTTAATGGAATCCATTACAATCTCTTTCAGTGCCCCCAAAATTTTCGTCTGTTCACCGATCTCACCGGTCACTTCTTCCACAAGGGAAACCTCTTTTGTTAAAAGATGGAACGCCGTTCTCGTTTCTTCCAGACAATTCTGCTGTTTTTGTACGTTGTTCATAACCTCATCCATTTTGCTGACCGAAACTCTGATGTTATCAACCAATTCCCTTACAATCCGTTCAATCTCCAGGGCATTGTTCGAAGATTCCTCTGAAAGATTTCTGATTTCTTCCGCTACAACAGCAAATCCTCTTCCGGATTCACCCGCTCTGGCAGCTTCTATGCTCGCATTCAGCGAAAGCAGGTTCGTCTGTTTTGCAAGTCCCTTGATAATTTCGATCGCCTTATTGATGTGAGCGGCGGAATCGTTGTTCCGGTTTGTCTGTTCGGATACGATATTAATGGTTTCAATCGTCGTCTTTGTAATCTCATCCAGCTCGCCGATGCTTTCGGAAGCGCCGGCGGAATGCTGTGTCATAGCGGATACGGCTTCCCCTAATTTATGTATATCATTTCTTTCCGTTTCAATAACACCATCCAGTTCCACGATTTTTCCATTCACGGTCTCCGTATCATTTGCCTGATTGGTCGCGCCCTGCGCCAGATCATCAATGGCCTGATTGGTATCCCGGATACTGCTTGAAATATGTCCGAATTTCTCGCTGAATCTTTCGCTGCTTTGATTCAGACTCTGGCCGGTATGAATAACATTGCTGAGCATATCCGTCAATGACCGATGTACGTTTTCGAGGGAACGCGCCATCGTTCCGATCTCGTCGGCCCGCCTCATCAGCGTCGGACTTACGCGGAATCTCAAATCGCCTCTGGCAACCTGGCCGAGATTATCATTTACCAGCTTGATGTCTCTGGTGATCCGAATCCCGATAAAAGCGGATACGATAAGCGCCGCAATCAGCATCACTACTGCGGCAACGCCGTACAACGTAAGCATTCGGGAAAATTTACTGTGAATGTTGTTTTTCATACCGTCAATCTGTGCATTCATGTCATCTACATAATTTCCGGTAGCAACTGCCCATCCCCAGGGTTCAAACATTTGAGAGTATGCAAGTTTGGGAGCAACGGTCACACCGTCCGCCTTCGTAAAATAAAATTCATGGAATCCGCCTCCGGCTTTTGCGACAGATACCACATTCTGCGTAACCTTAACGCCATTCTGGTCTGTCATATCATACCGGTTGTTTCCTTCCTGTTCTGTCAGAATCGGATGTACGATAAGCGTATAGTCTGCCCCGTCTATCCATAAATAGCCCGATGCGTCATCCCGGTAACGCATGTTGCGGACCGCATCTCTGGCCATCGTCTGCGCTTCTTCTTCCGTCAGCTCTCCGTTCTGGCTCCGGTCATAATAACCCTGTATTACTGCAATCGCTCCCTGTACCTGCGACTTGATTTCTGCCTGATAACCTTCCGTCATTGCCGTTTCATATAATTGTATGGACTCATCCATCGACTCACTCATTTCAAATACACCCAGACAGGCCAGCCCAATCGTAGGAACGGAAACCATAATACAGATAATTAAAATGAACATTATCGTAAGGCTCCTGAATCCTTTCATCTTTTGTTCCCCAATATTCGCTTTTTCTCTCATAATTTTACCTTTCATAATCACGGGCATGCCGCATAAAACTGAAAAAGAACGGCTCATCAGAGTCGTTCTTCTCACATTAAATAAAGTAACTTACAATGAATTATTTTACAAACATTTAGTTATTGATCAGCTTGTCCTCGCCGTTCCAGCTATAGAGTTTTCTGATCTCTTCTCCGACTACCTCGGAAGGATGCTCGGAAGCAAGTTTACGCATCGCCTTGAAGTGTACCTGCGAACCTGCGGAAGACATGTCGAGCAGGAAGTCTTTCGCAAAAGTACCGTCCTGAATGTCGGAAAGAATCTTCTTCATCGCTTTCTTCGTATCTTCCGTAATGATTTTGGGTCCTGTAATATAATCGCCGTACTCCGCCGTATTGGAAATGGAATATCTCATGCCCGCAAAGCCTGACTGATAAATCAGATCTACGATCAGCTTCATCTCATGAATACATTCAAAGTATGCGTTTCTCGGATCATATCCGGCCTCTACCAGCGTTTCAAAGCCTGCCTGCATCAGTGCGCAGACACCACCGCACAATACCGCCTGTTCGCCAAACAAATCCGTTTCCGTTTCCGTTCTGAAAGTGGTTTCCAATACGCCCGCTCTTGCGCCGCCGATCGCCAGTGCATAAGCCAGCGCGATATCCTGTGCCTTACCTGACGCATCCTGATGAACCGCTACCAGACAGGGAACGCCTTTTCCCGCCTGATATTCGCTTCTTACCGTATGGCCGGGGCCCTTAGGCGCGATCATCGTAACGTCTACGTTTTTAGGCGGTACAATACATCCGAAATGAATGTTAAAGCCATGAGCGAACATCAGCATATTTCCTTCTTCCAGATTGGGCTCAATGTCATTCTTATACATGGAAGCCTGCAACTCATCATTGATCAGAATCATGATAATATCGGCTTTCTTTGCCGCCTCAGCAGCCGTATATACTTCAAACCCCTGCGCTTCTGCTTTCGCCCAGGACTTAGAGCCTTCATACAGACCGATAATCACATGGCAGCCGGATTCTTTCGCGTTCAGAGCATGCGCATGTCCCTGACTTCCATAACCGATTACCGCAATCGTCTTGCCTTCCAGCAAAGACAAATTACAGTCTTCCTGGTAAAAAATATTAGCCATTTTCTCATCCTCCATTTTTTCTTTCTCTATAACTAAAAAGGGTATTCACATTCCCCTCCAGCTAACGATTCTATAAATAAGTTACATTCTCAATGCCTCTGCCGAGTCCCGCAATGCCCGTTCTCGCCAGTTCCAGAATTTCGTAACCATCCAGCAGATCAATAAACGCGCCGATTTTCTCCTGATTTCCGGTCAGCTCGATAATCAGGCTGTCTTTGGAAACATCGACGATTTTTGCCCGGAAAATATCCACTACCGAGATAACGCCCTGCCTTTTCTCGGCAGAGACTTTCACCTTAATGAGCGCGAGTTCCCTGTAAACGCTCTCGCTCGGTTTCAGTTCCTTAATATCCCGGACATCAACGAGCTTGGCAACCTGCTTTTCAATCTGATCTAAAATCTCATCATCCCCCGATGTCACGATTGTGATTCGCGTATACCTGGGATCTGCAGTCACGCCGGCCGTTATGCTTTCGATATTGTAGCCGCGCCTGGAAAACAGCCCGGAAATACGGCTTAATACGCCGGACGTATTGTCAACAAGAAGCTGAAGTACTTTTCTGTTCATAAATCTGCTCCGCCTTTCATGGTTTTCCTACAAACTTTTCTGTGATTGCCGCACAGGCAAAACAAAAAAACGGAATCATACTGCCTTTTGCACATTCTTTTCATACTGAATACTGTTAATAATTGTAACAACTATACCCTGAAAAGTCAACGCCTCCGCCGGCCGGAATTTCCTAAATTTTCTTGTCCGTCTATTTTTTCTCGGCATCGTATGCGTTCACAATCTTTTTTAACGTATTATTTTTACCGAGCAGCACAAAAATGTCGTCTTTCTGCGTCGGGTCATCTGCCGACGGATTAATAAGCAGCGCACCGCCTCTTTTGATGGCGATAATGTTCACACCATATTTTTTCCGAAGGTTCAGTTCTTTCAGATCTTTTCCAACCCAGCCGTTCAGAGACGGAATATCCGCAATCGAATATTCAGCAGTCAGTTCGATGGCATCGAACAGGTTGTTAAACGCGAGGACATTGGCCACATGGACGCCGATTTCTTTTTCGGGATAAACGATTTCATCAACGCCAAGCTTCGTCAGAATCTTTCCCTGCATCTCATCATAGGCTTTGGCGATGATCTGTCCGATGCCCTGTTCTTTGGCCCAGATCGCGGCCAGCACCGAAGCGTCCAGGCTGTGTCCGATAGAAATGACCGCGCCGTCAAAATTTCTGCCGCCCAGTTCCCGCAGCGCTTCTTCGTTTCCTACGTCTACACACATGGCAAGCGTTACATAATCGGCAATCTGGTTCACCCGCTTTTCCTGACGGTCAATCGCAAGCACCCGGCAGCCGTTTGCCTCCAGCTGCTTTGCCACGCTGCTTCCAAACCGGCCGAGGCCGATAACGATATATTCTTTCTGTGCATTTTTTTTCATGATCTTAACCTGTCTTTCCCCTTTTCAACGAAATCCCGTGCCGTTTATCCGACGATGACCTTACTTTCCGAATAAGTAATGTTATCGAGCGGTCTTCTGCTGTTAAAAGCAAGCGCGAGCGTAATCGGCCCGATACGTCCCAGATATATGGTGAGGGTAACAATCAGTTTTCCCGCCGGGCCAAGTGCGCCGGTCAGCCCCCTCGACAGACCGACGGTTGCGATCGCCGACGTCATTTCATACACCGTATCCAGAAAATTGCTTTGTTCAACGGCCAGGAGCGCCATAGTCAGCAAAAATAACGCGGAAAGGCTGAATACCGCGATCGCCACGCATCTTCTGATCGTATCATCCGATATTTTCCGGTGCATGACAACGACATCGCTTTTTCCCCTGATATTGGCAAACATGGAGGCGAAAAGCAGGACGACCGTTACCGTTTTAATGCCGCCCGCCGTTCCGGCCGGCGAACCGCCGACAAACATCAGAATCAGATAGGCCATGCAGGAAGCCGGCCGGAAACATTCCTGTGAAATCGTGGCAAAACCGGCAGTACGCAGCGTAACGGACTGAAACAGCGATGCCGTCAGTTTCTGCGGCAGGCTCATGCCGCCGAGCGTATCCGGATTGTCATACTCGAATAATAAGGTAAGCGCCATGCCGGCCGCAATAAATGCCGCCGTGGCCAAAATGACAATCCTGGCATGAAGATTCATCTTCCGTCCGCTTTGGTGGTCTTTTTTTCCGAATCGGCCGGAAGCCGTTCTCAGAATTTCCCAATATACCGGGAACCCCAGGCCGCTTACGATGATCAGAAAGACCGTCGTGAAATTTATGATCATATTGTCCGCATAATCACAGAAGCTGTTCCCCCCAAGCAGATCGATTCCCGCATTACAAAACGCCGACACCGCATGGAAGATGCTGTACCAGACTCCCTTTATGCCAAACTGCGGAACGAATACAAACGCATAACAGACAGCGCCCACGCCCTCCAGGCAGAGCGTTGCCTTTAAAATTTTCATGGTCAGCCGTACCAGCCCCGAAAGCGTATCCAGATTATAGGCGCTCTGAATCAGCATTCTGTCCGATAACGTAATTCTTCGGCGGAACAAACATAATACGATTGTCGAAAAAGTTACGATGCCGAGACCGCCAAACTGTATTAAAAACAAAAGCACTACCTGACCGAATCCCGAAAAAGTCTGTCCTACGTTGACCGTCGATAAACCGGTAACGCAGATGCTGGACATGGCAACAAACAGTGCGTCAAAAAAGCCGATTGACTGTCCTGACTTTACACTGAACGGAAGCATAAGGCATACCATCCCCATAATGGCTCCTATGAAAAAGCCCAGCATGATTATTCTGGTCGTCGTAAGTTTATGTCTTCTTATCATTGATTGAACCGTGCACTTTCCCTGGTTTTCGATTTTCCTGCCCGCATCATTCCGTTTCGATACATTTGGGAAGCGCCAGCGTTCCGGTTCTCGCGACTTCTACTACGCTGATCGACTGCAGCATTTTGATCATGAGCGCGGTTTTCTCCGGTACATCACAGATCTGAATAATCATCAGATTCCTGGACATATCGACAATATCGGCTTTCATGATCTCACAGGTTTCCATAATATCCCGTCTGTTGCCCTTATTATACTTTACCTTAATCAGCATCAGTTCCCTGCTGACACTGGCCGCTTCGTCAAAAGTCTTTACTTTGATGACATCCAGTTTTTTGTTAAGCTGCTTTTCGATCTGTTCGATCGTCCGTTCGTCACCGCTGCTTACGATCGTCATACAGGATACCGCCGGATCGTCGGTTTCTCCGACCGCCAGGGAATCAATATTGTAGCTTCTTCTGGAAAACAGCCCCGCTACTTTGCAGAGTACACCGGATCTGTTTTCAACTAATACCGAATATATTTTCTTCATGCCAACCTCCATGCCGCAGCCTTGCCGCGGTTTTATTCAGAATTTCCCTTTACACCAAATCCATTGGATCGATTATACATTCTAACAACACGGATTCGTCCTGAGATAAAAATTCCGCAATCGCTGTTTCCGCATTTTCCATGTTAAAAAGCCGCATGAATTTCATGTCGTATGCCATCGCCAGTTTTTCCAGGTCGGGACTTCCCGATAAATCCACGACGGAATAATGATCTTTATAATTATAATGCTGGTATTCCCTTACCATGCCGAGATAATTGTTTTTCAGGACAATGATTTTGACGGGAACATGGAACTGCCGCATGGTCGCAAGCTCCATCATGGACATCTGGAAAGAACCGTCACCGCATACCGCAACCACCTGTCTGTCCGGGCAGGCCAGTTTCGCGCCCATAGCGGCCGGAATGGAATAACCCATCGTGCCCATTCCGCCGGTCGTCAGAAATCTTCCGTTCTTCACAATATGATAGGAACATGACCAGATCTGGTTCTGTCCCACATCGGCTGCATAAACAGCGTTATCGTCCATTTTTTCGGACAACAGGCGGATAAACTCCGCCGGATCCACATACGCGGGATCGGGATTCCTTTTTTTGCCCATCGTATCCCTGTACCGGTTCAGCGTTTCAATCCAGGCGTCATGTTCACAGGTAAACTCTTCTTTGACAATGTCCTCAAAAATATGCTTTGCATCGCCCACCAGCGGAATGGCCGGCCCCACGTTCTTGCCGATCTCCGCCGGGTCCACATCGATATGCACCAAAACCTTGTTTTCCGTTATCAGATCAGGCTGGCTCACCGCCCGATCCGCAACTCTCGCGCCGACCATGATAAGCAGATCGGATTCGTTCATTGCCCGGTTTGCACAGGGCTTGCCGTTATTACCCACCATGCCGTAATACATGGGGTGTTTCGTCGGCATAACGCCGATGCCCATCATCGTAGAAACAACCGGAATGCTGTATTTTTCCGCAAAAGCGCGCAGCTGTCCTTCCGCACCGCTGAGCAGCACGCCGCCGCCCGCGCAGATAATCGGCCGTTTTGCTTTCGCCAGCTCTCCGATCACTTTTTTGATCTGAACGGCATGTCCTCTGACCGTCGGTTTATAGGTGCGCAGGTTCACGTTTTCCGGATAAACGAATTTCTTTAAAGCTGCCTTCTGGATATCGATCGGCACATCGATCAGCACCGGTCCTCTTCTCCCGGAATTGGCAATATAAAAGGCTTCCTTAAAAACTCTCGGAATTTCGTTCACATCTTTGATCAGATAGCTGTATTTGACAAAGGATTCCACGGCGCCCGTAATATCCGCTTCCTGAAAAACATCGGAACCGATCAGTTCGCTGTTGACCTGCCCGGTAATGCAGATTAACGGAATGCTGTCGGCAAAGGCTGTCGCAATTCCCGTAATCACATTGGTTGCGCCGGGGCCGGAGGTGACCGCACATACGCCGACTTTACCGCTGACCCGTGCAAGACCGCTGGCCGCATGCGCGGCATTCTGTTCCGTCCGAATCAGGATTGTCTTAATATCCGACTCCAGAATACTGTTATAAAATGGACAAATTGCAACGCCGGGATAGCCGAAAACGTACTCTACCCCTTCTTCTTCCAGACACTTTACGATTGCATCCGCACCTATCATAGTTATCCTCCATCATTTTTGTAAAATTTCAAATTAACATAAAAGCCGCTGCGTCAGTTTTACCGCATCCGCGGCATCTTTCGAGTAACCGTCCGCACCGATCTCATCCGCATATTCCTGTGTGATAACGGCGCCGCCGACAATTACTTTGGCATTCACTTCTTTTTCCTTCGCGTACTGAATGACATGCTTCATCTGCTGCATGGTCGTTGTCATAAGCGCCGAAAGCGCAATCACCTGTGCTTTATGTTCGATCGCGGCTTCAATAATCTTCTCTTTTGAAACGTCCTTGCCGAGATCAATCACATGAAACCCGTAATTTTTTAACATCAGCGCAACAAGGTTCTTGCCGATATCATGGATATCTCCTTCCACGGTTGCAATTACCACTGTGGGCATCTCCTTACCGGAATGGTCTTCCATCAGGAGCGGTTCCAGATATTCAATCGACGACTTCATCGCCTCGGCGCTGGCGATTAACTGGGGCAGAAAATATTTTCCCTTATCAAAAAGTTCTCCCACTTCATTGATCCCCGGAAGAAGTACATCATCCAGCAGTTTCTTAGGTTCATGGCCTTCTTCTACCGCCTGCTTTGTATCCGCCGCAATTCCGTTGATATTGCCTTTTAACACATCGGCGCGCAGTTTTTCGAGAATCGAACCTGTTTCCTGCGTTTCCGCTTTTCCTCCGTTCATCCGGAGTCCTGTCTGCTTTACCTCTGCAGCGCCAAGCGCTTCTCTTTTCTCTTTCACCACATCCATCAGCTGAATATAGCGGATATCAGCGCCTTCTTTATTCAGAAGCAGATCGGAGGCAAAAGCCAGGCTGACGAGCAGTTCCTGGGAAGGATTGGCAATCGCCATCGTCAGTCCCGCCTGAATCGCCATCGTCAGAAAAGCGGTGTTTACATAACTCCGTTCCGGCAGTCCGAAAGAGATATTCGAAAGGCCGCAGGCAGTCGCCAGACCGTTTTCCCTGCAATATCTGATGGTTTCCAGCGTTTCTATGGCGGCCGTTTTGTTTGCGCCCACCGTCGTCACAAGGCCGTCCACAATAATATCCTCTTTGCGCATGCCAAGTTCCAGAGCCCGCGTTATGATTTTATCGATAATTTCCGTTTTCTGCCGTATATTTTCCGGCAGCCCGTCATCCGACAGCGGAAGCAGGATAAACATCGCGCCGTATTTTTTTGCAATCGGCAGAAGCGATTCGAACTTCACCATCTCATATGAAATCGAATTGATCAGCGCTCTGCCCGGATACCGCCTGAGAGCAGCTTCTATGACATCCACATGGCTGGAATCGATGGACAGGGGCAGGCTTGTCAGACCGCTCACCGTCTCGATCGCCCGCAGCATCATCTCCTTTTCATCAATGCCGCTCATGCCCATATTGACATCGAGAATACTCGCGCCGCATGCCTCCTGTTCCTCCGCAAAGGCCGATACCATTTCCATCGAACCTTCCCGGAGCTGTGCCTGTAACTTTTTCTTTCCGGTCGGATTGATGCGCTCTCCAATGATCATAAAGTTGTCGTTTAAACCAAAAGCGACCGTTTTCCGCTCGCTCGTCAGATAACGGACCGTACCGGATTCCCTGTGTCGGATCCGCATCTTCCCGACGGCTTCTTTCGCCGCCCGGATATAGGAAGGCGAGGTACCGCAGCAGCCGCCGATCACGGAAGCCCCCGCTTCCACAAGCAGCTTCATGCCCTCTGCGAATTCCGCTTCCTTCATATCGTAAACCGTCTGACCGTTTTCGTCCAGACCGGGTAAACCGGCATTGGGTTTGGCAATAATCGGAACCGTCGTCACATCCGCCATCGCCCTTATAATCTTCTCCATCCTGTCCGGCCCTGTGGAACAGTTGGCGCCGATCGCCGAGGCGCCGAGGCTTTCCAGAACCACCGCCGCGGTTACGGCATCCGTTCCGTACAAAGTTCTTCCGTCCGATTCAAACGTCATCGTTGCCATAACCGGAAGGTCACAGGTCTCCTTCGCCGCAATGAGCGCCGCCCGCGTTTCCTGTAAGCTCATCATCGTTTCGACAACAAGCAGATCGACGCCGGCCTCCGCCAGATAACCGATCTGTTCCTTATAGATATCGACCAGCTCTTCAAAATCCATCTTTCCCATCGGTGCAAGCTGTTCTCCGGTCATCGTAATATCGCCCGCAACGAAAGCCTTTGTTCCGGCGGCTTCTTTTGCAGCCGCCACAAGCTCGAAGTTCATTTCCCGGATCTGTTTTTCCAGACCGTATTCTTTCAGCTTGATTCTGTTTGCCGAAAAAGTCGGCGCATAAATGATTTTGCTTCCGGCCTCGATAAATTCTCTCTGCAGGCCGATCAGCACGTCTTTATGCTCCAAAATCCATTTTTCCGGGCAGACGCCGGCGGGCATTCCCCGCTTCAACAGGTTGGAACCCGTCGCCCCGTCCAGAAAAATGGGTGTTTCTTTTATCATATCCATAAAAGCCTGTTTTGTCATTGCCGCCTGTGCTCCTCTGCGTTTATTCCTGTGCGCCTTCTTCCGCACCGTTTTCCGGCGCTGTCTCTCCGCCGTTTTCCGCACCGTCTTCGGAATCTTCGTCCGTCTTGTTCAGATAACCGCCGCCGAATATTTTATCTTCTTCCGTATAGGTGATGCCTTCGCCTTCCGGAATCTCTCCATGCAGCAGCATGATGATATACTGAATCCTAAGATTGGCTCTTTTATAGTATTCTCTTGCCGCTTCCTCATAATTTGGCATAAATTCTTCCGCCTCGTATGCCATATGAAAATAAGATACGGCCTGCCGCATATTCTCGCTCGCCTCGTCCGCCAGATCTTCCACAACCGCAAACTGTTCCGGCACTTCGAGTTCTGCCATCCAGGCCACTTCCGCGTCCAGCGCATCCAGATAAGAAAGCAGCTGTGTCACGTAATCTTCCTGACCGACATCGATGGCATTCATGTTCTCATCAAATTCAGCCATATGTTCAAAGAAGGTTTCCATATCCTTCTGATAAATATTCAACGCCTCATCTTCGCCGCACCCTGTAAGGAACAGCGTACACAGCAGGCCTGAAATGAGCCCTTTCCATTTCTTCAATCCGATAACCATGCCTTTCCCGGAAAACCAAGTGTTCAAATTGCTTCTTTAAGAATGTACCACAATCCGGCCATGAACGCAAGTTTTTATGCGAACAACGCACCTTGTCACAGTATGCCGGATGCGCTTTGCAGCTGACACGCCAAAAAGGCTTTACGCTTCCGTATCATCCTGTTTCCCATGTTCCGTATGCAGCAGCATATGCGCCTTATGGGACAGCGGTTTTTCGAAAAATTCATCGTACATCTGCATAATATCCGGGTTCTCATGAGAAAAACGGATTGCCGCGGTTTCGTCCAGCCGGTAAAGATTTCCGCCCCGTTCAAATGCCCGTTCTTCTCCGTCATGGATAGGCTGTCCGCCGCCTCCGACACAGCCGCCCGGACAGGCCATTACTTCCACAAAATCATAATGCACTTCGCCGCGTTCAATCTTTCCGAGCAGTTTCCGTGTATTGGAAAGACCGCTGACGACGGCCGTTTTTACCGTAATATTATCTATCGTAAAATCCGCTTCCGCCACTCCTTCATTCGCCTGAAATGCCGGGCTTCTGACCGCTTTGAAAGCATCCGCCGGGGGATTTTCTTTTTTCAGGAGATAATAAGCCGTCCGGAGCGCCGCTTCCATAACGCCGCCCGTAACGCCGAAAATAACGCCCGCGCCGGAGCCCTGCTGCATGGGTCTGTCGCTTTCGATATCCTGCAGCGTATCCGGGCTGATATGTGCGGAACGGATCATTTTCACGAGTTCTCTCGTCGTAATGACGACATCAATATCGTGACCCGCATATTCCTCATAAAACAGCTCCATTTCCCGTTCTCCCTTTTTGGCGACACAGGGCATCACGGATACTGTAAAAATCTGTTCCGGAGAAACATCCAGTTTCTTCGCAAAATACGTTTTCATTACGGCGCCGAACATCTGCTGCGGCGATTTCGCCGTAGAAAGCTGTCCGATCATATGCGGGAACTGGGATTTGATGAAACGCACCCAGCCGGGACAGCAGGATGTAAACATCGGCCGTTCTTTTAATCCGCCTGCCGTAAACCGCTGCAAAAATTCGTTTCCTTCTTCCATAATCGTTAAATCTGCGGAAAAAGTCGTATCGAATACATAATCCGCCCCCATTCTTTTCAGGGCGTCCAGAATTTTACCAACGCCTGCTTCTTCCGCTTTCATGCCGAGTTCTTCGCCCCAGGCCGCGCGCACCGCAGGCGCTACCTGAACGACAACAATTTTTTCCCTGTCGGCGATGGCGTCCCATATTTTCTCCGTATCGTCCCGCTCTCTGAGCGCGCCCGTCGGGCAATGGGTAATACACTGGCCGCAGAGGGCACAGTCCGCCTCGCTGATGCTCTTATGTCCCGCAACATTGACGGTCGTCCAGGTACCCGTGCCTTCCACATCCCAGACGCCGAGTCCCTGTACTTTTTCACAGACCTGTACGCAGCGCATGCACTTGATACATTTGGAGGAATCCCGGATCAGGGGAAACTGCTTATCCCATGCCTGTTTCCCGATTTCCATTTTAAAAGGAATATCGATAATGTTCAAATCATTCGCTACGGTCTGAAGACTGCAGTTACCGCTCCTTTTGCAGCTCACACAGTTGGAATCATGCTGTGATAAAATCAGCTCCACCGTTGTCCGTCTGTTCCGGCGGACTTTCGGGCTGTTCGTATAAATCACCATGCCTTCTTTGGCCACATTGTTGCAGGAAGTGATCAGCCGGTCTTTTCCTTCCAGTTCCACAACGCAGACGCGGCAGGCCGCAATTTCGTTAATGTCTTTTAAGTAGCAGAGCTTCGGGATGGGTATTCCATTCTGTGCGGCGGCCTCCATAATGGTTGTGTTTTCTTCCACCGTTATTTTTTTGCCGTCTATCGTAAGATTTACCATAATGTTTCTCTGCCTCCTTTAAATATACCATATCCGAAATGATCGCATCTCAGACAGCGGTTTGCCTCCTGTTTCGCCTCTTCTTCTGTCATGCAGTTTTCCACGCCTTCAAAATCACGGATTCGTTCGCACGCTTCCCGTTCCGTCAGATTGACTCTTCCGCAGGGCGTATTGTCATTCAGGCGGGGTTCCGGAATCTTCACGTCACAGGATATTTCATGACGATATCCCAGATATTCATCGATATTGGCCGCAACGACTTTCGCCGCCGCAATCGCGCTGATCACGGAAGCCGGGCCGCTGGCGCAGTCGCCTCCCGCAAAAACACCGGGCATATTCGCAAACGTGCCGGAACGCTTCGTCACAATCCGTCCTCTCGCAACCGGAATGCCGGCCTCTTCAAAATGCCGCGTCTCGATGTTCTGCCCGATGGCTTTGATCAGCACGTCACAGGGAATATAGAGGTCTTCTTCCCCGGTAGGCCTGATGCTCGCCCGGCCGTCCCGGATTGCGCTGACCATCTGAGGCGTTACATAGATTCCTTTCACATGGTTCCGTTCGTCAACAACAATCGATGCCGGTGCTTTCAGAGTCTGGAGCTCGATTCCTTCCGCCACCGCACCGTCGATTTCCCCCCGAAGCGCCGTCATATCCGACATTCTTCTTCTGTATACGATGCTTACCTTCTCAGCGCCCAGCCGCTTTGCCGTCCGCACCGCATCCATGGACACGTTTCCGCCGCCGATGACCGCAACTTTTTTCCCCGTCAAATCCATGATCTCATGTTTTCCCACATTCCGGAGGAACTGCACCGCGGAAAGCACTCCTTCCGCATCTTCCCCTTCCAGTCCGAGTTTCTTGTCGGTGCTGGCGCCGATTGTAATCAGTACCGCATCGTACTGTTCCCGCAGTTCCTGAATGGTAATGTCCTGTCCGATTTTCAGTCCGTGCTTTACCTCGACCCCGGTTTTTAAAATGCTCCTGATATCTTCATCCAGCCGGTTCTTCGGCAGCCGGTAATTGGGGATGCCGTAACGCAGCATTCCGCCCAGTTCCGGGAGCATTTCGTATACCGTTGCCTGATGTCCCATCAACTGTAAATAATAAGCGGCGCTGAGCCCTCCGGGACCGCCGCCCAGAACGGCAACCCGTTTTCCGGTAGCCGGTGCGCAGGCCGGCGGATCCACTTCTCCCGCAAAATCGGCGGCCACTCTTTTCAGCCCCCGGATATTGACGGAATCATCCACCATGTTTCTCCGGCATCTGGCTTCACAGGGATGCTCGCAGATAAAGCCGCAGGTCGTCGGAAACGGATTGTCTTTTCGGATAAGACGGATTGCGTCCTGATACCTGCCTTCCCCTACGAGCGCGATATATCCCGGGATATCCACATGTGCCGGGCACAGGGATACACAGGATACGGGCTGATTGTATGTACAGGTACAGCGGTTATTCTGAATATGCCCTATGTAATCGTCCCGGTATCCGATAAGTCCCTTATAAACCATGTCTGCGGCCTCATAACCGATGGCGCAGTCCGCCGATTCCATGATGGAGAGCGCCGTCTGTTCCATGATATCAAGCGTTTCCATCGTTGCCTTGCCGTTCAGCACATCTTCCATAAAATGACTGAGCTGTCCAAGCCCGATGCGGCAGGGCACACATTTTCCACAGGTCTGTGCATGGCACAGATCCAGAAACGCACGCGCCATATCTACCGGACAAAGTCCCGGCGGGCTGGATTCAATTCTGCGTTCCAGATCTTTATAAAGTCCTTCCATAACGATTCTGGCACGGTTTGGTGACGCAATTTCTAATCTGCTCATAAATACCCCCTTGTTTCTCTGTTTTTATCTGCATTGTTTTGGTTTCATACATGGAATAACTCTTATTATACCCGTACATCTTTCATTTTTCTACAAAAAACTTCGTTTACTTTTTAACGAAAAAGAGCGGCTTCCGTTTCTCCGGTCAACCGCTCTTTCAAAATTATGTTTTCGTGCCGTTTATAAAGTTTTTCATAATATCGATTCCCGCCGCCATTTTCTTTAACCGCGGCAGTTCACGATTCATATATGCTTCCAGCTGTCTTACCTCATTCGCATCAAATCCTGTGTTCGCAGTAATCTTACAGTCCGGAATCTTTCCTTCCGCGCTCCGGGTTCCGTCCGTAAAAGAAACAAACGCATATTTCTTTCCGTTCTTTGTACAGATCGGGGATACGGACATATTCAATTCATCGCCCATCATAAAAGCCTCTTACTCCTGCACCGCCTATACCTGGAAGAAAGAAACGTCCTTTTCCAGCTCATCGGCAATCTCCTTCAAATCTTTTGCGGCTTCCGCCAGCAGATTAATCGTCGCATTCAGCTCCTGCATTGCCGCGTTGGTCTCTTCCGTCGAAGCGGCGTTCTGCTGTGCAACGGCGGAAAGATTCTGAACGATATCCGTCACCCTGACTCTTGCCTGATCGCATTCCTTTGTCTGCGCATAAATCTTCTCCGTCTCGGACATGGAAGTTTCAATTCCCCGGCTGACGTCTTTAAACTTATCTCTGGTTTCATCCAGCTTCCGTTTCTGTTCCCTGATAATCTCTCCGACCTCATCCATAATCCGGACTGACGCTTCGGAATCAGCGGCAAGCTGTACGATAATATTTTCAATCGTTTTGGCGGAACTGTTGGAGTCTTCCGACAGTTTTGAAATCTGGGAAGCCACAACCGCAAATCCTCTTCCCGCTTCACCCGCACGCGCCGCTTCAATGCTCGCGTTCAACGACAACAGACTCGTTTCGCTGGCGATCGCCGTAATCAGGTTAATTGCCTCCTGTATTCTTCCGACGGATTCATTTGTGGTGCGGACGGAAGCACCGATCTTCCGAATCGCTTCATTCGTTCTGTCATTGGAAACGCTCAGCTCACTGATGATCTTCTCGGATTCGTCATCCGCTTTCTTGATACCGAGAGATATTTCATCCAGCTCTTTGACGCCGCTTACGATATTTTCAATCATTTCACCGATGCCCGCCACCTGCGCTGTCGCCGTTTCAATATCCTCAGCCTGGGTTACCGCGCCTTTGGAAATATCTTCCACCGCCTGACTGATTTCGTCCGCCGTCGTGCTCGTCTGGGAAGCCATGGACTCCAAAGAGTCACCCGACCGCATCAGGTTTTCCGTAGAGGTTTTGATATTTAAGACCATACTTTGCAGCTTTTCCACAAGATCATACATCGAATTGATCATCAAACCGATCTCATCCGTTCTTTTTCTTGCCGCTTCGCCGAGTTTTGCCGCGCCTCCGCTTAACTGTATCTTCAGCCGGCCGCCCGCAATGCCTTCCAGCAGCCCTTCCGCATGAATGACAACGCGCACGATTCCTTTTACGAGAAGCGCGCAGATCACGATGGATATCAACAGAATAATAACCGCGATGACTGCGACACTGGAAGTCTCTTTGATGATGATTGCATCCACATCTTTACTCGGCCGGCCGGCAAAGACCATCCCCACAATATTGCCGCTGTCATCTTTCACCGGTTTGTAATAAGCATAATAATTTTCACCGTTGACAACAATGCTGTCCGTCTGGTAAACTTCCCCTTTCTGCAGCACGGCGCTGATAACGGCGTCGGAAGCTTTCGTTCCCACAATCCGTTTTCCCGTCTCCTTATCGATCAGCGAGGTCGCCCCCCGCGTATCGCCATAAAACAATGTAACGGAAACATCGGAATCTTTCGTAAAGCTGTCGATAACATCCACATTTTCCGTCACGCAGTATTCGCCTTTGTACAGCAGTTCCCCTTCCATATGGTATTCGCCGGAATCGACCGCATCATAAGCCGCTTCAACAGCCTGACACAGATCGCCCAGCCCGTTAAAGGCCTCCGACTGCATACCGTCCTGCAGCGCATTCATGGAGTACAATGTAATGATGACTTCCAGAATAACCATCGGCAAAGAACACATCAATACCATTTTGGGCAGAATCCCAATCCCCTTTTTCCTCTTTTTCTTTTCACTGTCCATCGCAGCATCTCCCCTGTTTGTTATTGACTCACGCGGTCATTCAGCAAAAATACAATATAACCGTGACATGCTTGATAAAAACCGCAAAAGTCTGTATTCATTATATCACAGTACTTTTCGAAAAAAAATACAATATTTGCGCGAAAATTGCTAAAATTTACGAAAAAAGGCGGTTTTGAGGGCATTACGGTCTGATCTGTCCGTCTCCTACGATCGTATATTTATAGGTGGTCAGTTCTTTTAATCCCATCGGCCCTCTCGCATGCAGTTTCTGTGTGCTGATTCCGATTTCCGCACCGAAACCGAACTCGAATCCATCCGTAAACCGGGTAGACGCATTCACATATACACAGGCGGAATCAATTTCCTGTAAGAAAATACGCGCATGTTCTTTGTTTTCCGTAATGATGGCATCGGAATGGCGGGTCGTATAGCGGTTGATATGCGCGGCCGCCTCTTCCAGAGACGCAACGGTTTTGATGGAAACGATATAGTCCAGGTATTCGGTTCCATAATCTTCTTCCTTTGCCGGCAGGCAGCCGGGAATCAGCGTTCTTGCCGTTTCGTCTCCCCGCATTTCCACATCTTTCTCCCGCAGGGCTTTTCCCAGCGCCGGCAGAACTTTATCCGCAATCTTTTCGTGAATCACCAGAGATTCGCAGGCATTACAGACACCTATGCGCTGTGTCTTGGCATTGATCACGATCGGAATGGCTTTGGCCAGATCCGCTTCCTCGTCGATATAAATATGGCAGTTGCCGGTCCCCGTCTCGATTACGGGAATCGTGCTGTTCTCCACAACGGCACGAATCAGCCCGGCGCCGCCTCTTGGAATCAGCACATCCACATACCGGTCCAGTTTCATGAAATCGCTCGTTACCTGCCTGTCCGTATCGGTAATCAGCTGTACGGCATCTTTCGGAACGCCCTCCCCTTCCAGCGCTTCGCGGATGATATCCGAAATCGCGATATTGGAATGAATGGCATCCTTTCCGCCCTTTAAAATGACCGCGTTTCCGGTTTTAAAGCATAAACCGAAAGCATCCGCCGTCACATTCGGTCTGGATTCATAGATAATGCCGATAACGCCAAAAGGCACGCGCACTTTGGTAATATGCAGTCCGTTCGGCCGGTCAAACTGTTCCAGCACTTCGCCGATCGGGTCGGGAAGCTTTGTGATTTCGATCAGTCCTTCCGCCATCGCCCGAATGCGTTCTTCCGTCAGACGGAGCCTGTCAAGCAGTCCGGGATGCATCCCGTTTTCTTCCCCGTTCTTCAAATCTTTTTCGTTAGCCGCAAGCAGTTCCCTTTTCCTTGCCAGAAAAGCCTTCGCAGCCGCTTCCAGCGCGGCATTTTTTTTGTCGGCCGCCAATGTCTGCAGCACATATTTTGCCTGCATGGCCCTTTTTCCTGTTTCTTCCAAACAATACATTGTTATGTAAACTCCTTTCCACACCTGAGCTTCGTTTCCGACAAAATCATCTGCGGCCTGATATCGTGGATTTCCCACGGAATCGCGGCCAGAACCTGACATTCAAAACACAACGCCAGCGTTTTGACAGTCACGCCCATTTCCGAAAGTTCTCTCAAATATCTGTCGTAAAACCCTTTGCCGTAACCGATCCGATGACAGCTTTCATCAAAAACGGCCCCCGGCATCAACATCAGCGCATGTCCCGTATCCGTTTCCGGTCCGAATACCTGTCCGGAAACCGGTTCCCGAATCCCCTGATATCCTTCGTGTAACGCTTCCATGCCGGTGATCCGATAAAAATCCATCCTTTCCCCGGATACCTTTGGCACAAAAACCCGCTTCCCATCGGCCAAAGCCCTATTGACCAAGTCAGTCGTCCTCACTTCACTCCGATAGTTTACATAAGTCAGAATGGTGTCTGATTCCCGATATGACTGCATCTCCAGAAGCGTTTCCAGAATCTGCCGGCTGCTCTCCCTGTACATCTCCTGCGGCATCGCATCCCTGACCGCCAGAATTTGTTTTCTGAGCCTTTTTTTGTCTTCAGCTCCCATTCCTTCCTCCATGCTTTTCACCGAGATTTGTGATCGTTCCGTCCTTCTCCACAATAGAAATGTTATCAAGCTGCCCCCGGAGATTCCTTCTGACATTGGCCACATAAGCGCTGCGCAGTTTCGCCTGCTCTTCTTTTTCTTCTTCCGTCAGCCCTTCCTTCTGTGACTTATGATACAATTCGTTAATCCGCTGAATCATCTCGTCTAACCCGCTCATCATTTCCCTCCGTTTCATGAATTTTCAGGTGTCTTCTCCGCCGCCATAAAATTTTTATTCCCTGTGCATCTGCTGCACGTATAACGGCAGATCAAAGCTCTCGTCGGGAGACGCAAGAAACAGTGTCCCGATCTTTTTCCCGGACAAAATTCTATGAATTACCTTAATATCCTTACTGTTTGCGATAACCATGTCGACGCCCATGCTTCCCGCGATTTTTGCTGCCTGTAATTTCGTATTCATGCCGCCGGTCCCGGCATCGCTCCCGGTGGAGGCTTTTCCCATGCCGAGCAGTTCTTCCGTCAGCTCTTCCACCACTTCAATATATCTGGCGTCCGGATTTTTCCGGGGATCATCCGTATACAGACCGTCGATATCCGATAACAGAAGCAGAAGATCCGCCCCCACAAGGGATGCAACGATGGCGGACAGGGTATCGTTATCCCCGATTTCGATTTCATAGGTGGCTACCGTATCGTTTTCATTGACGATCGGAATAACGCCCAGCTTAAAAAGTTCCGCAAACGTGTTCCGGGCATTGAAACGATTCAGATTATCCACGATCGTATTTTTGGTCATCAGAATCTGTGCCGCCACCTGGTTGTATTCCGCAAAAATTTTCTGATATGTCATCATCAGTCTGGCCTGTCCGATGGCCGCATAAGCCTGTTTGACAGCGATCGGGTTATCTTTTTGCGCGTCTTTCAAAGAGACTGCCTTCCGGCCGACGGCGATCGCGCCCGAAGTGACAAGAACGACGTCTTTTCCCTGATTGCGCAGATCGCACAGTTCTCTGACAAGCACATCGAGCTTCGTATAATCCAGATCGCCGGTCTGTTCATGCTGCAGCGAAGAAGAACCGATTTTGATTACGATCCGCTTTTTATCTTTCATCATTTCCCTGATATCCGTCATATGATTATTCCCCTCATCTTTCCGTATTCTGAAACCGCATCGCGATTTTTTCCGCGATCAGCATACCGTCCATCGCCGCCGAAGTAATGCCGCCCGCATATCCCGCGCCTTCACCGCAGGGATAAAGCCCTCTGACGGCCGACTGTCCCGTTTCATCCCTGTGAATCCGAACCGGAGAGGATGTCCGGCTCTCGATGCCCGATACCCAGGCCCCGCTGTCCGAAAAACCGGGCAGTTTCCTTCCGAACTGCTCCATTCCCTCTATAAAAGCCATGTTCAGCGTTTCCGGCATAATTTCATGAACGGGTGAAAACTGCCATCCGCCTTTTATCTGCGGCATAAAATCCTGATATTTCCGCAAAATCTCAGAAGGCGCCTGGTTTTTGCCCGTTACCGCCGTTTTAAAATCGCCGTAACATTCCACCGGTATGTTTCCCTGTCCTGCACGAAACGCGTTTTCTTCCAGCTTCCGCTGAAAATCTACGCCCGAAAGCGGATGCCCGCCTCCGAAATCCTCCGGTGTAACGGTCACAATCACGGCGCTGTTGCTGTTTCTTCCGCTTCTTCCGCTGTAACTCATACCGTTTACGGCAAGCCTTCCCGGTTCCGAGGAGGCGTTGACCACATACCCGCCGGGACACATGCAGAAGGAATAGACGCCTCTGTTTCCGGCCTGCGCCGTCACTTTATAATCGGCAGCCTGTAAAAAACGGTTTTCCGCCATGCCGTATTGTATCCGGTCGATCATTTCACGGGGATGCTCCACCCTGAGCCCGACCGCAAAAGACTTCGCTTCCATCGGCACATCATGCTCATAAAGCATCCGGAATGTATCCCTTGCGCTGTGCCCGACGGCGAGTACGACGCTGTCCGCTTCCAGTCGTTCCTTATCGTTTATGATCACGCCGCATATGGCATTTTTATCAATGACCAGGTCGGTCACTCTGCTTTCAAACCGTACTTCTCCGCCGAAAGCAATGATTTGTTCCCGCATATTCCGCACCACATGGATTAAAATATCCGTTCCGATATGCGGTTTTGCGTCATACAGAATTTCTTCCGGTGCGCCTGCCCGGACAAAGATCCGAAGGACTTCCCGGTTTCTTCCGTTTCGATCCTTTACGAGCGTGTTCAGTTTTCCGTCCGAAAAGGTGCCTGCGCCGCCTTCTCCGAACTGAACATTGGAATCCGGCATGAGAATACCCTGCTTCCAGAAATACTCCACATCTTTCTGCCGGTCCTCCACGGATTTCCCCCGTTCCAATAAAACGGGCCGAAAGCCGTGCATGGCAAGCAGATAACCGCAGAACAAACCGGCCGGCCCGGTTCCGATGATGACCGGACGCAGCGCCGCATCGGACGGCGGCTTCGTCTCCGGAAAACAATAGGCTGTGTCTTCCGCTTTCCGAATCTGTACGCCGCCTTTTCCATGAACGATGTTTTTCTCCTGCGTCCGGTCTTTATGCCCGTTTCGGCAGCCCCGCCGTAAGACCTGCTCTTCGTTTTGGACTTCCACATCCAGCACATAGATCAGATACAGTTCCGGTTTTTTCCTGGCATCCAGAGATCTTCTGACGATTTTCCAGGAAAGGATTTCCTTTTTCCCGATATGTAATAATTCAGCCGCTTTTTCCGGCAGTTCTTCTTTTTTATGAGAGACCGGCATCTTTATCTGACTGATTCTGATCATGATCTTTCCGCCTCCCTCTCGTCTTTTGCAGAGCGCATTCCGCAGACGTTTTCCGCCGCCGCCCGGCCCGCTATGGTGCCGCTTGTCCAGGCCCATTGCAGGTTATAACCGCCGCAGATGCCGTCCATGTCGACGATCTCTCCCGCAAAATAAAGTCCCGGCATCAGCCTGGATTCCAGACTGTCGGTCAGTTCTTCCGCCGGTATGCCTCCGGCGCTGACCTGCGCCTGTTCAAAACCGTTGGTGCCCGTGACGGTAACGGGAAAACACCGGTACAGCCCGGCGATCTGCCTTCGTTTTTCTTCCGAAAGCTTCTCCGCACTGTCCGAAGCCTTACAGCCTGCCTGCCGGATGATTAACTGGTTAATTTTTTTATTGGAGATGCCCGTCAGAAACCGCTCCAGTGTCTGGCCGCTTCCGTTGTCCGTTTTTGCTCCGGTACTGCCGCCGGCCCTCTCCGCCGGCTCCCTGCCGGGACAGATCTGCCCGAAACGCCGCTCCCAGAAACGTTCATATTCATCCCGATCGCAGCCCGGTAAAAAGTCGATTTCCACCGATACCCGTTTCTTATGATACAGCGCGCGGGCCGCCTCTCTGCTGAACTGAAATACCGGAATGCCCGAAATCCCGTAATCCGTCAGCTGCAATTCGCCCCGTACCGTTTGCCGCTTCCTTCCCTCGATCAAAAGCGTCAGCGACGCTTCGGTGCGGACACCCGCCACACTCTTGAAAAAATCGCCCAGGCACCGCAGCTGCACGAGCGCCGGCACAATTTCCGTCACATGATGCCCCAGGTTTTGGGCAAGCGAAAAGCCGTTTCCATCGGAGCCGGTTTTAGGCGCCGCTTTTCCGCCGCAGGCGAGAATGACCGCATCGTAAAGCCGTTCGTCTTTTTGTCCTGCCGCAAGCCGGAAACCGCCCTTTTTTTTGTCCCGCAGGATTTTTGTTACCTGACAGTCCGTATACACCCTGATATGATATTTCTCCAGCGCGAACCGGAGAATATCGAGTACCGTTGCGGCCTGCTCGGACAGCGGATACAAATATCCGTTCCGCTCCCTGATGAGCATTCCATGTTGACCGAAGAAGTCGATCGTTTCCGGCACGCCGAACAACGGAAATATTTTTTCATAAAAAGAAACAGCGCTGCCATAGTAGGCATCTCTGCTCATATTTTTATTGGAAAAATTACACTTGCCGTTTCCTGTGGCAAGTATCTTTTTCCCCACTCTGTCGTTTCTCTCATACAGGTCTGCACGGACGCCTGCGCGGGCTGCCTGAACAGCCGCCATCATACCCGCCGCGCCTCCGCCGACCACCGCAATTTTTCTGTTCATTTTATTATGATAACACTAACTGGAATAAGACTCAAGAAAATTATACAGTTCCTGTTCGTTCTCGATGTATTTTCCCCGGATGATCTCTCTTTGCAGATCTTCGCTCAGGCTTCCGAGCACGATATCCGTATTCGTGTGAATGGTTTTTTTATCCTTTTCATACACGATAACAAAATGATCGGCAACCATCAGATAAAAACCCTCTTCTTCCGGTTCCGGCCTGTAATATTTACAGATCACAACCCTGTCCTTCGAAAAACTGGAAAGCTCAATGTTCTGAAAACCGAGCTTTAAATCCGAAAGGGCCGGGTTGCTGTCATAAGAGGCCAGTTCTTCTAACAGCGCCTGCCTGTCCAGCCCGATATATTTTACCGGAATTTCTTCCTCTTTTTCCTGCACCGTTCCGTCGGAAAGATTGATTTCCTCGATTAAATAAACCGTATCCGCCGTAATGACGGGAGCCGATTCGACCGCCGTTTCGATGACCTGTTCCTTTGCGTTTTCCCCATCCTGATACAAAACGCCCGTGCCGTTTCCCGCTCCGCCGTATTTATTCGGATAAAAAAACTGTTCCGCTTTCAGCGTCGCATAACTGCCCGCACTAAACATAATGCCTGCCAAAGCAAAAAAAAGACTGATACGTTTTACAACTTTCATTTCCGGTGAGCCTTCCCTTTCCAAAAGTTATCTATCAACAGTATCAGTCAGATTTTCAAATTTATTCAGTTTTTTTCCTGTTTTCCAAAAGAATCCCCGTATCGGCGCACAGAGTCATAATACGCCGATCAGTCTGCCGACCGCAATCCAGATGCCGCCCATTGGCATTTCCGAAAGCTCTCCCTCATTCACGACATGAAGAAGAATGATCAGCACCATATAAAGAATCATCCCGACGAAAACGCTGATCAAAAGTGTCGGCAGCGCTCCGATAAGCGCAAAAAGTATTTTGTTGATCAGCATGACGACCAGCCCGGCCACGGCCGCCGCTCCGGCCGGAAACGCAAACGAATAAACCCATTCCTGTTTATAGCTGATTCTTCTGCTCACAAGAACAAATAACAAAACGGCAAGCGCCCCTGTAAACAGCAGAACGGAATAGACAATGCCTTCCGCCCCAAGCAGCCCGTTTCGCACGAGCAGGACTGCCGCCAGAATATGCGCCGCAAAAGAGACCGACAGACAAAACAGCAGTTCTTTGATCATACGCATCTTCAGCATCATCTGTCCAAACAGCCATGCAATCCCGTAAAAAAATACGACGGCAGTACCCTGTCTGATAAGAAGAACGGCCTGTTCACTTTCTCCTTTATATAATCCCGCAACAAAACTTTCCGCCGATACCGCCAGAATAACCGCCGCAGGAAGCGCCGTTACGCAGACCTTCTTTACCGCAAGGCCGATACGTTCCCGCATCATGCGGTATTCTTCCCTGTCATAAGCAGCCGCTATTTTTCCGACGGATCCCTGCGCCGCCAGACAAACGAGCGCCGCTGCGACTCCTGTCAGCACCGCGTATTTTCCGTAATAGGAACCCCAAACGTCCGTTCTGATTCCGCCCAGTTCTTTCCGGTTCATGCAGTAATTAAAAAACCGCTGATCGATTATCATAAAAGAATTGGACAGCAGAACGAACAATGCCATCGGAAGACCGTTTCCGAGCAGCATGCCGAGAATTTCCCCGCTGCTCTCCGCCCTTCTTCCGCCGTCCTGCATCGAAAGGCTTTTGAAAGAGCCGGACAAAAAACCGAATACGACGAGCAGATATATCAGTGTAAGCAGTTCTGCCGCCAGAATCCCCAGCATGACGCCCTGTGCGCCATATGCGCTGGCAGCCATATCGTTTTTCAGAAGATCCGATACTTTCTGTCCATACCCGTAATAAAGCCGTCCGCCGACAATTCCGGCAATCAGCATCGCAGTTTTTTCTATATACTGGGAGTATGTAACAAGCGGGCCATAGCCGTTTCCGTTAAAATATCCCCGGAAAGTACTGATCAGTGCGGAAATTAAGACGACCGGCGCCGCCGTAAAAACCGCTTTTCTGCTCATGGCCTCCAAAAACAGGTTTTCCGCAAGCAGACCGGAAAAAAGCATCATCACAAGGGCGGCCGCAATTCCGAAAAACAAAGAAATCCTGAGAGAAGTCCGAAACACTTTTCCTGCATTCTTATGCTGTCCTCTTTTCACGCGGTAACGAATCAGTCCTGTCATCGTTCTGGATATGCCATAGGCAAATAACAGCGCCGTGAGCATATAAAGTTCAAAAGCCGGCGCCAACAGACCGATGCCCGCATCTCCGATCATGCGTGACAGCGGGATTCTCATGACCAGTATTATGATATAGGCAATAATTCCCGCATTCGCCGCGGCATTGTTTCTATTGTTTTTCGGCAGCCTTCCCCCGCCAAAAGACTTCTCTTTCTTTCGTAATCCCATTCTTTATGCCTTCCTGTTTCATCGCTTTCCATATCAGGGCAGTCCGTCCTTTATGCCTCCCGCACAATTCCGAGGCGTTCAAGAACTGCCTCCTGCTTCTGCTCCATAACGGCCGCTTCCGCTTCCGTCATATGATCGTAACCGCACAGGTGAAACATGCTGTGCGCCACGAGAAATGCAAATTCACGCCGTTCGCTGTGTCCGTATTCCGCGGCCTGTTCCGCCACCCTGTCAACCGAAATCATCATATCGCCTAACAGCAGTTCTCCGCTGTCGGGATCGAAGCAGTCCGCTTCGTCCTCCTCTGCGGCCGCAAAACCGCCCGCCTGCTTAAAATCCAGATTCGGAAAGGACAAAACGTCCGTTTCCTTATCGATTCCGCGGTACTCTTTGTTATAGTCCCGAATCCCTTTGTTATCCGTCAATAACAGATTCACGCTCGCTTCATAAGGGCAGCTTTCCGCCTCCAGCACCGCTTCCGCCACTTCTTTAAAAATATCTTCCATGGAAAAAGAGAACTCTTTCTCCGTATTATTTTCAACGTAAAAAGTCATAATATAACTGCTCCGCCTTAAAAATCTTTCTCATTTCGCGCATCTGGGCAATGGAAATATCGCTTTCGGATAACGTGCCGTTTTCCATCTTTTTATTAAACACACTGTCTATAATCTGCTTATAATCGAGTTCCGCCTTCGGATCTTTTTTGAAAGCATCGAGAATTGTGGTGACGATACAGTCGGCAAACAAAAGGACTGTCGTCTCTTTTGCGACCACTTTGTCCGGTCTTGTCAGATATTCCTTCAACACTTTCCGCGTGTCTTCCGGGACACGGTATTCTTCGCAGATCTCCTTTACATTTTCCCAGGTGTTTTCTCCCTTTATGATACCGATCCGGTGGTAATAGCCACAGGCTTTGACGACCACGTCGTTAAGGCCGAGCTTTTTGGCAATCCGATCTCCCAGATAAGCCGTATGAATTGCCCGGTAATATTCGGCCTTATCATATTCTTTTAACTGAACGAGCAGCGGAAATTCCGGATCGTTTAAATCCATATACCGGTCCCTGTACCGATGAATCACGCTTCCGTTGAATATTTTCAATGTAATCAGCAGTAAAATGAAGTTTACCATAATATTAATCGCTACGAAAGTAAACTGTGAAATGGACAGCCTTTCCCGCTCGAATAAAATAATATTTGCGGAAAGGCAGACCGTCAGGCAGACCAGCGAAATGAAAACGGGAAGCCCCACTTTAAATTCCTGATTCAGCCTGCTGAATACCAGAATACCCACAAGTCCGCTGAAAAAATAAAGCATAAATTCCCGGCAGCTCCCGGTGTTTTGCAGCATGACCGGCAGCATCAGGCAGACGCTTCCTGCCACCAGACCGGAAATGCTGTTGCTGAACAGACTCAGAATCACGAATACGACCAGAAATGGCCAGCCGGATATCGGTAACAGCGGAAAGACAAGAGATAAAGCCATTGCCGTCAGATAAAACAGAACAAATTTCCCGTATTTTCCCTGATTCGCATAGTAAAACAGACCGTTTACCTCGCTGAATGCCAGCGCAAAAATCACCATGCCTGTCCCGAGCATCACCATCAGCGTATTGCAGATGATATCCGCTCCGCCGTATCCGTAAAAAAGGGTTCCGGCCCCGGCGATGATGCCGGATAAAAAGAACATCAGGAAAAAAAGCAGATATTTCATCGTCTTCTGTTTTTTCCCGTTCTCTTCGTCTTCTTTCCTTACGGCAGTCTCCGCATCCTCCGCGCTTTTCACGGTCTCCGCGCCCCGTCCGGCCTGTGCGCCCGGATCATTCTGCACTTTGACTGCTTCTTCCGTATTCTTTATCATTTCCTTATTTTCTTCCATACTCAAAATTCCTGCCTCGTCGCTTCTTCTCGTAAGTTTTATTATGACTGTTTTCTTTTGCCTCATAATTTTCATAGGCCCTGACGATCTTCTGGACGAGCGGATGTCTGACCACATCCTTGCTCGTCAGATTACAGAATGCGATATCGTCAATTTTGGAAAGCACCTTCGCCGCCACATCAAGACCGGACTTTTTATCCGGCGCCAGATCTTTCTGGGAAGCGTCGCCCGTAATCACGACTTTGGAGCCGAAGCCGATTCTCGTTAAAAACATCTTCATCTGCGCCGGCGTCGTATTCTGCGCTTCATCCAGAATAATATACGCATTGTCAAGCGTCCGTCCGCGCATATAGGCGAGCGGCGCCACTTCAATCAGCCCTTTTTCCATATTTTTGGTAAAACTGTCCGCCCCCATAATCTGGTAGAGCGCGTCGTACAGGGGCCGCAGATAAGGGTCTACCTTGCTCTGTAGATCACCCGGCAGAAAACCCAGCTTTTCCCCCGCTTCAATGGCCGGCCTTGTTAAAATAATCCGGCCCACCTCGTTGTTTCTGAAGGCGGTAATCGCCATTGCCATCGCCAGATAGGTCTTTCCGGTTCCCGCCGGACCGAGCCCGAAAACGATCATATGATTCCGGATCGCGTCCACATACTGCTTCTGTCCCAATGTCTTCGGCTTCACCGGCTTGCCGCTTATCGTATGGCAGATGCAGTCGTCGTCGATGGTCAAAAGCATTTCTTCTTTGTTTTCTTTTCCGAGTTCTATCGCATAATCAATATTCTGTTCCTGCAAGACCGTTCCTCTTTCCGATAAAAGTACGAGTTCCCGCACCGTTTTGGCCGCTTTCTCAACGTCTTCCTTCCGGCCGCTTATTTTCACCGCGCCGTCTCTGTTGATGATCATGACATGAAAATCGTTTTCCAGTTTCCTGATATAAGTATCGTATTCCCCGAAAAGATTCTGCATATGTTCCATTGGAACATCCATTCTGGTTGTAAATTCATCCATAGGCTATTCTGTTAATACCTCTTCTCCGCTTTCCGTTACGGGGATCTGTTCCGTTGCGTTCGGAACTATCCTGACAGCCTCTTCCACCAGCTGCATATGGGCGTTCAGAACCCATGATCCCCTATTCTTATTTATTGTAACATTTTTTTCTATAATTTGTACCCCTTTTTCCTCTAAAGTCTGCAATATTTTATTCCATTCTTCTTCCATGATCTCCTGCATCTCTTCTTCCGTGTGCACCTTCGGCACAAGCGTATACTCTTTCGCCTGTTTAACGCCGTAAAAAACGGGAAGGAACAAATGATCAAGGAGCTGCACCTGCTTCTTTTCTCCTGCAATATCGTATGTTTCGTATTTCACTTTTCCGGCCGAAAGGTTCCATTCCTTATCCTGAAAGCCGAGCAGAAGAATCTTCTTTTCACGTCCGGAATATTCCTTATCCTGAAAAGCGGTCTTTCGCTCGACGGAAACGGACTTTTCATACATAATCATAATATCGGCGTCCGCCTCGTAATACTGGTATCTGCGTACGGTCGTATCCTCATTATAGACGGGAACCGCACCGCTGACAAGAACCTGCCCCTTTTCGACCGTGTCTCCCACCGACGCCTGGGGGACGCCTTTTCTCGTAATCATATAAACGATGACGCCGTCTTTTGCTGCGACGATATCCGTTCCGCTTCCCGCATCGTTTCCCGGTTCGGCGCTGTCTTCCTCTGTTTGGACGGCATAATCATTATCCGGAAGCTCATTTTCCCGTATCTGGATAATAAGCGCTGTTCCGTCCACCCGCAGAGACGCCCAGGTAATTATATCATATTCTTCCCGAAGCTGCATTTCCAATTCTTCTATCCGCAAATCTTTCTTCCGCATCGCCGTATGGACGCCCTGTGTTTCCAGATAGTCCATCAGCACATCTTCCGTCAGCGAATAATTTCCTTCTATTTTGATATCCCAGATATAAAATCCCGTCAGAAACCAGAACAGCAGACAGACCAGCAGGCCGATGACAAAAATTTTTCTTTTTTTCATTTTAGGCACAAAAAAAGGCAGTCCATATCTTTGCAGAACGGATGCCTTCGTTCCGGTCTTTCTAAGAAGCGTCTTCAATGCAAAAAAGCCTTTTATGCTGACCTTCATCGTATAGAAATCGCCATGATTCTCGATATCCCACACCAGAATATCATGATTTCCGCACAGATTCAGGAACCGTTCCGTAGAATAGCCCCATACTTTAATGGAAACATATCCTTTCACATATTGCATCCAATGAAGCATCGAAATCCCCCATTCTCATTCAGCCTGGAAGGGCGCATATCCGTTTCCCTAAAAATAGCGGACACTTTCTATGCAGCCTCCTATTTTCATGTCTTCATTGGTATAGTAATCGATTGACAGTTTTTTCCCCTGAAAACTGATCCTGCAGTTTTTTCCCTGCAGAACAATGGACTCTTTCGTATATTCCAGAATCCCCTTGTAATTTTCGATAAAAGCCTCCCGGTTTCCGGTAACTGTCACGATGGAATCCCCAAGCATGGTATCTCTTGGAAGTTTCAGAGATTCTACGATGATTTCCTTTTGTCTGGATAAAGATGGTTTTAACGGTTTTCTCATGGTACAGTATATGAGAAGTCCGTCGTTTTCATGACACTTCTATCTTCCGGCCGTCCTGAAACGTCAGCGGACGATTCCTTTGATGAAACGGCCTGCCGCGGGCGCTTCTTCCCCGAAAGAACAGGCTTTCAGAAAGCGCGAAGCAGCGGCTGCAAGTTTTCCTGCATCATTTGCATAAATTGCAGCAAGCACATCACCCTTTTTTACATAGTCTCCGACCTTTTTTTTCAGCACGAGGCCGACGGATAAATCGATTTCGCTCTCTTTCGTTTCCCTTCCGCCTCCAAGCATCAGGGCGCAGATGCCGACTTCGTCGCAGACCATTCCGGTAAGATATCCTTCCCTGTCGGAACACACTTCTTCCACATAAGAAGCCTGCGGGAGCAATGAAGTATCATAAACGGCGGACGGATCGCCGCCCTGCGCTTCTACAAATTCCGCCAGCTTCCGGAGCGCCGAACCGTCATCGATGACACGCCGCAGCATCGCTTCCGCCTGTTCTTCCGTCTCCGCCTTTCCGCCCGCAAGAAGCATCTGTGCGCCCAGCGTCATGCAGAGCGTAAGAAAATCTTCCGGCCCTTTTCCCTGTAATGTTTCGATCGCTTCCCGGACTTCCAACGCATTGCCGACGGCGCGGCCAAGCGGCTGGTCCATATCGGTAACGACCGCAATCGTTTTCCGTCCCGCGCTCTTTCCAAGCATAACCATTTCTCTTGCCAGCGCAAAAGCGTCTTCTTCCTTCTTCATGAATGCGCCGCTTCCCGTTTTCACGTCGAGAACGATCACATCCGCACCGGACGCCAGCTTTTTACTCATAATCGAGCTGGCAATCAGAGACAGATTGTCGACCGTCGCCGTAACGTCCCGGAGCGCATACAGTTTCTTATCCGCCGGCGCGATGGAAAGCGTCTGGCCCATGATGGAAATGCCGATGCGGTTCACCTGTTCCATAAAATGCGCCGTGGAAATACCCGTGGAAAAGCCCGGAAAACTCTCCAGCTTGTCGATCGTCCCCCCGGTATGGCCAAGTCCTCTCCCGCTCATTTTGGCAATTTTCAGACCGCAGGCAGCCGCCATCGGCATCAGCGCGATGGATGTCTTATCCCCCACGCCGCCTGTGGAATGTTTATCGGCTTTGATGCCGTCAATCCCGGAAAGATCGAGCATATCGCCGCTTTCTGCCATGGCCTTTGTAAGCGCCGCCGTTTCTTCTTTTGTCATTCCCTGAAAAAAAACGGCCATCATCATAGCGGCCATCTGATAGTCCGGTATCTTATCCGCCGTATATTCCGCCGTCATATATGTAATTTCCTCCGCACTGAGCGCGGCACCGTTTCTTTTTTTCATAATCAGATCATACATTCTCATCGCACAAACATCCTTTATGATTTATTCTTTCCTGCTTTCACTTGTGATATGGTTCTCCGTAGCACACCTAAGTGCGAAAAATCTCGTAATATTATTAAGGACAGAAAATCTTTAAAATTTTCTGCCCTATAATGCTCTGCTTTTAAATGATGTGATATTCCACATAAAGTTCCTGACGATACTCTTTATCCTGTGATACTTTGATAACATCTGATAAACGACCATCTTCACTTAAAAGTATTATTAATTTTGCCAACATTTCCTCACCTTTTTTCACATTCTCTTGGTCTCTCAAATTCCGGATATTCAATGCGTTCAATATTCAAATCCGGGAGAATCCTCTGCAACAGCTCTTTACACAGTTCCGGGTTCTGCATGACTTTTCCAAACAGAAAATCATTGGATATGCTTAATTCTTCCCATTTTGTCTGCTTTTCCTCTATGTTGTCCATCGCTTTACCTGCTTTCTTCCCGTGAATGACTGCCGGAAAACTCTATATATCCCATAGCCTTGCTATTTCCTACTCCTATTATACACAGTCTTCCTGTCAATTACAATACGAACAGAACCTGTCTACTTTGACGAATAAGGCCTTATAGCATCCAAAATATGTTCAAAACTGCGCCAGTTTTTATTCGTATTCCGCCAGTTTTGTAAAATCAACTCGTTCCCCATCTGCCACGCCTACATACACATCATTTGTCCTTCGTCCAATCTTCAGATAATGCCTAATAACATATTTAGCGGAATATGGCATCTCCAATGCCGACAGCTCCGAAAATGTAAACCACCTGCTTATCCCTTCTGTTGATACAATATGATCACCCGTCTCGTTATCCAGTTCCGCAAAAAAATAGTAATTCTGCCGGATTTCTCCTTTCACCCTCCGCAAAGTAACATACCGCAGCAACAGATTCCTGATACCACTTTCACTTATTCCTAATTCTTCTTTCAGTTCTCTCAATACACATGCTCTTGGATCGTTTAGTTCATTCTCCTCAAAATGGCCTCCCGCAGATCCAACCCATGTATCGGTTACAACGCGGCCGCACTGCCGGAAAAGCAATAGCATTTCATCTCCTTTTGTTATATATATAGAAGTCATGTTTCTCAGTTTCTCATCCATTTACACGCCCCTCGTATCATATGTTTTTATCCGGCTAACTCATTTTTTGAATCCTGTCAATCCATAGTTTTCATACAAATATACTTTTTCCATGGTTCTTCTGCACTTCCGCATAATTCCGCCCTTATTTGTGATATGGTTCTCCGTGAATAATCCGGAAACTCCGGTAAATCTGCTCCAACAAAATAACCCGCATCAGCTGGTGTGGAAAAGTCATTCTGGAAAAGCTGACGGCCATGTCCGCCCGCCGGCTTATGCGCTCATGCAGACCGAGAGAACCGCCGATGATAAACTGTAAATGGCTGACACCCCGAATGCCGAGCATTTCGATTTTCTCCGCAAACTCCACCGAATCAAACACCTTTCCCGCGATTTCCAGCGTCAGCACAAAGGCGTCTTCCTTCACATGCTTCAAAATGCGCTCCGCTTCTTTCTCCCGAATCCGGTCTTCTTCCGCGGCAGACGCGCCATCCGGCGTCTTTTCATCCTCAACCTCTGTGATCTCAAACCTGCAATAACGGCCAAGCCGTTTCCCGTATTCCATCAGGGCATCCCTATAGTATTTTTCTTTTATTTTACCGACCGCAATGACCGTTATTTTCATGCTGCTCCCATCCGCCTGCTTCGGCATACCCGGGCGTTTTCAACCCTGTCCCTGTATCTGCCCGCTCCGCAAATACGCCGGTTCAGAATAATTCCTGATAATATTCATCGATAAAGTTATCCAAAAAGGCTTCGTCCAGATTCATGAACTTCTCTTCGATCATCTGTTTCATCTTTTCCGTGCGTTTGAAATATTTCTGTTCTTCCGGCAGTTCTTCGCCTGCAAACAATCCTTCGTCGATTCGTTCGGCAGCCAGGTTTTCCGCACACCAGCCCCGCATTTTCCCGACAAGCGCCGCTTCCGATTCGGCATCGGCCGACAGTGTTTTGAAGTTTTTCATCGATATGACGCCGAGAATCAGGAAAATCAGGAACAGTGCGCCCATGACGCCGCAGACAAAATATTTGGTAATGCCCGCGTTCTGATATAACGGAATCACATCCGCCAGCACGAGGATTACCGCAATAAGGCCGAGTGCGCCGATCACAAGCAGCGTATAGGCGGACGATTTGTTATCTTCCGCTTTCTGTGCGCTGTTCTGGTACTGTTTTCGCCATGTATTCTGCTTTTTTACTGCCGAAACCGCTTTGGCAAGTTCTTCCGGCGTCAGCCCTTCCAGTTCTTCCGGCATGACTTCCGGGATATATGCCTGCATTTCCGTCTGTTCTGTGTTTCCCTCATTGCTTCTCCCATCTTCTGCCTGAAAAAGCCGCTTTTCATCCGATACCGCGTCGAGATTTTCCACAAGCGCCGCACCACAGTCCGCACAGACTGTTATTCCTTCCACATATTCATTTTTACAATTCGGACACCAGGCCATTTTATCATTCTCCTTTTCGCTGCTGAAAGGGTCTGCCCCTTTCGTTTATTATATAAGATCTGCCCTGCAGTTTCAAGAATGCCTTTTTGCTTCCTGTACATTCCGAATGTTTGTCCGCTGTTTCCGCGGGCAAACAAACATAACGTTCGGCCGTATCGTTGACAAGCTCCCCTCAATTCGATATCATAAATAAGAGTCCATTTGCAGGGAGTTTTTTCATGAATAAAAAAGAGAAATATTTGGTCCTTCTGAATACGATTGAAAGTTTTTTTACGGCCTGGGCTTTCATGAAAGCCGGCCGTATGGAGCCCGGCAATATCCTGACAGGCGCCTTTTTCCTGCTGTCCTTTTTCCTGTACCGGCACATCAGCGTCCGTCTCCTGGCAAAACCCTTTGTCTATACCAAACAGGTCAGATACAGCGCACTTACCCTGTCTGTGCTGTTCACTCTGTTTTATATGGCGGTAGATTACCCGCATTATATCGAAACCCTGACGAATCATCTCTTCCAGATCATTGTACTGTCCTCGGTTTTTCTCGGTTTTTTTATCTGCTTCTACAAACTGCTTCTGCTGCTGTTTTCTTTCAGCGCGGACAAGGAATCCCTGCAGACGCTTTTATACGGCCAGAAAAGAAGCCCGATAAAGCATCTTCCTTTTTTCTGCTTTCTCGGCTGCCTGTTCTGCTGGTTCCCCTATTTTTTGTATGAATATCCGGGCATCATGACGCCGGACAGCATCAACCAGTTCGAACAGGTTCTGAATCTTACGGCATACAGTAACCATCATCCATTTGTGCATACGATGATTTTCAAACTGTTTTATCATATCGGCTTCTTTCTGACCTCCGATATGGTTGCCGCCGTCTCTTTCTATACATTCTTTCAGATGTGTTTTCTGGCATTCAGTGTCTATTATTTTCTGAAAACGCTGGAAGCATTCCGCATCCGTCAGGGAATCCAGATTCTGCTTACGCTGTTTTACGCGGTTATTCCCTATCACGCGGTCTTCTCCGTCACGCTCTGGAAGGATGTTCCGTTTGCGGCGGTCGTTCTTTTATTCAGCTGTTCCATCCTGCGCATGTTCCGGGGAAAAAATCCGTCGGTGCTTTTAATGTTCTTTTTTTCCGGCGTTATGGTGTGTCTGCTTCGTTCCAACGGCTGGTACGGCTTTTTATTCTGCCTGCCCTTCCTGCTGTTCTGTTACCGGAAATGTGCCCGCACGATGTTCCCGGTAATTCTGGGCATCCTGTTTACCGCTGGCATCGTCAGATATCCTGTCATGAATGCGCTGGGCGTTACGCAGCCCGATCTCGTGGAATCGCTGTCCATTCCGACTCAGCAGATTGCCGCGGTGCTTGTCCATGACAGAGCGCTTGAAAAAGAACAGATTGACCTGATCGAACAGGTTATCGATACTACTTACATCAAAGAGTTATATAATCCCACGTTCGCTGACAATATGAAGGAACTTGTCCGGGCCGGCAATCAGGACTATCTGTCCGCGCACAAAGGCGAATTTTTCAGGTTATGGCTTTCTCTTGGCGCCGCTTATCCGGGCGATTATCTGAAAGCTTATATCGATCAGACTTACGGTTACTGGTATCCCGATTCCTTCTATCCGGTTGCGGAAGGAGAAGGCATCAGCGCAACGGCTCTCGGCGTATCGCACACACCGCTGATCAGAGGCCCGCTTATCGTAAAGGGTAAGGAAATATCTTTAAAACTCGGCAGCATGCTTCCGATTTACAGCCTTCTCTGGAGTATGGGCATCGCTTTCTGGTTTCTTTTATTCTGTATCGGAAATGCTTTTGCACGCATGGAAAGGGCAAAGCTCATCTGTTACCTTCCAAGCTTCGCCCTTTTTCTTACCGTCATGATTGCAACGCCCGTTGCTACGGATTTCAGATATGTTTATTTTATGGTATTTTCGCTGCCCTTTTACCTGATGTGTGCGCTTATTTTGCCGGACCGCTGACCAACAGTTCCCGCATTCCCTGGTTTTTATTCTCGGATTTGTCTATATCCAGGCATTCCTCAGGGTCTGTTTTGCATCTCCACACGGCGCATTCTCCGATGCTGCTCATATCCCGCCACAGCTCGAAAACGCCCTGGTGCGCGATACCGTCCCATTCCTGCACGTTTCCAAGATAATCAATCGTATTGGCGTACATCTCTCCGTCGTACAATCCGTTCGTAAAATTGCCGACTACATTCTGTATAACGTTGTCAGAAGCCTGAGTGATATCCACTTCGTAGTGCTCGGCGCCTTCTCCGTTTGGCAGATCATTGCTCCACATTCCGGAATAGCTGTGCGCCTGATAGACTTTCTTCGTCGTCTTTGCGCCGATTTCATCGATATAGAAACGAATCCATCTGCCGTCGCCGCTCCGCACGCCGTGAGACCATGACCCGTAATAATATGTATTATTTTCATAAATGGCCAGCCCGATGCCGTCCGGCTTTCCGCTGCTGTCCGTTCCGCCCTGATAATAATAGCTGTTGGTATTTTTCAATCCGGCGGAAAGTTTTACATAACGTTTCAGATGCGCCAGATCCCAGACCGCGTCGAGGTTGTTGTCCGCGAAATACGGCATCATCTCATTCATGATAAATTCTTTCGTATAGGAAATATCGTCTTCGTCCTCTATATCGACGACGATCGCCGTCTTATCAATCGTGTTGGATTCCTGCGTATAAGTCTCTTCCTTTGTTTCCTCCGGGTTTTCCGGCGTCGTCTGTTCGGGAACGGCCGCTTCTGGCTCCTCCGGAACCTCAGAAGGCTCCACTACGATAATTTCCGACGTAGGGGTGTCCGCTGCCACATTATCATTCTGCTTCTGCTCATTGGCATAGTCCAGCATGTTCTGCTGCAATGCTTCGCTGTCATCGCTTTCCCGTCTGTTCGGCGGCACAACAAGCAGTACAATGATACAAAGGAACAGCACGACAATGATACCTGATAAAATCAGAATCACCGGTATCTTAGGTTCTTTCCATTCCCGGTTCCTTTCCTCTTTGTCCGGTCCGGCATACTTTCTTTCCGGAACGGCTCTTTTTCCCGATTCCCGTTCTCTCTCCTGTTTTTTCTTCTCTCTGTCCTGTTCTTCTTTCTCAGAATTGTTTCGTTCCAGCAAATTCATAATAATCCTCCATGTCAGAATGCCCCGCGGTACTGTCTTTATTATAATAAGATTTCCTTAAAGAAATATGATGAAAATTATTAATATTTTCTTATCTTTCGAAAAAAACGCAGGCACGGCGGCCTGCGCTTTTACAATTTAACGGGACAGATATTCATCGATTCCCTGTGCGGCCGCTTTACCGGCTCCCATCGCGAGAATAACCGTTGCGGCACCCGTTACCGCATCGCCCCCGGCATAAACGCCTTCTTTTGTTGTTTTTCCGTGTTCTTCATCGGCAACGATACATTTCCATCTGTTGGTTTCAAGTCCTGCCGTTGTCGAAGAAATGAGGGGATTGGGAGATGTTCCGAGGGACATGATAACCATATCCACGTCCATGACAAATTCCGAACCCGGAACTTCTACCGGCCGTCTTCTGCCCGAAGCATCCGGCTCGCCCAGTTCCATTCGGATACATTTCATACCGCAGACCCATCCGTTTTCGTCGGCAAGGATTTCGACCGGATTAGTCAACAAATCAAAGATAATGCCTTCCTCTTTCGCGTGATGTACTTCCTCCACACGCGCCGGCAGCTCTTCTTCGCTTCTCCGGTATACGATATGCACCTTTGCACCGAGCCGAAGCGCCGTTCTTGCCGCATCCATCGCCACGTTTCCGCCGCCGACAACCGCGATTTCCTTTCCTTTCATGATCGGGGTATCGGAGTCTTCCCGGAAAGCTTTCATCAGGTTGCTTCTTGTCAGGTATTCATTCGCGGAAAAAACGCCGTTGCTCTGTTCGCCGGGAATACCCATAAATTTGGGCAGACCCGCTCCGGAACCGATAAATACGGCATCAAAGCCTTCTTCCTCCATCAGTTCATCGATGGTTACGGATTTTCCGACTACCACGTTCGTTTCTATTGTAACGCCGAGCGATTTTACATTCTCGATTTCTTTGAGTACCACATCTTCCTTTGGAAGACGAAATTCCGGAATACCGTATACGAGCACGCCGCCCGCTTCATGAAGCGCTTCAAAAATCGTCACATCATATCCCATTCTGGCAAGATCGCCCGCACAGGTAAGGCCGGCCGGACCGGAACCGATAACGGCAACTTTTTTGTTTTTCTTTTCTCTGGCTCCTTCGGGTTTTATTTCGTTTTCTCTCGCCCAGTCGGCCACAAAGCGTTCCAGCTTGCCGATGGACACCGGTTCTCCCTTAATGCCGCGGATACATTTTCCTTCGCACTGGCTCTCCTGCGGGCACACACGGCCGCATACGGCAGGCAGCGCGGAAGACTCGCTGATCACCCGGTAAGCGGCTTCCATATTTCCCTCTTTCACCTGTTCAATAAATCCCGGAATATTAATCGCGACCGGACAGCCTTTGATACACTGTGCATTTTTGCAGTTGATACACCGTGCGGCTTCTTCCATCGCTTCTTCTTTATTATATCCAAGACAGACTTCTTCAAAGTTCGCCCCGCGCACTTTCGCATCCTGTTCACGGACAGGTACTTTCTTTAAAACATCCATCAGTCATTACCTCCGCAGTTTCCGCATCCGCCATGATGGGTATCCCCTTCTTTGGCCTTTAAGAATGCTCTTCCTTCTTCCGTCTTATAAATCTGCTGACGTTTCATCGCCTGATCGAAATCAACCTTATGGCCGTCAAATTCCGGCCCGTCAACACAGGCAAACTTCACTTCTCCGCCTACCGTAACACGGCATGCGCCGCACATTCCCGTGCCGTCAACCATAATCGGATTCAGGCTGACAATCGTCGGAATATGTAACTCTTCCGTCATTTTACAGACAAATTTCATCATGATCATCGGCCCGATCGCAACACAGACATCGTACTTTCTTCCTTCTTCCACGAGGTCTTTGATCGTCTGCGTTACCATGCCGCTTCTGCCATAGGAACCGTCATCCGTCGTGATAAAAAGATTCCCCGCAACGTCTTCCATCTCTTTTTCCAGAATCAGCAGATCTTTGGTCTTTGCCCCGACAATAACATCGGCATCGATTCCGTTTTCATGCAGCCATTTCACCTGCGGGTATACCGGAGCCGTTCCAACGCCGCCCGCCACAAAGAGCATTTTTTTCTTTTTCAGGCTCTCCATATCTTCCTTTACAAATTCCGAAGGACACCCCAGCGGCCCGACAAAATCATGAAAACAATCGCCCGCCTGCAATGCCGACATCTTCTGTGTGGCCGCTCCGACGGTCTGGAATACGATCGTAACCGTTCCCTGTTCTCTGTCATAGTCACAGATTGTCAGCGGAATCCGCTCTCCGTCTTCATCCATCCTGACAATAATGAACTGTCCGGGCTGGCAGGACTTCGCAACACGCTCTGCCCTGACCACCATCAGAAAAATATTCGTTGTCAGTTTTTTCGCTTGTAAAATCTTATACATATAATAACCATGCCTTTCTCTTAACGATCCGGCCTTTCCAAACCGGCGTTCTTTAACGCCTCAGAAAAGCTCTATTCCTTATAATAAAAGATGTACCTTTATTTTGCAATCTTTTTTTAAATCGGAACGGCGGCAAACTCTCCGTTCTCATCATAGCCTAACCTCGCAACCGCCCCGGTATAGGCCTGCACAAGAAATACTTTATCCGTTCTGCTCATCAGCCCGGTCCCGTCGTCATAATACTCGTTAATCGTAAAATAAACATCCTCTCCGATCTGAAGCACGGAGCTGAACTGATAGGAGAATGTCCCGCTCTGCAGCTCGGCTTTTCCTTCCGCATTCAGCAGATAATGCGTTTCCACAAGCCGGGCGGTCAGCTTCTGCACCGCATCGTCCGTCGTAATGGTATTCCGAAGCCTGAGCGTATAAGTCCGCATCGTCACATCGCTGTATATGCCTTCTTCGCTGACATTGACGAATTTAAAATTCGTCGTCCCGAGCGGCATCGGAATCGGCCCGGAATAGGGAACCGAATCTTTGGTCGGCTGCGAATCGTCGGTCGTATAGAAGGTAGTGCATCCGGCCTGCCCGTTGACGGATATCATCATGGGCTGCGTATAAATGCCGCTGTATAATTCCACTTCCGGCGCTCCCGGCACATCCAGATTAATATGGTAAGACTTGCTCACAACCTCGCTCCGTATGCCGTAATCATTGATAAAAAGCGCGCTGATCGTATGATCTCCGTTTTCCAGAAACAGCGGTGCGGTATAGATCTGGCTGTTCTCATTCGGTGTGGAACCGTCCGTCGTAAAATAAATCGTTCCGGAAGTATTGGAACTTAATTTTAGCGGTATCACTTCCGCATAGTCACCTTCCACATAGCTGAACTCCGGCTCTTTAGCCATATAGCCCTGGAACATATTGACAATGGAATCTTCCTTACAGGAAAGCAGGAGCTCGTTAATCTCTTCATAACGTTCTTCTTTCGTATAAATCGTTATCACTTTATCATAGGCCTCTTCCACATCCTCGTAGGAATAAGTTCCCTTATCGATAATCTGGAAAAGCGCCTGCAATGCCGATTCGTTATCCGGCATCAAATAATAATAGTCCGCTTTCAAAAACAGAATCTGGGCCTGCGTATCGTCTTTGCGGTACGCGTTATCCAGACAGGCCACAGCCTGTTCATAGGCCCCTCTCGACGCGTATTCTTTTGCCTTATCGATCTGATAAGACACGGTCTGCACATGCCAGGAATAAACAATCCAGAACAAAAGCCCGATAAAAATCATGATGCAGAAGCCGATCAGTACACCGACCTGACGGCTTCTCCTGGAAATGCGTCTTTCCTCTTCCTCCTCGTATTCGTCGTCCTCTCTCTTTAAGACGGCTCTGGATGCTGCTTTTTTTGATTCTTCCTGTTCTTCTTTTACGGGTTCTGACGCCTTTTTCTCTTCCCCGCCGTTTTCTTCCTCATCCTGTAAAGCCGCCAGTGTGGTAAGTACTTCCGTTATGCTGTTTTCAATTTCCGGTTCAAAATCCGGTACAATCCGAATCTCATTGCCACATACTTCACAGATCAGGTGGCCTTCTTTTATTTCATTGCCACAATTCGGACATTTCATAGGCAGTTTCCTTTCTACTGTCTTAAAGCAGCCGACTCCACACAGTTATTCATCAGCATCGCGATCGTCATCGGTCCGACGCCTCCCGGCACCGGCGTAATCGCGCTGCATACGGGCGCGACGTCATCGTAATCGACGTCCCCGCACAATTTATTATTCTCGTTTCTGTGGATTCCCACATCGATAACAACAGCTCCCTCTTTGACATACTCCCTTGTGATCATTCGGGGTTTTCCCACCGCAGCGACCAGAATATCCGCCCGCTTCGTCACTTCTTTCAGATCTTTTGTCCGGGAATGCGTCACGGTGACGGTTCCGTTCTCCCGAAGCAGCAAAAGAGCCATCGGCTTGCCGACGATATTGCTTCTTCCGATAATCACACATTCCTTTCCCGCGATTTCGATGCCGGAACGTTTCAAAAGCTGTATAATGCCGGCCGGCGTACAGGAAACAAATCCCTGCTGTCCGATGCAGAGCGCTCCCACGCTCTGGGGATGGAAACCGTCCACATCCTTTTCCGGAGCGATCGCACGAATCACCGCATCTTCGCTGATATGTTCCGGCACCGGAAGCTGTACCAGAATACCGTTCACGTCTTTCCTTTTGTTCAGCTCACCGATCAGCGCAAGCAGTTCCTCCTGCGTCGTTTCCTCCGGCAGCTCATAGGAAAGCGATGTAATGCCGATATAAGCGCAGGCTTTCTTTTTATTGCCCACATAGACGCTGGATGCAGGGTCGTCTCCTACCTGAATGACAGCAAGGCAGACGGAAATACCCGCCTTCTTCATCTCCGCGACCTTTTCTTTCAGTTCTTCTTTTATCTGTGCCGAAATTTCTTTTCCGTTTATAATCTTTGGCATATGAATCCCCCATTCGTTTAAAATAATCCTGTTATCACACCGTCGTCATTTACATCGATTCCATAAGCCGCCGGTTTTTTAGGCAGCCCCGGCATGGTCATGACCGTTCCGGTCAACGCCACGATAAATCCGGCGCCGGCAGCGACGTAAACTTCCCGTACCGTTATATCGAAATGCTCCGGGCGTCCGAGTTTTGCCGGATCGTCCGACAGAGAATATTGGGTTTTCGCCATGCAGACGGGCATTTCCCCGAATCCGAGCTCCTCCAGCTTCCGCAGCTGTGTTTCCGCAGCGGCCGTGAAGGAAACGCCGGCCGCACCGTAAATTTCCCGTGCAACCGTCCGGATTTTCTCTTTCAGGGAAAGCGAAGATTCATAAAGCACATGAAAACCGGATTCCTTTGTTTCCAGCGTATGCAAAGTCTTCCGGGCCAGTTCAAGGCCGCCTTCTCCGCCTTTTGCCCAGACTTCGGAAAGCGCGAATTCGCAGTTTCTTTCTTCACAGAAACGCCGTACGTAATCCACTTCTGCGGACGTATCCGTGACAAAGAAATTTAACGTGCAGATAATCGGTACACCGTATTTTTGCAAATTCTCAATATGCTTTTCCAGATTGACGATACCGCGTTCAAGAGCCGCCAGATTTTCCGAAGCCAGTTCTTCCTTCGGTACGCCTCCGTTATATTTCAGTGCCCTGACGGTCGCTACCAGAACGACTGCATCCGGTTTTAAATCCCCGATGCGGCATTTGATATCAAAAAATTTCTCCGCGCCCAGATCTGCGCCGAATCCGGCTTCCGTGATCACATAATCCGCCATTTTCAGCGCGGCTTTCGTTGCCCTGACCGAATTGCATCCATGCGCTATATTGGCAAAAGGGCCTCCGTGAACGAGCGCCGGCGTATGTTCCAGCGTCTGAATCAGGTTCGGTTTCATGGCATCCTTTAACAGAGCCGCCATCGCCCCCACCGCATTCAGATCGGCCGCGGTCACGGGCTTACCCTGCAAATTATATGCGACGATAATCCGTCCGAGCCTTTCCTTTAAGTCCTTCCCGTCCGACGCAAGACAGAGAATCGCCATAATTTCGGATGCGACGGTGATGATGAAATGGTCTTCCCGCACGAAACCGTCCGCCTTGTTTCCCAGGCCGATCACGATATTCCGCAGCGCCCTGTCATTCATGTCAAGGCATCTCTTCCATACGACCTGCCTCATATCGATGCCCAGATCATTTCCCTGCTGGATATGATTGTCGAGCAGCGCCGCAAGCAGATTATTGGCGGAAGTAACGGCATGAAAATCTCCTGTAAAATGCAGATTCAGTTCTTCCATCGGAACGACCTGGGAATAGCCGCCGCCGGCCGCGCCGCCTTTGATTCCAAAACAAGGACCGAGCGAAGGTTCCCGCAGGGCCAGTACCGCTTTTTTCCCCATCCGGCCAAAAGCCTGCGCAAGGCCGATGCTGACCGTTGTTTTTCCCTCTCCCGCCGGCGTCGGATTGATCGCCGTCACAAGAATCAGGCGGCCTTCCGGATTCTTTTTGATTCTTTCCATATATTCCTCGGAAATCTTCGCCTTATATTTTCCGTAAAGTTCCAGGTCATCGGGCTGCATGCCGATGCGTTCCGCAACGGACAAAACAGGCCAAAGGGCTGTTTCCTGGGCAATTTCGATATCGGTTTTCATATTGGCTCCTCTCTGCATCTGTCAATCATTTTCGAGCTTATTTTTTCATAACGTTTCTTCGACAAACTGCTCAAATTCTTCCATTGTCATAAGCACTTTACGCGGCTTCGTCCCCTCTTCTTCCCCGACAATGCCGGCCTCGCACAACTGATCCATAATTCTTGCGGCCCGGTTAAATCCGATTTTAAACACACGCTGCAGCATGCCGATGGACGCTTTGTCCTTGTCGATAATAAACCGTCCCGCTTCCGCAAAATACTGATCGTATTCCGCGCCGGAGCCCGGCGCTCCCGCTCCGCCTTCCGCGGATCCGCTTCCGATGTTTCTGATTTTCTCTTCCACATCTTCGCTGTATACATTTCCGATCGCCTGATTTTTCAAAAAATCAACTACGTCCGAAACTTCTTTGTCGGAAACAAACGCCCCCTGTACTCTCGCCGGCTTGGGATAGCCCTGCGGATAAAAGAGCATGTCGCCTTTACCCAGAAGTTTCTCCGCTCCGACCATATCCAGAATCGTCCTGGAATCCACGCCGCTGGATACCGCAAACGCGATACGGCTCGGCATGTTCGCCTTAATCAAACCTGTAATAACGTCTACGGACGGTCTCTGCGTCGCGATGATCAGATGGATGCCGCAGGCTCTTGCCAGCTGGGCCAGACGGCAGATAGATTCTTCCACCTCTCCCGGCGCCACCATCATCAGATCCGCCAGCTCATCCACAATAATCAGAATCTGCGGCAGTCTGGCCGGCGCGTCGGCATCTCCCCGCGCCTTCATTTCTTCCACTTTCTTATTATATCCTTTCAGATCGCGCACATTGAAGTCCGCAAATTTCTTATAGCGGTCCGTCATCTCCGCAACGCCCCAGTGAAGCGCTCCGGCAGCTTTCTTCGGATCCGTCACGACCGGGATGAGCAAATGCGGAATCCCGTTATAAACGCTCAGTTCCACGACTTTCGGATCTATCATAATCAGTTTTACATCGTCGGGATGCGCTTTATACAAAAGCCCCATAATAATCGTATTGATGCAGACGGATTTACCGGAACCGGTCGCGCCCGCAATCAGCATATGAGGCATTTTGGCAATATCCGTCGTCACGGTCTTCCCTGCGATATCTTTTCCTACCGCAAAAGCCAGATTGGACGGAAATTCCTTAAACTCTTTCGTTTCCAGCAGATCGCGCAGCGCGACTGCGGAATTTTCTTTATTCGGCACTTCGATGCCGACGGCCGCCTTGCCGGGTATCGGCGCTTCGATACGGATATCTGTTGCCGCCAGATTCAGTTTGATATCGTCCGTAAGCCCGACGATCTTACTCACTTTCACGCCCTGTTCCGGCTGTAGTTCGTATCTTGTTACCGAAGGCCCCTGGCTGATATCCGTAATCGTTACGCGGACGCCGAAAGTCGCCAGCGTCTGCTGTAACCTCGCCGCCGTTTCGTTCAGCTCTTTATTGGAATTGGCCGCATTCTTTCCCTTTCCCTTCGCAAGTAGCGTAATGGGCGGAAAACGGTATTGTTTCGGCATATTGTCCGCTGCCGGCCGTTCGTCTGCAGACGACGGACGGTTCCCCGCTTTTTCCCCGTCCCCTGCGTTTCCCTCATGCGGCGCGGAAATCCTGGCCGACGGACGTTCTCTTGTGACCGCGCTTTCTGCGGGCATGCTGTTTCCCATCTGTAAGGTATAAGAATCCTGCGGTTTTAACGGCTCTTCAAACACCGGTTCCCTTTCGGGCTCTTCTTCCGATTCTTCGTCCGGCTCATCCGAAAAACGGATTTCGTTCAGCTCATCCGATTCGTTCTCGATAAAATGATATGTATCCTGTTCCCGGATCACGGGCATTTCTTCCTCTTCGATCTCTTCGCTCAGCATAATCTCGTGAAGATCGTCCCTGGTGTCCGCAGTTTCTTCTCTGGCTCTCGTATCGCGCCCCGTCCCAAGCGCAGTATCCAGCATAACACCGGATACTTTTTTATCCATCCTGAGGATTTTCTCGTTTTCCCGTTCTTCCTCCAGTTGTTTTCTCCGCTCCTCTTCCAGGATACGGCGCTGTTCCATTTCCTCTCTTCTTTCCCGCGAGCGCTCGCGCCTGTATGCCGCATCCTCCATGGAACGCTCATAAACCTTTCTTCCCTGGCTGGCAACGCCGTTTAAGAAAGACCGGTCCGTTACAATAACGGCACAGATCAGCCCGACGACGATCATCGCGAGTATCGTTCCTACCATACCGAGCAGATCGTAAAGCGCAAATGCAGCTGACCCCGCCAGAATACCTCCGCCGTTTCGTTTCTCGCTGCATCTTCGGTATATTTCACCAAGCTGATATGTATCCTCTTCCGTATAACCGGCGCTCATCAGCTCGAAAACCATACTCATGATAAAAATCAGGATTATGCCCGCGATCAGTTTTCGCGTCGCAATATCATTGCCCACATTGGACATTCCGAATGCGATCGCCAGAAAAAGGAGGACCGGCATGATATACGCCATCAGCCCGAAAATGCCGAACATAAACGTGCTGACCGCATCGCCGATCTTCCCGACTATGCCAAAATTACATAAAAACAGAATGACGGAAAGCGCCAGAAACGCAATTAAAATGATTTCATTGCGGATTGCGATATCCATCGGTTCTCCGCGCCTTGCGGCATTTGAACGGCCTGACCTTCCCGTACTCCTGCTGTTTGTTGTTCTTTTTCCACCATTTCTGCCTGTACTTCTACCGGAAGCGCCGGAACTTCCCTTCCTCGTTCCTCTTCCCTGACTTGCTGCCATACTTTAATCCCTCGTTTTTAGCCTCTTTATTTCTTTGAGACCCGCGAACATATGCGGGCAATTTATAGTATAGCATTTCCAAATTTACTTGTCATCTTTTATTTTTCCTATCATATCATGCAAATGTCCGATCGCGTCGCTGATGCCGCCTACCGCGTTGATAATTCCTTCTTCCACCGCTTCTTTGCCGACAAGTACGGATCCCACATCTTTTGTCAGCATTCCCGTCTCCATCATCAGTTCTTCGAGCCGGGGCTTGGAAATTTTGCAATGGCCGCACACAAATCCCGTAATACGATTTTGAATCTGTTTAAAATAATCGAATGTCTGCTGAACACCGATGACCATACCGTTGAGCCGCACCGGATGGATGACCATTGTTCCAGTAGGCACGATATAGGAATAGTCCGTACTGACCGCGATCGGCACTCCGATGGAATGACTTCCGCCAAGCACAAGAGACACCGTCGGTTTGCTCAGGGAAGCGATCATTTCCGCAATCGCAAGACCGGCCTCCACGTCGCCGCCCATCGTATTTAATAAAATCAGGACGCCGTCAATTTTCTGACTGTCCTCGATCGCCGCAAGCTGGGGCAGAATATGCTCATATTTCGTCGTTTTGGAAGAACCGCCCAGATTATCATGACCTTCGACCTCTCCGATGATCGTAATCAGGTGAATATTATGCTGTGATTCGTTTTCGTCAAGCGTCAGCTGTCCCGTGGATTCAATCCGTTCGTCACGGTGCTTTTCGGCTTCGGCTTTGGACGCCTTGCGTTCTTCTTCCCTTCCTTCTTTCCCGTTTCTTTCCTTTTTATATTCTTTATTGCCATGGTCTTTATGATCCTGTTTGTTTCCCATATAGTATGTCCGCCTTTCTTATATAAAAATTCGCCGCCGGGCGGCGGCTGTAAAAAGAATGCCGCGCATTCTTCCGGAATGATAATTGCCTGATGCAAATCCGCATATGCGGAAACCGCATGATGAAAAAAAAGAGAATTACAGCCTGCAATTCTCTTTTAGTTTTTGTTATATTCTGTTTTTTATTCATCATTCCTTTTTATCAGAAAGTGACTTCTCCGTCATGGGAAATAAGCGATGCGGAGACGATATGCTCCAGCCCCATCAGCTCCGTCACAAGCGCTGCCTCCTCTTTGACCCGCACTTCGACCGCCAGATCGAGATGATCTTTCGTCAGATTCCTTGCCTGTACTTTATGGAGGGAACAGTGCTTTTTCACGATTTCCATAATTTTTCCTTCATTCCCGTACACGGATGAATTGACCAACAGAATCTGCGGCGCCTTCGCAACCGGCAGCCAGCCGGCAATCAAAATTCCGGCCGTCAGCACCACCGAGGCGATCACCGCGATGATGGAAAATCCCGCGCCGCACACGATGCCCACGCTGATGGACCAGAACAGGAAAACGAGATCCATCGGATCTTTGATCGCGGTTCTGAAACGGACAATCGAAAGCGCGCCAACCATACCGAGAGAAATGACAATGCTCGACTGAATCGTTAAAATAATGGCGGCCGTAATAATCGCCAGCGCCGGAAGCGCGATGTTAAAGTTCTTATTATAAAAGGACGATCTGTTCACCATACGGTAAAGAATAAATATGTATGCGGCGATCAGCACCGTAATCACCATACATACAATAATTGTTTTAACGGAAAGTCCGGAAGAAGCGTATCCTTCAAAAAAAGATTTCTGTAAAATATCCGTAATGCTCATATTCTGATGCCTCCATATGCGTTATATTTTCTGCACAGATAATATTTGGAAAAGCTCCCCCACTGTAAAGAATCCAGCTGGATAAAGTTTTTAATGTATCCGGGCAGAAATTCATCCCATTTTACTTCCAGTACGGACATTCCCGTTCCCAGAACAGGCCTGCACGCAATCCGCTTTTCCAGGAAACCGGCAGCATCGGCGGAAGATTCGATATCTTCGTCAAAAGTCACCCGCACGTTTCCGTTTGCCTCCACGAAAGGATAACGGGTATATTCCACGATCACCGCCGGACGCATAGCCCTTGTCTGCATCTGTACCAGAAGGCTCTGCAGTTCCCGGTCCATACCGGAAATGTTCCCGACAGGCCGTCCGTTCATCAGCCGGCGGCAAAGCGGTTCATCGATACGACAGGACTGTTTCAGGGTCATCTGCCGTTTTTTGCTCTTCTTTTCCAGAAAAATATGCGTCGGATCCGCGTTGTAAATGCGGATTCGGTACTTATCCCGTTCCCCGATTCCGTCCTCGTTCTCATAGTAACAGCTATCGTGAATCGAATCAAAATACAGGCTCCGCACCCTGTAAAATCCGTCCTGCGCCGTATGTCCGTCCCTTTTCAGTATCGCTCCCGCGCGCGCTTTTAAAACGGCATTCTGCATACTGTCGCACAAATATTTATCTTCATGCCTGTATTTGGGCGATGCCGTTTCCTCTGCCATGTACCGTCTCTCCAAATAGTCCGCTGTCTTCACTGTTCCGGCACCCCCTCCCATTCCAGGATGCCGCCGCACTGTACGATCTCCCATACCGCATACAAGTCCGTCTGGCAATCGGAAATCGAAACATACCGGCTGGCCCGGACCGCGTTTTCTCCGGCAATCACCTTACAGCTTCCGCCCTGTATGACCACCATGTCCGCATCGCTGTCGGAAAAAATACCGATACCCTCGCACTCCGCTTCCACTTCGCTGTCGTGGATAATGACACCGTCATTCCCGCGCAGACCGTCTTTCTTGGACTTTACATATATCCTTGTATTGACAAGTTTCAACCGGTCTTTGGAGCGCACCGCATCCGCATGGTATCCGTAAACGGCCAGAAACCCGCTTCCGTTGATCGTCAAATCCGAATTGCTGAAAATACAGGCTTTCCGTTCGTCGTCATACCCCGGCCCGTCGCTCAGGGTGCTTTCCGTTCCGTCCTTCAGCGTTATAATCACTTTATCCGCTTTTTCCACGCACACGGCCGCACCATCCGCCGAACGGATTTCCACTCCGTTTAAAATCAGGTGAACGACCTCATCTTCACATACGCTGACCACAATGTTTCCCTGATTCAGTTTTCCGCTGAGCAGATACGTTCCGGCCTTACGGATCATAAGTGTTCTTCCGTCATAACTGCCAAAATCACTTATATTTTCCGGAAGATCGGCCAGATCGATTTCCACGGCGCCCTCTTCCGAAACGTCATAGTCATAATTCGTCATCTCATACCGGCCCGGAACATCTTCCTCTTTTGTCCCGTCCTGCTCCACTTTTGTCAAACCGACCTGCATATCGAGAATTTCCCGGCACCCTGAAAGCATCATCGAAAGGGAAAAAATACAGGCGGTCAAAACAAACATTTTTCTCATCCTTCTACCATGTCCTTTCCACCTTATTTAATCCTTTTCAAATACGGCTTCCACATACAGCCCGTTTTCCGGCAGCGTCATTTCTATCTGTTCCGCCGTACCCGCCGCATCCCCGCACCAGCCCGCGAAATGATATCCTTCCGCAGGAACCGCCGTCAGCTGAATCGGATAATCCGTATAATATTGTCCGGTCCATGTTTCTTCTTCAAGTATGGCCGTATTGATTCGAATTATACCCCCCCCCGTAATTCTTCCGCACTACCGTGACATCAGCCAGCTCTCTTTCCAGGCCGAAACGATCTTTCAGTTCCGCCATGGCAATCTGAAACCGTTCTTTGAAAAAATCATCCATTTCCGTTATATACAGGTCCAGATCTTCTTCCGTATACGACATATCGGCAAATCGGTTACGGTCAAGAACAATCTGCTCCCCATAAATTTCTTTCCATTCCATCAGCTCTTCATGCACATTATCATAATTATAAACCGTATTGGCAATGTCCATATACGTTATGCAAAACTGACGCCGGAACTGTTCGTTTTTCATAAGGCTCTGCACGACAGGTTCCTGGAACAGCCAGTTATCTTCCATTCCAACCGATTCCGGATCCAGCGTCACATCCAGATCGAACAGCATCCACCGCCATTTACAGTCTCCGTATTCCGAATCTTCCGGCTCGATCGTTCTCCAGAGCGCCGTATTCGTCGAAAAGGAAACGTCCCTGTTATTGACATATAAGTTGATACAGCAATAATCGATCAGACTCTGCACATCAATACATTCACACACCATCGCATACACATCATCATAGGACAGATCACATTCCGTTATCAGATCATACATATACTGATAGGCTTCCTGCGCCTCTCCGTCTCCGACCGCCGCGACATCGGCATCCATAATCCATACGTTCCCCGCGCTTACGCCATAATGATTTTGCAGATATTCTTCCTTATAGCGCTCACGGATATCATAGATTCCCCAATACTCCCCATTGAGAAACACAACAGAAGGTTCCGCTCTCTGGATGGACACATCCCTGTTCTCCGCCAGACTGACTAAAAAAGCATCTTTGATGTCTTCCGCTATGCGGAGCTTTACTGTCGAATAAACATTCCCCGGGAAAAAATCATAAGGAAACAGCGCATTTTCGTCATAGATCGTTCTTCCGTAAATGTTCAGGGATTTTTTCGGATTGGAGCGGGTGGACTGCCCGGCCGTACGAATCCCTACGTCCTGTGTAAAACAGTATCTGTGCTCTCCGTCAAAATAGGAAATTGTCGATTCACGTTCCCACTCTTTCCCGTTCCGAAACGCATTGGACGCCATATAACGGTATTGCGTCTCTCCGTTCTCGTCCACATAGGAATCGGCCAGCACGCCGTCCTGCATACCATGCTTCTTATACTCGTCCATCGCAGCGCCGTTCACATAGATACCGGACTCATAGTCGAAAAGATTATCCGGATCCGTCACAATGGAAAGCACAGGCAGGCCGTCATAAATCTCCTTTTGCCCATATCCGATAAAATAAACGCCAAGCGCGGTTTCGCTCATCGTGTTTTCCAATTCATTAAAACTTGCCGCCCGCACCACTACTGCCTTATCCACAGGAAAAGGCGGCGTGTAATCCCTGGTGGGCGCAAGATCGGTTCTGGCAGAATGAACGTTTTCCCGGTCACTTATATCCTCAATGAGAATCGGTTCCCGATACGGTGTCCCGTCAGGCGACGGATCGCTGCCATCCAGCGTATAGTAAATCGTTTCTCCTTCCCCGGCCGAAATCTCCAGGGCAAAAGGCTCTTCATAAAAACCGCTTTCCACGCTGAACACAGGACTCTCCAGTTCTATGGAAGGCAGAATATCGGCCATCCCGTTGGAACTGCCGGCAGTCGCCGTCATTTTTTCCCAGCCGGCTTCCCCGTCCCGTATCCTTCCGTAGCTCGTATTATAAACGAGTTCCGGCACCTTTACGGAATCGACGATCTCACCGGTATCCCTGCGGCTTAGAAAAATCTCTTCCCCGTGTCTGGAAATGCCGAAACCGACCCGTTCGGTCTGCGGATCATCCGTCCCGTCCAGCCATACAATATGATATGCTCCGGGTTCCAGAGAAATCGAAGACAGCGGATATTTCCACGGGCTGTCGGGATCGTCGGACAAATAGTATCCGTCTAACAGGACCGTTTCGGAGCCTCCGTTATACAGTTCCACATAGTCCGAATAAGCGCCGTTATCATCCCTGACCAGCGTAAAATTACTGCTGCATATCTCATTCAGAACGATCTGCCCGTCCCCGGAAGCCGATGTCATCCGGCCAATGAGCCAGCAGAAAAAGACTGTCAGCAAAACCAACAGTCCCAACAGTTTTATTCTGTAAAAATCCCGTTTCCATACGTTCATTTTAAATATCCCTTATAAAATATCAAAATCATCGTCCTCGTCGATTTCATAGTCAAATTCCATCCGGTCTTCCGCCACTTCATGCTGATAGTCCATCGTGCGTTTTTCATGCTTCTTCGGCAACGGCAGCGGATTTTCCAGAAACCGCGGTTTCTCCGGCATTTCTTCCACTACATCAGGCGCATGATCTTCCGCCGGCTCCTGCGGCAGCGCAGACGAAGTTCCTCTATCCGGCTCCTGCGGCAGTTTTTCATCCGGCTCTGGCGGAAGCGCGGGCGAAGGTTTTCCATCTGGCTCTGACGGAAGCGCGGACAAAGCTCTTCCATTCTGCTCTGGCAGAAGCGCGGACAAAGCTCTTCTATCCGGCTCCTGCAACAATACGGATTCGGACTCCGATGCCGCTTCTTTCATCGCAGACGCGATTTCCTCAGCCGCGTCTCTCCTTCTGCTAACCGTTCTTTCCCACACAAGGCTCTGCTGTATGCCGAGTCCCGCTAAAACCCCCCAGATGAAAATGGAATACACCTGGACGGACAACACGCCGGTCGCCGCAAGCGGCGTCGGTGCAAGCAAAAACATCAGAAGAAACCATGGCGTAACGTTCTGTACTTTTCTCCGGTTCCAGAACGCCATAACCAGAAAAGCTGCCAGCATTACCAGCACAAAGCACTCCGTAATCGAATATTCGGTCCGGTAAAATATATAATCAACCAAAAGGTGCTCACGATACAGGGCAAACCACGCCTCTGCCATCTCTGTTGCTTCTATATAATAGCTGTAAGCATTTAGCGCAAGCATTCCGGCAAAGGCCAGTGCGCCCGCCGCAAGAGAAGCCATTATCAAAAACAGGGAAAATCCCACGGTTCTTTCCTTTGCGGACTTCTTCTGTTTTCTTCCGGCCTTTTCACAGCACACTCCGGTTAAAAGGCCGGGTAAAAAGATAAGCAGCGTCAGGGCTGCCGCATCCAGATACGTCAGAAACCCGATCACAAAACCGCATAAAAGGGCTCCCCGAAAAGCCCGGCCGCTGTCGGTACGGTTCCGGCAATTCTGCTTCACATAACCGCCGACGATAAACATTCCGGCCAGATACAGCGCAAAAAACAGGCTTTCCGGCGTCATTACAAGACTCTGTTCCGCGTAAACGGAAGATACCGCAAGCGCCAGCATGGCGATACAGGCCGGTATCCTGCCAGCCAGCCTTCTGACGGTAAAAAAAGCGAGCAGAATCGCCGCCATCTGAATTACGATCTGCATCCAGACGGCCGCCGTCATTTTATTTCCAAGAAAGGATAATACAAAAGACAGGCAGATCGTATAGAGGTAAGAAGCGCCATGTATGATCTGTTCTCCGGCTTCCTCCGGTTTCACCGTCGCCATCTGATAATATATTGTTTCCGCAAGCGCGTTCCGGTTCTGAATATATAAGGAAATACGGTACAACAGCCCGGCAGAAAAAATGCAAAGTACGATAAAAGTCTCCCACAGAAACTTCGTATGGCTGCTTATACAGTATTTTTTCCCGGTCTTCCCGAAAATATTACGAATCAGAATATAAGCGCCCGTTGTCATGCCGAAAACGAAAAGTACGAAAAAAGCCGTGCCGGAATGAATCGTGGCGTTGATCTTTTTCTGCCAGAATAAAATTGCGTAATTGGCAAGCATTACTCCCGTCAGGCAGGTATAAACGGCCCACAGCAGATAACTCAGCCATGTTTTTTTATATGTCATTTCTGCACCTATCTGTCCGCCTTTGCAGACAATCTATATCCTTCGTTTATTCTGCCGTTTCAAGGGCCTGCTCCAAATCCGCAATAATATCTTTCACATTTTCAATGCCGACGGAAAGACGAATCATGTCGGGCGCAACGCCGGCCTCCACAAGCTGTTCGTCGTTCATCTGCCTGTGCGTATGGCTCGCCGGATGCAGAACGCATGTTCTCGCGTCCGCCACATGGGTGACGATTGCCGCGAGCTTTAATTTGTCCATCATCCGTGCGGCAGCCTCTCTTCCGCCCTTTAAACCAAAGGCGATGACGCCGCAGGTTCCGTTCGGCATATATTTCTGCGCCAGTTCATGATATTTATTATTCTGCAGTCCCGGATAATTAACCCATGCCACTTTTTCGTGCGCCTCCAGATATTCCGCAGTCCTCTGCGCATTATAGCAATGTCTTTCCATGCGGAGAGGGAGCGTTTCCAGTCCCACATTCAGTAAAAAGGCATTCTGCGGCGCCTGAATGGAACCCAGATCACGCATGAGCTGGCTTGTTGCCTTAGTTATGTACGCGGCTCTGCCGAATTTTTCCGTATAAGTGATACCGTGATAAGATTCATCCGGCGTGCAGAGCCCCGGAAACTTTTCCGGATATGCGGCCCAGTCAAAATTACCGGAATCCACAATACAGCCGCCGACCGACATCGCATGGCCGTCCATATATTTCGTTGTGGAATGGGTCACGATATCGGCCCCCCACGCAAAAGGATTGCAGTTGATCGGCGTAGCAAAGGTATTATCGACAATCAGAGGCACCTGATGGCTGTGCGCCAGCCGCGCAAATTTTTCGATGTCCAGCACGACAAGCGCCGGATTCGCGATCGTCTCCGCCAGCACACATTTTGTATTTTCCCGAAAAGCCCTGCCGAGCGTTTCCTCATCATCATCCGGGTCTACGACCGTACATTCGATCCCCATTTTCTTCATCGTACAGGTAATCAGGTTAAATGTTCCGCCGTATACCGTAGAAGACAGTACGACATGATCTCCCGCTTCACAGATATTGAAAACGGCATAATAATTGGCCGCCTGGCCGGAAGATGTGAGCATCGCCGCAACGCCGCCCTCCAGTTCACAGATTTTGGCCGCCACATATTCATTGGTAGGATTTTGCAGCCTCGTATAAAAATACCCCGCTTCTTCCAGATCGAACAGCCTGCCCATCTGCTCCGAAGTCTCGTATTTAAATGTAGTGCTCTGGTAAATCGGGAGGACACGCGGTTCCCCGTTCTTCGGCTGCCAGCCGGACTGCACACAGATTGTTTCCTTTTCGTATTGTTTACTCATCGTTTTCCTCCCTCGCTGTTTTTCACCACAAACCTGACAGAACCGCCCGAAAAGGCGGTTTCTGTCGGCTGAAACATAGAATTTCTTAGTCTGCGTTTTTTTGCAGACTTAGAAATTCTTTTCAGCCTATTCGTCCCAGTTATGATATACCGCCTGCACATCATCGTCCTCGTCCAGCAGATCGAGCGTACGCTGTAAATTCTTAATGGCCGTTTCGTCCGTAAGCTCCACCCAGTTCTGCGGAATCATGGTTACTTCCGAAGATACCATTTCAACACCCGCATCCTTCAGGGCTCCTGCAACGGCTTCCAGATCGTCCGGCGCCGTATAAATCTCGTAACTGTCTTCTTCCTCTGCGAAATCCTCCGCTCCGGCATCGAGCGCCGTCATCATCAGATCGTCGGCTTCCATATCGCATTCTTCCTTGTCCACAATAATAAGGCCCCTTTTATCGAACATGAAAGAAACACAGCCGGGCGTTCCGATATTGCCCTGCCCTTTGGTGAATGCGCTCCTTACATTGGCCGCCGTTCTGTTGCTGTTATCCGTCAGCGCGTCAACAATAATCGCGATGCCGTTCGGACCGTATCCTTCATAGGTAACATATTTATAAGTAACGCTGTCATTATCCCCGGAAGCCTTCTTTATGCCGCGCTCGATCGTATCGTTGGGCATGTTGTTGGCTTTGGCTTTCGCAATTACCTGAGCCAGCTTGAAATTATTGTTCGGATCCGGGCCGCCTTCTTTAACCGCTACCGCGATTTCCCTTCCGATAATCGTAAAGATCTTACCTTTGGCCGCATCGTTTTTCTCTTTCTTATGTTTAATATTCGCAAATTTTGAATGTCCTGACATTTTTCTCTCTCCTTTGTCTCTTATCCTGATATTATCAACACTTTATCTTATCATTTTTCTTCCGTCTCTTCAACCGCTCCGTCATTTTTTTCTCCGCCCTCTTCCGGCTCCGTTATTTTGACCGCGAGCACGTTCTGAACCATCCGGCCTTTCACCTCCATGATTTTAAACTGATAGCCCTGATGCGTAAATTCAAATTCCTCGCCTTCCTCCGGTATATGTTCCAGCCGGGAAATGACAAAACCGTTCACGGTATCAAAGTTTTCCTCTTCCAGTGAAATGCCAAGCTGTTCTTCCAGTTCATCGAGAGGCATCATGCCGTCAATGATATACTCATTCTGTCCGTTCTCTTTGATGTAACTCTCCTCCTCATCATATTCGTCCTGAATTTTCCCGACGATTTCTTCCAGAATGTCCTCAAGCGCGAGCAGGCCGGCTGTCTGGCCATATTCATCGACAACGATTGCCATCTGTATTTTTTCTTTCTGCATGGTTTTTAACAGATCGTCGATCTTTCGGGTCTCGGTAATGAACAATGGCTCTCTGAGAAGGCCCTTGATTTTTCCGATCGGCTTACTTAACATTTTCTCATTCATCTGCATGCGCATAACGTCTTTCAAATGCAGAATCCCGACGATATGGTCGATCGTATCATGATAAACCGGGAAACGGCTGTTATGTTCTTCCAGAATAAAAGCGGCCGCTTCCTGCAGTGTCACGTTACAGTCCATCGCAATCATGTTATTCCGGTTGACCATAACGTCTTTCGCTTCTTTTTCACTGTATTCGAAAATATTCGTAATCATTTCCGCTTCGCTGGCGAGCAGAACGCCCTGCTCATGTCCTACGTTAATCATGGAAATGATTTCTTCCTCCGTCACATCCGCAGCCGCATCCAGCCCTTTGACGCCGAGTATCTGCAAAATTCCTTTGGCCGAAATGGAAACGAATCCCGTGAAAGGCGCCACCAGGCGCACATAATAATAAATGGGCGTAATACAGACGCGGATCCACGCATCCGGATATCTCGATGCCGCCTTCCGCGGAATCAGCACGCCGAATGTAAGCACTATGTATAAAAGACATACCGTGACGATCAGCGCGGTCAGAATGGCGAGAAAACTGATATGCCAGCCCGCCAGTCCGCTGATATTGCCGACGGCCATCCGATATACGACATAACCGAAATAATCGTTCAGACGGTACAGGTATAACGCGCCGAACAGCATATTGACCGTTACCACGCCGAGCTGTATCGCATTCGCGTACTTGGCCGGGTTATCAATCAGATATTGCAGCCTTTCTGTTTTTTTGTCCGGTTCCTTCTGTTCGTCTTCCTGTTCATGCCGGTTCTGCGTTGCGGAGTTAAAACCGTACACGATCATTTCCAAAAGCAGCAGCACGAAAAAAATCAGCACTGTTCCCGGGTTAGTGACACTTTCTTCCATATTATTGTTCTACCTCTCTTCCGTTCTTCCATCTTCTCAGCCCTCCTATGTATTGAGTTCCAGGCTGACCATCAATCCTGTATTGACTTCCTTCATGATTTCCTGATCCAGATGACAGACTCTGTCTTTTAAACGCTTTTTGTCGATCGTCCGCAGCTGTTCAAGCAAAATCACGGAATCTTTTACCATATCGTATTTATTGGCGTTCAGTTCAATATGGGTGGGCAGTTTCGCCTTGTTCATCTTCGATGTGATCGCAGCGCAGATGACCGTCGGACTATGCTTGTTGCCCACATCATTCTGTATAATAAGTACCGGTCTGACGCCTCCCTGTTCCGAACCGATAACCGGCCGCAGATCGGCATAATAAATATCTCCTCTTTTCATATACACACTTCCTTCAATCAATTCAGCAATTCTAACTGACAGCAATAGTATTGCCAATTTCTCTGAAGGTATACATACAAAGCTATCTGAAATCTTTATAATAATCCCTGGTATCCGTTACCCTGCCGTTTTTTACATAGACTCTTGGAATCCTTTTACCCAGATTACAGGCAAATTCATAATTAAAACGCCCCGATAACGCGCCAAGCTCTTCCATCGTAATCCGGTCTTCCCCTTCTTTTCCGATGAGGGTGACTTCCGTTCCTTCTTTTGCCTCCGGTATATTCTCCACATCTACCATAAACTGGTCCATGCAGACCCTTCCGAGAATCGGGGCGCGCTTTCCGCAGATCAGCACCGTTCCTTTTCCCGAAAGCCCTCTCGGATAACCGTCCCCATAACCGACGGGAACCGTCGCTATCCGCATGTTTTTCTCCGCCGTATAAGTGCCGCCATAGCTTATCTGCGCCCCTTTTTCCACTTCTTTCACACAGACAAGTCTGCTCTTTAAGGACAACAGCGGATGCAGAGAAATGCTGTCCCGGCTCACTTCCTCCGATGGCCACAGGCCGTACAGCGTAATCCCGGCGCGCACCATATCCATATTGGCCCGTTCCAGTTCCAGGATTCCGGCGCTGTTGGAACAATGCTTCAGCGGAAACCGGTATCCGGTTTTCTTCTCCGCCGTTTCAATAAATCGACTCATTTGGTCAATCTGCCGAAATGCCGGTGCCTTATCCGCTTCGTCCGCTTTGGCAAAATGTGTGAAAATTCCTTCCGCCTCCACTTCGTCATAAGACAGCGCTTTTTGGATAAACGCCAGCCCGCTTTCATCGGGCCGGATGCCGATTCTGCTCATCCCGGTATCCACTTTGATATGAATCTTCGCTTTTTTCCCCTGCTTCTTTGCGCAGGATGCCAGCTCTTCCAGCGTATCATAGCGAAACACCGCCGTTCTGATTTCCTTTGCAATCAATTCTTCATACGCATAGGGAAACGTGTATCCCAAAACCAGAATCGGTTTTTTCAGTCCCGCTTCCCGTAAAATGAATGCTTCTTCCGCCGTGGCAACACCATAGCCGAATACATAATCAATCCCTTCCAGTTCCCGGCCGAGCGGAACCGCTCCATGCCCGTAACCATCCGCCTTGATGATACCCATAATCCGGGTATTCGGTGAAATTTTCCGGCGCATCTGTTCCATATTATAATGGAGCGCCTCCAGATCCACTTCCGCGTATACCCGCGCATATTGCTCTATCATAATGTTTTTTCTTCCCCTTCTTCCACCGCACGGAACACCCGCGGCAGCTGTTCGATGATATCCGCAGCCGTCATGCTGCGCTCCCCATGCACACGGGCAGCCATATCTCCCGCCGCACCGTGCAGATATACGCCGCAGACCGCGGCTTCTTCCGCTTCCATTCCCTGGGCAAGCAGTCCTGTGATCATACCGGCAAGCACGTCGCCGGAACCAGCCGTTGCCATGCCCGCGTTCCCGGATGTGTTCAGATAAATCTGTTCTTTGTCCGGACAGGCAACGACCGTTCTCGCATCTTTGCATACCACAATACAATGCAGCCTGTCGGCAAGCTCTTTCGGATAATCCGTAAGATTTTGAGAAGCTTCCGGTATACTGCACCCGAAAAGCCTGGAAAACTCGCCGAGATGGGGCGTCAGAGTTATTTTTCTTTCAGGGTGAAGCATTCTCTGCCGCACCATCTCCTGAATGAACTGTCCGCCCTCTTTCTCATACGTTTTTTCAACCAGCAGATTCAGTCCGTCCGCATCGATAACGAGCGGAAGGCCGCTCTCACACAAACATTGTTCCAGAAGCCACCTTGCCGCCTTCCCTTTTCCGATACCCGGTCCGATCAGAATACAGTCCGCCCAGTCATGGGCTTCCCGGAAGGCCGCAGCAAATCCGGCATCAGGCTCCTCTTTTGCCCAGAACGCCGTATCATAAATTGTCAGCATCGCTTCCGGCAGCGCCTGCTGTAATGTTTCCCGGTTCTGCCGCGCGCTTACGATCCGGACCATTCCCGCACCTGTCCGGAAAACGCTCCGTCCGGCCATCAGAGCCGCACCGCAGATTGTTTCGCTTCCCGCAATGACAAGCACTTTCCCAAAAGTCCCTTTGTTCCCGTCCGGCCGGCGCGCAGGTAGCCGCACATCTTCCGAAGAAGTATAAGTATAGAACCCGGGCTTTTTTCCCAAAAACCCGTGTTCATCAATTCCCATCTGTCCGCATAAAATTTTACCACAACATCCTGCCCCCGGATAGAGGAATTGCCCCAATTTAAAAAATCCATAAGTAACCGTCAGATCAGCCTGCACCGCACAGCCCAGAATCTGCCCGGAACCGGCATGAACGCCCGAAGGAATATCGACGGCACAGACATAACTGTGCATCCGGTTGAGCGCGCAGACCGCCTCCCGGTAAATACCTTCCGTTTCGCGGGAAAGCCCGATGCCGAAAATTGCATCGATTACTATATCATATTCACCTTCCGGGATTCTGTCAAAGGGCGAATGCCCGTACCGTTCCAGAATATCGATTTGCAGGGCCGTCTCTTCGCTGCACTTTTCGCGGGAGCCCAGCAGTACGAAATCAACCCGGCACCCCTGCAGCAGAAGAAGACGGCCGATCGCGAATCCGTCTCCGCCGTTATTGCCGCATCCGGCCACAACAAGCACACGATACGCCGCGGCGCCCAGCTCCTTCATAAGCAGTTCCACCGTCACCAGAGCCGCACGTTCCATCAGAACGACCGACGGCATTTTCAGGTGCGTAATCGTATTGCTGTCATATTGTTTCATTTCCGCCTGTGTAACAAGATATTCCATCATACGCCTCCATGTCAGAACCCCGTTTACTGCGGCGGCTCAAACGCCAAAATGCGCCAAAATCTCTGATTCCGGCGCATTCTTATCTTTTTTTCTTCTTTCCTGTTGCCCCGGTTTCTTCCGGATGATATTTTCTGTCAAAAAGCTCTATGACGTCCGCTCCGAAAATATCGTGCATATACGCATAGGTCTTGTGGTTGATTTCTTCCATTTCCTGCTTTCTGACGGCCTTTTTCTTCAGTTCCCTGCGCATTTGACTAATCCAGTCATCAAGTATATTGATTTCTCTCGCATTTTCCCTGATTTTTCGATAGCAGATCTCCATTGTCGCCATCATCAGCTTTCTGTTGATCTGATCGATTTCCGCGGGCAGGCCCTTTTTCTCCCCTTCATAAACGGCCATCTTTTCGTTGCATTCTTTCAAAAGCCGCTCATGATCTTCCATATCTTTCAGCAGTTTCTGGTTATAGGGGTCTTTGGAAAGCGCATCGGCAATCGCAAGGACTTCGCTCATCAGCTTTTTCTTGATTTTAACGATATCCTTTCCCTCTGTCGTAACCTTTCCCTGCCGTTTGACAAGCCCGTTCAGTTTTTCTTCAAGCGCCCTGATCTGCTGCGTCTTTTCCGCCGGCGCCAGAAGATTGTGCCACTTATGATCAAGCGTCAGAACCGGGACATTTTTTCCGGCCAGCGCCTTCTGCAGTTCGTCGTTTTTGCCAGGCACAATATCACTCCTTCCTGTGGGAAGCCAGATTATAGGAAAGCTTCATCAGGCTGTCAAGAAGATGTACGTTTTCTACCTGGATTTCTTCCGGTACATTCAAATCCACATGCGCAAAATTCCAGATCGCCCGGATGCCGCAGGACACCAGCCGTTCCGCCGCGGCCGCGGCGCTCTGTTTCGGAATCGTAAGCACCGCGATATCGATATCATTGTTTCTGATAAACGCTTCCATTTCTTCTATCGGGCGCACTTCGATATCCCGGATCTTCATGCCGTAAATCGCGGGATTGTTATCGAATATTCCACAAAAAATAAAGCCTCTGCGTTCGAAATTCACATAGTTGGCAAGCGCCTGCCCCAGATGCCCGGCTCCGATAATAATCAGCTTGTGTTCTTTGTCAAGCCCCAGTATCTTGCCGATTTCCTCATATAAGTATCCGACGTTATAACCATATCCCTGCTGGCCAAACCCGCCAAAATGATTTAAATCCTGACGGATCTGGGAGGCGGTAACTTTCATGATATCGCTCAGTTCCTGCGATGATACCCTTTCCGTCCCTTCGTCCCTGAGCTGCCCAAGATATCTGAAATATCTCGGAAGCCGGCCGATCACAGCCTGTGAAATCTCTTTTTCTTCCACCGATGCTGCCTCCTGTATCTATTTCTTTCCATTGATATCCATTATATGCTATCTGATTCAAAAGCGCAAGCCCGGAGGCCGCCAAAGGCACGACAAACGCATGAAGGCGCTCATCCCTTTTGCAGAACAATCAGTATCTTTT